>JAPPEF010000021.1 GCA_028875335.1 Gemmatimonadota bacterium
GGCCAGCGGCATCCACTTTTACCAGAGACAACCAACGGCATTTTGACACGTAAACTCACCCTGCTACGCTGAGCGTAGCGTGTACCAAGACATTTTATAAAGGAGCGAAGGCTATGAAGTCTTTGATCGGCAGTTTCATCGGGCTGGTACTGAGCATCAGCGTCGGCGCAGAACCCCTCTTGGAAGGCCGGGTTCGCCTGTCGTCTGGGCAGCCAGCGGCTGGGGTGCAAGTGCGGGTGTTTGATTGGACCGATCTGCGCCGATTCGTCAGCACGACCACGGACGAGACTGGGCATTTCGCGCTGCCGTTGCGAGCGTTTTCTACGACAAAGAGCACGGCTCTGCCGACCGATTTTGCACTGGGTCAGAATTACCCCAATCCGTTTAATCCTTCCACTGTCATACCCTACCAATTGCCGACATCTGCCCATGTGCGGCTGGAGGTGTTTAACCTGCTGGGGCAGCGCTTGGCGACATTGGTGGATGCGGAACAGGCGGCGGGGGTGCATACGGCGCAATGGGATGCTACGGATGCGGCGGGGAGAGCCGTGGGGGCAGGAGTGTATATCTATCGGCTGAGTAGCGGCGAAATGACAGAAAGTCGGCGGATGGTGTTGGTGGATGGGCAGGCGGGGATTCCGGCGGTAGGGGCCGCTCCGGTGTCGGTGCGGTCGGCAGGCGAGGGTGAGATAGAAGCGGATGGCTCAGTTTATGGGTTGACCGTTTCAGGTGAGGGGTTGGTCGCGTATGTGAACCCGACTTTTCGGATGGGAGGCGATGAGGTGGACATTGTAGTGGAAAAGCACAGCAGTGCGCGGATGAAGCTGGCTGCGGATGGGGTGTTGGGCGACGTGGACGGCAATGGTCAAGTCGATGTCTTCGATGTGCTGTTTGTGCTGCTGTATAGCGTGGATTCGTCCATTGTGCTGCCCAACAACGGCGATATTTCTCGTGGCGATGTCAACGGCGATGGCCGAGTCGATGTAGCCGATGGTGGGCTCCTGCTCCGATACCTCAGCAATCCATCCGACCCCGCGTTGCCGCCGGGTATCGGCCAGGATCCCGACGATACCCTTGAGGGGGCGACTGAAGTCGATTTAGGAAGCTCGACTGATGGTTTTCTATCGGAGGGGGATACAGATTACTTTCGCGTTGAGATGAGCAGTGCGGGCACCTTGACAGCCTATACGACAGGCAGCGTGGATACCAAAGGGGCTATTTTGGATAGCTCTGGCAACGTCTTGGATCGTGATGACGATGGCGGTGAGCGTTCCAATTTTCGGGTTTCCGCTTCCGTCAGTGCAGGCACCTACTACATCAAAGTAGAGGCTTTCTCGTCTTCCCGCACAGGCGACTATACGCTTCACGTGGTTGGCCCATTGGACTTAGTGGTAGCGGCTTCGGTAAGCGATAGCACCTTGGCGTTTGAGCAGCCGTTCACGCTACGGGCGACGGTGCGCAACCAAGGGGATGGTGAACCCGAACCCACAGTGCTGTTCTACTATAACTCGACCGACGCAACGATCACTTCGGACGACACACAAATAGGCGCTGATGTCGCAAATCTAGAGACGTCCAACGTCGTTACGAAGTCGCTTTCGTTGACGGCGGCGGCGGAGGCGGGCAGCTACTACTACGGGGCCTGCGTCCAGAGCGTCTCTGGCGAGCACAATACCGATAACAACTGCTCGAACGCGGTGCGCGTGACCGTGTCGAGTGAGTTCGTTTATACTCCCTCTACACCCTCCACCTTGTCGCAGATGTACTGGACAGGGCTAGACTTGGAGGCGGGGTCTGTCCTCTATCGTGCGTCTTTGGATGGCTCCAACGTCGAACCCCTCGTCACCAGACCGAGTCAGGTGTTAGGCGGCTTGGCCTTGGATGTAGCTGGAGGTCAGATATACTGGACAGGGCTAGACTTGGAGGAGGTGAGGGGCATCATCTATCGTGCGTCTTTGGATGGCTCCAACATCGAACTCCTCGTCACCGGAGAGATTTTTCCAACCTTCTTGGCTTTGGATGTGGCTAGAGGCCAGATGTACTGGACAGGGCACTACTTGGAGGAGGAGGGGTATGCCCTCTATCGTGCGTCTTTGGATGGATCCAATGTCGAACCCCTCTTCCGATTGAGTCAGGCGTTAGGCGGCTTGGCCTTGGACGTGGCTGGAGGTCAGATATACTGGACAGAGCCGGAGGGAGGTGAGATCTATCGTGAGCCCTTGGATGGCTCCAGTGACGAGGAGTCCATCGGAGAGGAGTCCATCGAACTCCTCGTCACTGGACGGTATGAGCCAGGTGTCTTGGCGTTGGACGTGGCTGGAGGTCAGATGTACTGGACAGACCCGGGGGAGGGTGCCATCTATCGTGCGTCCTTGGACGGGTCCAATGTCGAAGCTCTCATCACCGGACTGAACCAGCCACTTGGCTTGGCCTTGGACGTGGCTGGAGGTCAGATATACTGGACAGATCTAGAGTGGGGTATCATCTATCGTGCGTCCTTGGACGGGTCCAACATCGAACCCCTCGTCACTGGACTGGACCAGCCACGCGTCATCGTCCTCGGCCCTTGAAGCACTAGCCCTTTCTATCGGCTCGCCTTCGCTGCCCACGCGCACGAAGGCGAGCCGCTTTCTAAGGCCGCCAGCGCCAGTTCCGCATCCACCAATCCACGCCAGCCCCTGCATAAAGCCGCTACGTATCCAGCCGCCGGTTGTGGACATCGACTTTGAGATAGATCTGCACGGCGTGGTCTCGCATTGAATCAGTTGTGATCAATGTATTGTGTATTGCAGCCGAAACGGAGCTTGTTTTTTTTGATAAAGGGCACTCTATGGGGAGCCTTTTTACCTAAAGGAGCAGACCTTAAATGAAGTCATTGATCGGCAGTTTCATCGGACTGATGCTGAGCGTCAGCGTCGGTGCAGAATCTCTCCTTGAAGGCCAAGTGAGTCTGTCGTCCGGGCAGCCAGCAGCTGGCGTGCAGGTGCGGCTGTTTGATCCGACCGATCTGCGTCGGTTCATCGGCACGACCACGGACGAGACCGGGCATTTCGCGCTGCCGCTGCAAACGTTCTCTACGGCTAGAGGCATGGCTCTGCCGACCGATTTTGCGCTGGGGCAGAATCATCCCAATCCGTTTAATCCTTCCACTATGGAAGCGGATGGTTCGATCTATGGATTGACTGTTTCTGGCGAGGGGTTGGTCGCGTATGTGAACCCGACTTTTCGGGCGGGAGTTGATGAGGTGGACCTTGTGGTTGAGGAGTACGGTGGTGCGAGGATGAAGAGGGCTACAGGCGGGGTTTTAGGGGATGTGGACGGCAATGGCCAAGTTGATATGGCCGATGCTCTGTTCGTGGTCATGTATAGCTTGGATTCATCTATTGTACTGCCCAACAACGGCGATATTTCGCATGGCGATGTCAACGGCGATGGCATGGTCGATGTGGCCGACGTGGTGCTCCTTCTCCGATACCTCAGCAATCCATTCGATCCCGCGTTGCCGCCGGGCATCGGCCAAGATCCCGACAATACCCTTGAGGGGGCGACTCCGGTCGATTTAGGGAGCTCGACTTCTGGCTCGTTATCGGAGAGGGATACAGATTACTTTCGCGTTGAGATGAGTAATGCGGGCACCTTGACGGCCTATACGACGGGCCATGTGGATACCGAAGGTGCTATTTTGGATAGCTCTGGCAACGTCTTGGATCGTGATGACGATGGTGGTGAGGGTTCCAATTTTCGGGTTTCTATTCCCGTCAGTGCCGGCACTTACTATATCCGGGTAGAGGGTTGGGGGTCTGCGACAGGTGACTACACGCTTCACGTGGTTGGCCCCTTGGACTTAGTAGTGGCGGCTTCGGTAAGCGATAGCACCTTGGCATTTGGGCAGCCGTTCTGGCTGCGGGCGACGGTGCGCAACCAAGGGGGTGGTGAACCCGAACCGACGGTGCTTTTCTACTACCGCTCGACTGACGCAACCATCACTTCAGACGACACCCAAATCAGCGCCGATGTCGTCAGTCTAGAGACAGCCGAGCTTGTTACGAAGTCGCTTTCGTTGACGGCGGCGGAGGAAGCGGGTACCTACTACTACGGGGCCTGTGTCCAGAGCGTCTCTGGCGAGCACAACGCCGATAACAACTGCTCGAATGCGGTGCGTGTGACCGTGTCGAGTGAGTTCGTTAGTAGCGACATCGACATCGCAGCCGTCATGGACGGCGATTATCGGACGTGGCATCTACCTGACGGCGCGATGGTCCGCTTGGGAAAAGGAAGCATCGACGACATCGCCTTCTCACCGGGGGGTCAATACCTCGCGGTAGCCAGTGGCATCGGTGTGTGGATATACGAAGTAGCGACGTCTCGTGCTCTGATGCTGATACCGACTGCGAGTTCGGTCACTTCGGTGTCGTTTTCGCCGGACGGAGCTACCCTCGCTTCGGGGGCATGGAATGGCACGGTGAAGCTGTGGGATGTGGCGACCGGCGAACCTATCGCCATGCTCGAAGGCCATACGCGTAGGGTCACTTCGGTATCGTTTTCGCCGGACGGGGCGATCCTAGCTTCCGGGTCATACGATGACACGGTGAAGCTGTGGGATGTGGCGTCCAGAGAAATTATCGCCACGCTCCAAGGACAGGCGAGTGGGGTTACTTCGGTGTCATTTTCGCCGGATGGGACTACCTTGGCTTCCGGGTCATGGGATGGCACGGTTTTACTGTGGGACGTGGCGACCGGGGAAATTATCGCCACGCTCGAAGGGCATACGGATTGGATCCGTTCAGTGTCGTTTTCGCCGGATGGGACTATCCTCGCTTCGGGGTCAAATTATGACACGATTCGGCTGTGGGACGTAGCGACGCACACAGCTATCGCCACGCTCGAAGGGCATACATTATCGTTTTCGGTAGATGGAACCACCTTGGCTGCCGGGACATGGCAAACGATTCTGCTGTGGGATGTGGCAACTAGAGAAATTATCGCCACGCTCGAAGGGCATACGTCTTGGGTCACTTCAGTGTCGTTTTCGCCGGATGGGACTATCCTCGCTTCGGGGTCAGATGATGAAACGATTCGACTGTGGGACGTGGAGACGGGAAATACCGCTGTCGTTGTCTCCGGGCATATAGATGCGGGCCGGTCGGTTTCTTTTTCTCCAGATGGGGCCACGTTGGCTGCCGGGCTATTGCGTTCTACGGTTCTGCTGTGGGATGTGGCAACTAGAGAAATTATCACCACCTTTGAAGAGCCTCGGGGTACGGTCTATTCGGTATCGTTTTCGTCGGATGGGGCCACGTTGGCTGCCGGGGCATGGCACACGGTTCTGCTGTGGGATGTGGCGACCAGACAGATTATCGCCACGCTTGAAGGGCATGCGGATTGGATCCGTTCAGTGTCGTTTTCGCCGGATGGAGCCACGCTGGCTTCGGGGTCAGAGGATGACACGATTCTGCTGTGGGATGTGGCAACCAGACAGATTATCGCTACGCTCGAAGGGCATACGTCTGGGGTCAATTCGGTCTCGTTTTCGCCGGATGGAGCCACGCTGGCTTCGGGGTCAGAGGATGACACGATTCTGCTGTGGGATGTGGCAACCAGACAGATTATCGCTACGCTCGAAGGGCATACGTCTGGGGTCAATTCGGTCTCGTTTTCACCGGATGGGAACACCCTCGCTTCGGGGTCATGGGATGGCACGGTGAAGCTGTGGGATGTGGCGACTAGAGACATTATCGCCACGCTTGAAGGACATGCGAATCGGGTCAATTCGGTGTCGTTTTCGCCGGATGGGAACACCCTGGCCTCCGCCTCAGAAGATGGCACAATTCTGCTGTGGGACGTGGCCGAATGGACGAACGCGGGTAAGGCCATCGCGGCCAGTAAGTTGATCGGCTTGCCAGATGAACCCCAGTTGCAGCAAAACGCGCCCAACCCGTTCAACAGCCAGACGATCCTCTCCTACTTCTTGCCGAAATCGGGTCCGGTGCGCTTGGAGCTATTTTCAGTGACCGGGCAGCGGGTGGCGATCCTGCACCAAGGACCGCAGCAGGCCGGCTACCACCGGCTCCGCTATGAAGCCCAAGACGACCAAGGACGCCCCTTGGCCAGCGGCATCTACTTTTATCGACTGGAAACAACCAACGGCATCTTGACGCGCAAACTCACCCTGCTACGCTGAGCGTAGCGTGGCTAAGACATTTTATGAAGGAGCGAAGGCTATGAAGTCATTGATCGGCAGTTTCATCGGACTGGTACTGAGCGTCAGCGTCAGCGCAGAACCGCTGCTTGAGGGTCAGGTTCGCCTGTCGTCGGGGCAGCCAGCGGCTGGCGTGCAAGTGCGGCTGTTTGATTGGACTGATCTGCGCCGGTTCGTCGGCACGACCACGGACGAGACCGGGCATTTTGCGCTGCCGTTGCGAGCGTTCTCTACGGTTAGGGGCATAGCTCTGCCGACCGATTTTGCCTTGGGACAGAATTACCCCAATCCGTTCAATCCTTCCACTATCATTCCCTACCAACTGCCGACACCTGCCCATGTGCGGTTGGAGGTGTTTAACCTGCTGGGACAGCGTTTGGCGACGTTGGTGGATGCGGAACGGTCGGCAGGGATACACACGGCGCAATGGGATGCTACGGATGCAGCGGGACAAGCCGTGGGAGCGGGGGTGTATATCTACCGGCTGAGTAGCGGCGGAATGACGGAGAGTCGGCGGATGGTGTTAGTGGATGGACAGGCGGGGATTCCGGCGGTAGGGGCCGCTCCAAGATCGGTGCAGTCGGCAGACGAGGGGCTAGTGGAAGCGGATGGATCGGTCTATGGGTTGACCGTTTCGGGCGCGGGGTTGGTCGCGTATGTGAACCCGACTTTTCGGATGGGAGGCGATGAGGTGGACATTGTAGTTGAAGAGCACAGCGATGCGCGAATGAAGCTCGCTGCGGATGGGGTGTTGGGCGATGTGGACGGCAATGGTCAAGTCGATGTCTTCGATGTGCTATTTGTGCTGCTGTATAGTGTGGATTCGTCCATTGTGCTGCCCAACAACGGCGATATTTCCCGTGGCGATGTCAATGGCGATGGCCAAGTCGATGTGGCCGACGGTGGGCTGCTTCTCCGCTACCTCAGCAATCCATCCGATCCCGCGTTGCCGCCGGGCATCGGCCAAGATCCCGACAACACCCTTGCGGGGGCGACTGAAGTCGATTTAGGAAGCTCGACGGAGGGCTCGTTATCAGAGGGAGATACAGATTACTTTCGCGTTGAGATGAGCAGTGCGGGCACCTTGACAGCCTATACGACGGGCCGTGTGGATACCTACGGGGCTATTTTGGATAGCTCTGGCAACGTCTTGGATGAGAATGACGATGGTGGTGAGCGTTCTAATTTTCGGGTTTCCGCTTCCGTCCGTTCGGGCACCTACTACATAGGAGTAAGGGGCTTTTCTTCTTCGGCAACAGGCGACTACACGCTTCACGTGGTTGGCCCGTTGGACTTAGTGGTGGCGGCTTCGGTAAGCGATAGCACCTTGGCATTTGAGCAGCCGTTCATGCTACGGGCGACGGTGCGCAACCAAGGGGGCGGTGAACCCGAACCGACCGTGCTGTTCTACTATAGCTCAACCGACGCAACGATCACTTCGGACGACACCCAAATCAGCGCCGATGTCGTCAATCTAGAGACGTCCGACCTTGTTACGAAGTCGCTTTCGTTGACGGCTCCGGCGGAAGCGGGCACCTACTACTACGGGGCTTGCGTCCAGGGCGTCTCTGGTGAGCACAACACCGATAACAACTGCTCGGATGCGGTGCGCGTGACCGTGTCGAGCGAGTTCGTTTATGCCCCCTCCACCTCCACCTTGTCGCATATATACTGGACAGACCCAGAGGAGGGCAGTATCTATCGTGCGAACTTGGATGGCTCCAACGCCGAAGTCCTCGTCACCGGATTGAATTATCCGCTCTCCTTGGCATTGGACGTGGGGGCTGGAAGCCAGATGTACTGGACAGACCCAGAGGAGGGCAGTATCTATCGTGCGAACTTGGATGGCTCCAATGTCGAAGCTCTCATCACCGGAGCGGTTTTTCCATACGGCTTGGCCTTGGACGTGGCTGGAGGCCAGATCTACTGGACAGCAATAGATCTGGTGGAGGAGGTGGGTGTCATCTATCGTGCGAACTTGGATGGCTCCAATGTCGAAGCTCTTATCACCGCACCAAACGTTGCGCTCTTCTTGGCCTTGGACGTGGCTGGAGGCCAGATCTACTGGACAGGAACAGACCCGGTGGAGGAGGGGGGTATCATCGAGGCGGGCAATATCTATCGTGCGAACTTGGATGGCTCCAATGTCGAAGCTCTCATCACCGCACCGAACGCTCCATTCTTCTTGGCTTTAGATGCGGCTGGAGGCCATATATACTGGATAGCCTGGACAGGCCTAGACCTGGAGGGTGTCCCGGAGGCGGGCAGTATTTATCGTGCGAACTTGGATGGCTCTAATGTCGAAGCTCTCATCACCGAATCGAACATTCCAGGCTCCTTGGCCTTGGACGTGGCTGGAGGCCAGATCTACTGGACAGCAATAGACCCGGAAGGCGAGGCGGGCAGTATTTATCGTGCGAACTTGGATGGCTCCAACGTCGAAGCTCTCATCACCGGATTGGAAGAGGCAGCCGTAATTGTCCTTGGCCCTTGAAGTACCGGCTTTTTCTAGTGGCTCGCCTTCGCTGCCTACGCGCACGAAGGCGAGCCGCTTCTAAGGCCGCCAGCGCCAGCTCCGCATCCGCCAATCCACACCAGCCCCGCACAAAGCCGCGACGTATCCGTCCGCCGGTTCCAAAGCGATTAACTTCCACCGCTCTACCTCGTCCCGTCCCTCGTCCGAGCGCAAAAGCGCCGCCTCTGCTCCCAGCGACACTGCAAAGGTGCCGAGGCCAGCGGCGATGCCATCGCCCCGCGCTTTGACATAGGCTTCCTTGCGCGTCCAGATGTTGTAAAAAGCCGCCCGCCGCTCCTCGTCCGGCACCTGCGCCAGCGCCTCCTGCTCCTCCAGCGAAAAGAAGCGCGCGGCGATTTGCTCGTGCGCGACTTGGGGTCGCATCCACTCCACATCGACGCCGACCTCGCGGTTTTGCGCTATCGCGTACAGGGCCAACTCGTGGGTGTGGGACACGTTGAAATGCAGGTCGCCTTCTGGCAGAAAGGGTTTGCCGTGTGCGCCGCGCGAGAAAGTTTCCGCGCCGGGATCTTGGTCGAGATACCGTCCCAAGAGTCGGCGCAGCATCCCCCGCGCCACTACAAAGCGCCGCTGATGGGTGCTGGAGAGCAAGCCGCTCGCTCGCTCGCGCTCTTCCGCGCTGAGACAGGCCGCGAGTGCAGCCACTTCACCAGCCGCGTCCAATTCGACGCACCAGATGTGGATTTCATCGTCGCTGAGCCGAGGCCAGTCCGACGGGATTTTCCAAGCGATTGTCATTAAAGGTTCACTTGACGCCGCAGTTTATCGCATTCAGATTAAGACGGATTGCGAATTTTCTGAAAGCACCTAATCCATATATAAATGAAGGAGTGCCTCATGGCTGCCTTTTCCAGCAAAGATTATCCCAACTACACGTCCGACGGCAAGTACAAAGTCATCGGCACCCGCCCCATCCGCCACGACGGCGTCGATAAGGTCACCGGTGCCGCGGTGTACGGGGCCGACGTGCGCCTGCCGGGCCTGCTCTATGGCAAGGTCCTGCGCAGTCCACATCCCCACGCCGAGATTATCTCGATCGACACTTCCAAGGCCCTCGCACTCGACGGAGTGCGCGCCGTGGCCACGTCCGACGACTTGGTCGAGACCGTCGATAAGCTCTCTAACATCGGCGAAACCACCGTCAACGTCCGCGAGATCGCCAAAAACTCGCTGGCCGCGGACAAGGTGCTCTATACGGGCCACGCGGTCGCAGCCGTGTGCGCGGTCAGCCCCCACATCGCCGAAGAGGCCCTCGACCTAATCGAGGTCGAATACAAGGTCTTGGAGCCGGTTGTCGATGTTCGCGAGGCCATGCGCGATGACGCCCCGCTGCTCGACGAAGAGCGCACCACGCGCGCGCTCGGCGAGGACACAGGCAAGAAGAGCAATATCGCCACCCACAATCAGCACGCCATGGGCGATCTCGAAGCGGGCTTTGCCGAGGCCGACGTGATCGTCGAGCGCGAATTCCACACAGCCACCATTCACCAAGGCTACATTGAGCCGCACAACACGACCGTGTGGTGGAAAAACGACGGCAGCGTCACCGTGTGGGTGAGCACGCAAGGGCCGTTTGAGATCCGCTCGCAGGTGTCGGAAGTGCTCAATGTGCCGGTGTCCAAGGTCAAGGTTATCCCCTGCGAGATCGGCGGAGGCTTCGGCGGCAAGTTCCCCACCTATATGGAGCCAGCCGCGGCCATTATGTCGCACAAAACCGGCCAGCCGGTCAAAATGATCATGAGCCGCACCGAGGTCTTTCAGGGAACTGGCCCGGCCCCTGGCTCCTATATGAAGATTAAGATGGGGGCCAAAAACGACGGCACCATCACCGCGGCCCACTGCTACATGGCCTACGAAGCCGGGGCCTATCCCGGCTCGGCCGTGGGGGCCGGAGCGCAGTGCATTCTCGCGCCTTATTACATCGCCAATGTCACCATTGACGCGTACGACGTGGTCGTCAACAAGCCCAAGTCCTCGGCCTACCGCGCTCCTGGGGCACCCAACGCGGCCTTTGCCTCGGAGAGCGTCATCGACGAGTTGGCCGAAAAAATCGGCATGGACCCACTGGAGATGCGGTTACAGAACTCCGCTAGAGAGGGGACGCGCCGCGCCGATGGCACGGTGTACGGGCAGATCGGCTGCAAGGAAACCGTGCAAGCTGCCAAGGACTCGGAGCACTACCACACCAAGCTCGAAGGCCCCTATCGGGGACGCGGCGTGGCCGGTGGCTTTTGGTTCAACGGCGGCGGCATGTCTTCGGCTGCCATTGCCGTCAATGACAACGGCACGATTAATCTCACCGAAGGTTCAGTTGACATCGGCGGCAGCCGCGCTGCCATGGCCATGATCGTCGCCGAGACCTTGGGGCTGAAGGCCGAGGACATCAATCCTTCCATCCCGGACACCAGCTCGATTGGCTTTACCGGCGGCACCGGCGGCAGCCGCGTGTGCTATGCCACGGGTCACGCCTGCTACAACGCGGCCGAGGACGTCAAGGCCGAGATGTGCCGGCGCGCTGCGCGGCAGCTAGAAATTGCCGAGGACGACGTCGAGTTCCAGGACGGCAGCTTTGTCTGCAAATCCGATCCCGCTCAGCGGCTCACCTTTGCGGAGGTCGCTGCCAGCCAAGGCAGCACTGGCGGCCCGATTACCGGCAAGGGCACGATCAACGCCGGCGGCCCGGGCAATGCCTTTGCCGTGCACATCGTCGATGTGGAGGTCGATCCAGACACCGGCAAGGTCGAGATTTTGCGCTATACTGCGGTGCAAGACGTGGGCAAGGCCATTCATCCCTCGTACGTCGAGGGTCAGATCCAGGGCGGGGCCGTGCAGGGCATTGGCTGGGCACTTACGGAGGGCTACTTCTACACAGACGATGGCCAGATGGCCAACCCAACCTTCCTCGACTATCGGATGCCGACCACCTTTGACATTCCCTTGATCGAGACGATTTTGGTCGAAGTGCCCAACCCGGCCAGCCCGCACGGGATCCGCGGCGTCGGCGAAGTGCCTTTGGTGCCGCCGATGGCCGCCATTGCCAACGCCATGTACGACGCCATAGGTTGCCGCTTGGGCGAGTTGCCCATGAGTCCGGACCGGGTCGTCGCCGCCTTGCAGGAGCATCAGCTAGAGGAAGCGGCTGGCTGAGGAGCAGCGCTCTGAGCATTAGCGCCCGGTTTGTAGGGGCGAGTGACCGCTCGCCCCTACATGTCCGGGTTTTGTATTATGACCGAAAACATCGACCCCGACGACTTTATCGATGCGCTGCTGCCGGTCGTCGGCCAGTGCGCCCGCGCTTCGCTGATTTTCTACGGCCAAGTCGCCGACATTGGCAAGGCCGCGGACAAAAGCCTCACCGGCAGCAAGGCGCAGGACGCCTCCACGGCCTTCACGGTCCTCGACGCGGCTGTGCAGGACATTCTCCTCTCAGCTGTGCTCCAGCACTTCTCGTTTGTGCGCTGCATCGCCGAAGAGCGCACGCCGCTCAAAAAGCGCTTTGCCGGCAACACCTCGCCCTACGTGGTCATTCTCGACCCCATCGACGGCACCTTGCACTTCAAGCGGGGCGACGCTCCCTATCACATTGTCATTGGCTTGGCTTGCGATGGCCAGATGCTGGCCGCGATTGTCGCGCGGCCCTCGGAGGACAAAATTTTTACGGCCATCAAGGGAGAGGGTGCTTTCGTGCGCGTCGGCAATGGTCGCCCTCGTCGCTTGCAGCTACCCAAGGAGCCGCGCACGAATAAGGTCTTCATTTCCTCCAAGGCCCGCCCCTATCAGGCCCTCGTCCGCCCCGCGCTGGACCCGCGCGAAAGTCCCATTGGTGCGGCGTTGGTGCTGACGGGGATCGCCGAGGGTGCGCTGTGTGCGTATCTGACGCGCCAAGTTGAAGTCTATGACGTCGGCCCGCCGTCGCTGATTGCCGAAGAGGCCGGGGCGCGCTGCTACATTGGACAACGCCGCCGCCCGACTTACACTCAGCGCCGCAAATTTGGGCACTTTTTGGCGGCGGCTAACGACGAGATCGCCGAACAACTCTTTGCCATCCTTCGGCTGAGCTCAGGTCGAAGCCTGCGCCGCGCGCGCCGAGACCAACGACTATGAGCTACGAAATCAAAGACGTCCTGCCGGTCGTCCACATGCCGTACACCGACGACCAAGCCATTGATTACGCCGTATTGAAAGACGAGGTCGATTACCTTTTCGAGACGGGGGCGCACGGGTTCTGCCTCGCCTTGGTATCCGATCTGTTGCGCCTGACGGCTGACGAGCGGTTGGCGCTTCCGGCCCGGCTAGTGGAATTTGCTCGCGGGCGCGGGCCGGTCATCATCGGCGTTGGAGCCGAGGGCACGGCCCAAGCTCGGCTCTACGCTCGCGCGGCTGAAGACGGCGGTGCGGCAGCTGTCATGGCCATTCCGCCGATTTCCCGCGCCTTGGGCGAGAGCGAGTTGCGCGCTTACTTTACTGCCCTGCTCGCCGAGGTCTCCATCCCGGTCATGATCCAAGACGCCAGCTCGTATGTCGGCAATCCCATGAGCATTGAATTTCAAGCGTCGCTCTTTGGCACCTACGGCGATCGCGTCCTGTTCAAACCCGAGGCCACTCCCTTGGGACCTTGCATTTCGGCCCTGCGCGACCATACCGAGGGCCGGGCCGGTATATTTGAAGGCAGCGGCGGCTTGCTGCTGATCGATTCCTTCCGCCGAGGCATTCGCGGAAGCATTCCCGGCGTCGAGCTGCTCGATGGCACGGTGGCCCTGTGGCGCGCCCTCGCCGCTGGCGACGAAGAACGCGCGTACCAGATATATTTCCCCATCTGCGCGCTGTGTACGTTGCAGATCCAAGGGGGCTTGGACGGCTTCATCGTGGTCGAGCGCTACCTCATGCACAAGCGCGGCCTCTTTCCCAACCAAGTCCATCGCGGACCCCTGAGCTTTGCGCTCGATGCGGAGACGCGTGCTGAAATTGATCGTCTGTTCGAGCGGTTGCAGGAAGTGTTGCGATAGGAGGCGCGAGCAACGATTTTGTACCTGAGGCGTTGAACGGTTTTCCCCATGAGCAGAGGAAAGGTGCCTCTCATTATAGACAAAGCAAGATGAACTGGACTTTGGCCATTTCGAGTGCATAGAAGAGTGAGGAGAAATTATCGTGCCGTATATCAATTATACTCCCAGCGAAGTCGAGTCACGAGGCGAAGGCATTTACGATCGACAGATACGCGACAAAGTTGAACTTAAGCATAAAGGCAGGTTCTTAGTTATCGACATCGAAACAGGTGAATACGAAATCGACGACGACGATCTGGTAGCTACGAAACGCCTGCTTGTCAAGCGTCCCAACGCCGTCATTTATGGCATTCGGATCGGATTTCCAACCGCCTATAGAATCAGCAGAAATTGCTCGGTAAAAACGCGATGATTAATGGAACAGTTACAGCCAATCGCGAAGCTGTCATCACATTAGACGTTATTGGATCAAATCAAAAAAGAGAAAAAGTTGAGGCAGTAATAGATACAGGATTTAATGGCTACCTGACGCTACCGAGCGACTTGAGTAGAATCCTTGAACTCTCGTTAGCTGGCAATCGCCGCGCAATGCTCGGAGATGGGAATGTAGTGGTATTGGACGTGTGTATTGCAAAAACGTTATGGCATGGGCAAGAACGCGAAATACTCGTTCTGCAATCTGGTAGTGTACCTTTAGTTGGTATGTCTTTGCTTTATGGAAATCGCCTGATAGTAGATGTTCTAGAAGACGGCGATGTCGCCATTGAGCTTCTGCCATAAAGCGAAAACCCAACGACCCATGATCGACTCAAAGCGTATGCAGGCGGTACAAAGCCCTGTGATCCCACACGTGGCCGCCCTCATCCGCGACAATCCAGGTACCATTTCCCTCGGCCAGGGCGTGGTGCATTATCCGCCGCCGCCGCAGGCCATGCAGGCACTTGGCCACTTCGGCGGCGCGATTGTCGAGCACCACTATCAGGCCGCCCGCGGCCTGCCCGAACTCAGGGAAGAGTTGCGCCAAAAACTCGCGTGCGAGAATCAAATCGCGGTGGGCGACGACCAACTCTTGATGGTCACGGCTGGCTCCAACATGGGCTTTTACCACGCCTTGCTCGCCGTTGCCGACCCAGGCGATGAGATCGTCGTGATGTCGCCCTTTTACTTTAACCACGAAATGGCCGTAGGCATGGCCAATTGCCGTGCCGTGCTCGTGGCCACAGACGATGCCTATCAGCTTGATCTCGATGCGATTGAGGCTGCGATCACAGCGCGCACCCGCGCCATTGTCACGATCTCACCCAACAACCCAACGGGCGCGGTCTATCGGCCTGCGGACTTGGCGGCGGTCAATCGGCTCTGCCGCGAGCGCGATCTTTACCACTTTGCCGACGAGGCGTACGAGTACTTTACCTATGGCGCGGCGCGGCATTTCTCGCCTGGCTCACTGCCCGAAAGCGCGGAGCACACGATCTCGCTATTTTCCTTTTCCAAGGCATACGGTCTCGCCAGTTGGCGGATCGGCTACCTCGTGGCCCCACGGCACCTGTTGGGCGCGCTGGAAAAAATTCAAGATACCGTGCTCATCTGCCCGCCGGTCATCTCGCAACGCGCCGCGCTCGGTGCCCTCGCGGCTGGAGCTGAGTACTGTAAGAACCATCTAGCGGATATGGATGCGGTGCGTCGGCTTTGCCTAGAGCGACTCGGCGCGCTCGGCGAGCGGGTGCAGGTGCCGGCTGCTGAAGGAGCCTTTTATTTGTTAGCGCGTCTGCAAAGCGACCTCGACGCCATGGACGTGGTCGCTCGCTTGGTGCGGGAACACAAGGTCGCCGTCATCCCCGGCAATGCTTTTGGATTGAGCGCGGACTGCTATTTGCGCGTTGCCTACGGTGCCCTGCGTCAAGAGGATGTGGCCGAGGGCATGGATCGGCTCGTCGGGGGCTTAAAACAGATTCTCTCCGCTTGACACGGTAGGTTATTTAGACGTATGTTTCGGCTGATAGAGAGCGACCTGAATCGGCGTAAAGAATACCTCAGAGGAAGTTTTCCACTCCTCTGCGACGTGGAACTTCGACAAACATTGTATTCGGTATTCTGGCTGGTTGGTCGCTCTTCTTTTTTGCTTCTGCTCGCCCTCCTGATTCTGCCAGCGGTTCTGCTCGCCCAGCCCCTCGCCATTGACCCGAATGCGCTCGACTTGGGCGTAGTCGGCGTCGGCGTGGAGGCGCGAGCGTCCATTTCCGTCGAAAATCTGCAAGATGACGCGCTCGAAGTGATCGTCGGTATTAGTGGCGACGGCTTTAGCGCGCTATCAGATACGCTGCGCTTGGATGGCAAGGGCAGCGGCAGCGTTGAAGTGCGCTTCAGCGCCACAGCGGCTGGGGAGTATGTGGGCGAACTGACGTTGCAGGTAGCCGCCTTGTTCAAAGACCAGCGCTTGGTCGTGCCGCTCCAAGCGGTAGCCGTCGTTCCGACCTTGGTGCTTTTGCCGGGCGAAGGGCTGGATTTTGGCGCGGTGCCCGTCGGGCAAGTGGCGACGGCGGCCGTTACTGTCAAAAACACCGGTGCCGTGTCCGTGACGGCTGGGCAGATGGAGGTTGCCGACCTACAGGGTCCCTTTAGCGTTGCGGGTGATATAGGCTCTTGGCCTGACCCCGGCGGTGAAACGCGAATCGAGGTGGCGTTCGCTCCGACTCGCGCGGGGCCGGTCGCGACTGAATTCGTGGTCGCCTCGTCCGACTTTGGGAATTGGTCCATTCCTCTGCGGGGGAGTGGTTTGGTGCCGCAAGCGGCTTTTTCGCCCCTCCCGCAAGTGGGTCTCGATTTCGGCACCGTCGAAGTGGGCCAGCGCCTAGCGCGCCGCGTGACCGTCCTCAATCAGGGCCAAGCCGAGCTGCACGTTGAAAACGTCGCCATCGAGGGCGCGGCCTTTGCCCTAGGGGTCGGGGACTCGTCGGCGACCATCGCTCCCGAGGGACGGCTCAACCTGAGCGCGGCGTTTGTGCCGCAGAGCGAAGGCGACCAAAGGGGCGTCCTGCGTCTGTACACTAGCGATCCGCAAGCTGCCACCGTCGCCATCCCTCTAGCGGGTCGCGGCCAAATTAGCCCGCCGAGCATCGAGATTATCAGTGGTGACATTGACTTCGGCAGTGTGCCCATCGGCAAGACTGTGCGCGACCATTTGCTGTTGTGGAACAGGGGCGGTCAGCCGGGCGTGGTGGAGGTCTCCGTGGCTGCGGACGAGAGCGTTGAATTCGGGATCGAACAGCACTCGGTCCTCGTCCAGCCTAAGGCCAGCGCCCCTGTGGCACTGAGTTTCTCGCCCAAGGAATCTGGTGCTCGCCAAGCCATCCTCCACGTCGAGGCCGAAGCTGGCCGTCAGACCGTGCGCTTGCAAGGCGTAGGTCAGTTTTTCGCCCTCAACCCGGCGACCGTGGACTTCGGTCGAGTCGCCGTCGGCGAAAGCAGCAGCCGAGTTGTCGAAATAGCCAATGTGGGCAACGCCGACTTTGAGATTCACCAGATTCGCTCGACGAGCGCCGAATTTACCGTCCACACCCCAATCGACGCCGACAGCAGGTTCCTGCTGCCAGCCCACAGCCAGCGCACCTTGCCGCTGCACGTGTCCTTTAGCCCGTCGGCCCGCGGAGCGATTTCGGGAACCTTGCGCTTGGACGGCTTGGGCGCGAATGAGATAATGGCGCTCGACATTCTGCTCAAGGGCAACGGCGTGGCCGCGGAAATCGAGTTAAATCCGGCGGGTATCGTCGATTTTGGCTACGTGGTCTTGGGGGAGCAGACGGAGAGGACCTTAGTGGCCACCAACGTCGGCGATACGGTGCTGCAAGTCGAAGCGCATCCCCAAAGCAAGGAGGCCCACGTTGAGCCGGCGCAATTCGCGCTGGCCCCGGGCGAGTCTGCGCGCCTCACGCTCTTTTTTACGCCCGATGCCCTAGGCGACCGCCGAGGACGCGTTTTGTTGGTCAGCAACGACGTCAAGGACCGCGCCCGTCCACTCGAATATAAAGGGAATGGAGTGCTTGCAGACATCGACTTGGCGCAGATTGTCGAGGTCTTGGTCTCGCGCGGCGAGAAGACCCAGCCCTTGGCCGTCGGCTGGAATAATGTCCCCGTCGTGCAAAAAGACGGCACCAAAGTGGATGTGGCCTTTGCAATTCCCGACTCGCTGCGGCAGGCGCTGATCGGTCGCGAGATGGTCGTCGAGTGGACCCGGCTCGACGAAAACTACGCTCCCAAAGGCAGTATCCAAAAGAAGAAGGTCACAATCTACGAATCGAGCGGCGGGCGCGTCCTAGCCGAGGATCTCAACTTGCAGCTAGCGGAAGAAGACAAGCGCCGAGTGCGGCTGAAAATCACTACTCATAGTTACCCGGGTGCCCCGCCGCAGAGCGTGTCGCAGCTTTTGGAAGCCGGGGGCTGGAAGTGGGAATTTGAAGCCAAGCCGCTGGTTTCCTTTTTGACGATCCGTCCCGGGCGCAATTATACCGACGCCGACGGCAACGCGGTTCTAGGCCAAACCGAGCGCCTGATTGGCTTGCCTGGATTGGCCTTTGCCGGCTGGCACAACGTGGATAATCCGTTGATTTCCGGCATCCACTTCACAGCCATTGGCAATGTGCTCGAAGCTCTGTCGACCGGAAACTCGCTGGCCATTTCTCTGGGCGTGGCCGTTTCCTTTTACAAAGATCAGTTTCTTTTCGGCTTCGGCTGGGATATTTACGACAGCCGGCCCCGAGCCAAGAAGAAAGGCTCGCAGGACTACATTATGACCTTTAAGTACTCGGGGTTGTTCAAGTGAGCAGGCGGCGGTACACCATGGCCGCCGTGCACAAGTCCTGCGCCCCCATCCCCGTCAGATAAACCGCGCTCGGCGCGATTGCGCCAAGCCGGCCGCAGGCGGCGTCGCCGATATCTAGCACCGTGCCCTCGGCATTGCGCGCCAAGGCGATCTGCTCGGCTTGGCCCTGCTCGGCCGCAAAGCGAAACTCCCCGGACTTCTGGGCTTGGGCGAGCACATCGACGACTACCGTGCGCTCATAGAGGATTTCCGGCGCGAGCTGGCGCGTGCGACTGTCCCCGGCGAGGACCGCGAGGTAGGGAACCTCGGCTAGGGCCGCCGAGGTCAAAATGGGCTGCGGCGTCGGCACTGCCGTCAGCACGGCGTCGGCTCCGGCGATACAGGTCTCTAGCGACGTTGCTATCCGCAGGCTCGCATGCAGGTCCGGCTCGACCGCTTTGGCAAACGCAGCCCGGTTTGCCTCTCGGCGACTCGTGCAGGCAATTTCCGCCAAATCAAAGAGCGAGTCGCAGGATAGGGCCAAAGTTCGCGCGATTCGACCGGTCCCTAAAATGGCGACTCGCTCGATGGCCGCGCCCGCTAGATATTGGAGACCCAGCGCGCCCGCCGCGCCGGTGCGCCAGTCGGTGATGTGCCCGGCCTCTAGCCGATACGATTGGCCCTGTTGCAGATCTTCAAATGCGATATACGCCTCCCGCTTGGCCAGTCGTCCGGTCGCCACGTCTGAAAATTCTTCGATGATCTTTCGCGAGCGAAACTTCCCCGGCCATTCGGCGGGCATATCCAAGCGAAAGTAGTCGAGTGACCCGCGCTTTTGGACGGACTCGGTGCGCGGTGGATTGTCGATGACCCCCGCGCCGTACCGCTCGAACGCTTGGTGACAGGCGGCGAGAAAGTCAGCCGTGGAGAAGCGATGGGCAAAGGTTTCTTCGCGCCAGAAATTCACGTATCATCCTTTGTTTGCTTGACTTAACTTGACGTTTTTTATTCATTAATGACGTTGGAGCGATGGATCGAGAAAACCCCTATGTGCAGGAGCTAATTTTGTGGGGGCTGGCCACTGTAGCCATAGCCCTTCTCCTCAAGGCAGCCTTCTGGCCGCAATCTGCTGCACCCGAGCCAACGCCCCCACAGGAAGTCTCCAAGCCGGAAACTGCTCCCCAGCTTAGCCCCATTCGGGTCGAAATTCTCAATGGCGGCGGCGAATCGCAAGTCGCCGCTCGCTTGCGCAAAAAGGTCCGCGCTCTCGGGTTAGACGTGATTCACGAAGGCAATGCGCCCAGCTTTAATTACCTCCACACCCTCGTCGTCGATTTGGACGGCGATATCGAGCAAGCTCGACAAGTGGCGGAGGTCTTGGGAATACCTCATTTTATTCAGCAGAAGAAGGAAAGCCAGTTCAGTCTAGCGAGCGTCTCGATTGTCATCGGGCGCGACTACCGCCGCATCGGCCTGCTCGATCCGGCTAAGTAACCATGAGAAAACGTCCATGAGCCTGTGTCAAGAGCCGCGCATCGCCCGCGCCGTAGAAATTTTACAAGATAAGAAGGCCTTCGCAATAACCTTGCTAGATTTGCGCGATGTCTCCGACACCTGCGACTGTTTCTTGCTCTGTACGGGTACTTCTGAACAGCACATCCGCAGTCTCGTCGACGAGGTGCGGGACCAACTCGCCGAGATCGGCGAAAAGCCTTGGCACATTGAGGGCGCGGATACTCGGCGCTGGGTGCTGATGGATTACGTCGATTTCGTCGTCCATATCTTTCGCGAGGAGGCACGCGACTTCTACGCCCTAGAGAGGCTGTGGGGCGACGCCGAGCGCACGGACTTCGCAGATGGGGACGCGCCCGAGGAAGCCGCAGAAAAGCCCTTTGAATTTTCGACTTTCTAATGCCGATGCAAACGCTTAAATGGCAGGACGATGCGCTGATCCTGCTCGATCAAACTCGCTTGCCCGAGGAGTTGGTGTACGCGACTTATCGCCACGTCGAGGATATCGCCCGCGCTATTGAAGGGCTGGTGGTGCGCGGTGCACCGGCCATTGGCTTGGCGGCTGCGTACGGCGTCGTGGTAGGTGCGCGCACCGCGGTCGATTGCGCCCCCGAGGCCTTTTGCCGCCGCGTGGAAGATGACATTGCTCGCCTCGCCCGCACCCGGCCGACTGCGGTCAACCTGTTCTGGGCCTTGGATCAGATGCAGGAGGTGTTGGCGGCGAGTCGGAGCCTCGACAACCACGCCATCTGCGATGCTCTGCTAGAGGCCGCGCACCGCCTGTTTGAGGAAGACCGCCAAATCTGTCGCCAGATCGGCGCGCACGGCGCGGCACTCCTACGCGATGGCAGCCAAGTCATTACCCACTGCAACGCCGGCGGCTTGGCTACGGCTGACTACGGCACGGCCTTGGGGGTCGTCTATGCAGCCCAAGAGGCGGGTAAGAAAGTCGCCGTTTTTGCAGACGAAACCCGCCCCTTGCTCCAAGGTTCGCGGCTGACGGCGTGGGAGCTGATGCAGAGCGGCATCGATGTCAGGGTTATCTGCGACAATGCGGCCGCGGTCGTGCTGCGGAATGAGGCGATTGACTGCTGCATAGTAGGTGCTGACCGCATCGCTAGCAACGGCGATGTAGCCAACAAGATCGGCACCTACGGGCTGGCCATTCTCGCCCGCGAGCACGGCGTGCCTTTCTACGTGGCCGCGCCGGTCTCGACCCTCGACATGGAATTGGCCTCGGGTGCGGAAATTCCCATTGAGAAGCGCGACGCGGCTGAGGTCCGCGAAGGCATGGGCAAGCCCACGGCCCCGGACGCGGTGCCCGTTTACAATCCGGCCTTTGACGTCACACCCTGCGGCTTGGTGTCGGCGATCATTTCGGAAAAGGGCGTCGCCCGCGCTCCGTACGAACCCGCCCTGCGCGCTTGGATCGAACCATGAAAAGCTATCCGATCCTATTGTTGGCCCTACTCGCCACGGCTCACTGCGCGAGCGCGCCGCGTTGGCGCACAGATTCGGGCGACGCCGCACCCACTAGTCGCGAAGAATTCGACCCGCGTAGTCTTGGCGAAGACTTGCTAATTGAGCCGATTCAACGCGAGAAAGAGGAAAGCGACCAAACCCAAACCCCAGCGGAACCAGCGGTCCCCGCGCAGGACCGCGCTCCGGTAGCGAGCGCTTCGGTCTATCGCCTCCAACTAGTTGCTCTGAGCAACGAAGCCATGGCCCGCCAGCGCCGCGTTGAGCTAGAACGCGCGCTCGGTGTGAGGGTTTATCTAGTGGCCCGCAATGAGCACTCAGTACTGCAAGCCGGCCAATACGCCACTCGCGCCGAGGCTGCGGCCCTCAAAGAGCAGGTTTCCGCACTCGGTCCGGACTACGTCGACGCCTATGTCGTCGAGGTTCCGGCGAGCGCGGTGTCCGATTCTGGTCCTGTGGAACCCGAGCTTGAGCTAGTGACTACCATTGGCTGGAAGGTGCAGATCGCCCAGTTCCTAGAACACGACAAGGCCAGCCGCCTCGTGGTCGACGCAAAAAAGCGCCTGAAGCGCGAAGACATCAACGTGGTCTTTAAGGAACCTTACTACAAGATCGAAGTCGGCAACTACCGCACCGAGGCACAAGCCCAGGCCGCGGCTGAACGAATCGGGAAGTACTATCCTCTTGCCCTCAAGGTCCGCTCCCAGATCCTCGTCCCGGAGGAGGACTGACGCGTCATGCGCTTGTATTGTTGTATCATCGCATTGCTCTTCATGGCCTGTGCCCAGGGCAAAAGCACCGGACCTTTGGTCTTCGACGAGACGCCCCCTGTTGTGTCTGCAGATATGTCTGCGGACCCACCGCCGGATACAGCCGACCTAAGCGCTGTTCGCTGGCACTTGCTCCTCGCTATCGAAAGCCACGCCCTCGGGCAGACCCAGCGGGCGCAGGAGGCCCTCGATGCGGCCTTCGGCATTTTAGCCGACCTCGACGAGCACGACGCGCTCGTGGATACCGCGCAGGCCGCAACGCTCGGCCTGGCTATTGAGCGGGCGTACCTCGACCTGTTGCCGCACTTGGAGCGCTTTCCCGACAACAGCCGCTTGCTGCTGCTGTCCGAGGAAAAAATCGAGCGCCTGCCGGCCGATACCAAGCTTCGGATCCGCATCCGCCAGCTCGGCCCTCGCTGCGACATGCCAATTGACGACAATGACCGCGTCGTCGCCAAGATTCGCTTTTTCCAGACGCGGGGTCGCAAGACCTTTGCCACTTGGTTGCAGCGCGCCGGACGCTACCGCACGCTGATCGGCGATATACTTCGGCGCGAGGGGATGCCCAGCGACCTTTTCTACGTAGCGGTCATCGAGAGCGGCCTCAACCCAAGGGCCTATTCGCGGTCGCGGGCTGTGGGGTTGTGGCAGTTTATGGCGCGTACCGGCCGCATGATGGACCTCAAGCTCACCCACTGGATCGACGAACGGCGCGACCCGATCAAGGCGACCGAGAAAGCTGCCCTCTACCTAAAAGACCTTTTTGCAGAGTTCGGCGACTGGCGCTTAGCGTTGGCCGCATACAACGGCGGGCCAGGACGAGTCCGCCGGGCCATCGCCCGCGCCGGCACCAACGACTATTGGCAGCTCGAGCTGCCCCGCGAAACGAAAAACTACGTGCCACTCTTCATGGCCGCGGCCGTCATAGCCAAAGATCCACAACTTTTTGGCTTTGAACCCCAAGCCGAAGAGCCAGCCTTTGCATACGAGGAGGTCGTCCTGCCCAAAGACTGGCTTTATGTCGATCTGAAAGCAGCCGCTCAGCTCTTGGGCATCGAACGTCAGGTATTGCACGACCTCAACCCCGAGCTACGCCAAGACATCACGCCGCCGAGGAGTAGCTCGCCTTATACCCTTCGGGTCCCGCCCGGCAAGGGCCCGATCTTGCTTGACCAGTACGCCAGTCTGC
The DNA here is from genome assembly GCA_028875335.1 of Gemmatimonadota bacterium. The sequence goes on from JAPPEF010000021.1 coordinate 23,490, forward strand.
CAATCCCCCAGAAAGCCGCGGTCCATCAATACCGGGTTCAGCGCGGTGATACGATCTCTGGCATCGCCCAGACTTTTGGCGTCTCTACGCGGGTCATTGCCGCGGCCAATAGCCTGAGAAATCCCAACCTCATCCGGCCGCGACAGTTGCTCTATATCCCGGTTGCCCCGAGGGCCAAGCCAACGAGTGGTCGCCGGGGGACCTATACCGTCCGCCCGAACGACGTACTGGGCCGCATCGCCTCCCAACACGGGGTGAGCCTGCGCGACCTGATGAAATGGAATGGCCTCAAAACTACGCTGATCAAACCCGGTCAGGAATTGGTGGTGCGACAACAGCCTATCTCCCGAGAGATGACGAGCGGCGGCGAGACTTACATAGTGCAGCGGGGCGATACGCTGTGGGAGTTGGCTCGGCGATTTGCGGTTAGCGTCGCCGATTTGCAGGCGTGGAACGGTCTTGAGAAGGCGCTAATTAAACCTGGTCAACAGCTGACCGTGGCCAACGCGCAAGCGCAGATGTACACCGTAGTCACGGGCGATACGCTACATAGCATCGCCCGCAAATTCGGCCTCGCTCCCAGCGATATTGCCCGGCAGAACAATATCGGCCTCTCGGCGACGCTGCTGGCGGGCACGATCTTGCAAATCCCGAGGTGACATGATTGCGGTGCGCCATATCCTCTTGCTGGCCCTGGCCTTCATCCTACAGACCACTTGGGTCGATTCCATAAAGGTATGGTCAGTCAAACCCGATTTATTGATTATGACGTTGAGCTTCATCGCGCTGCGCAGCGGGCCGGTTGTTGGGGCTTATATGGGATTGGGGGTCGGCATCTTCCAAGACATCTATCTGCCCGCCGATCTCGGAGTCAATGCGCTTGCCAAGTCGCTTATTGGCGCGGGTTTCGGCTACAGTCACACTCGCATGGTCGCCGATAGCATCCAAGTTCAGACCGCGCTGGTTTTTGGTGCCGTGATCTGCCATGATCTCATATACTATGTGGGAGCCAGCGCCGATGTGCCCTTTGAGGTGGGTAGCATCTTGGGCCGCGCCGTGTACACAGGCCTGATCAGTATGGTTTGCTTAGCCGGCTTGACTGTCAAACGCTATATCTTTCCCGCTTGATCATGGAACACCAGCTACAACAAGATCAGCGCCCGCCCCTCAACCGCCTCCTCGTGCCCGTCGTCTTGCTGTTCGCGGTTTTGGTCCTGCGTCTGTTCTATTTGCAGGTTGTCACCTCGGCTGACTACGCCCGCGAGTCCGAGGAAAACCGCATTGCTCAGCGGCGCGTCAAAGCCCCGCGCGGGCTGATCTACGATCGCGATGGCCGCATCTTGGCTCGCACCCGGCCGTTTTATACCGTCTCATTGGAGCGCACCTCGCAAAAGGATTTCGACGCGGCTACTGCGGCGTTTACAGAGGCCATTGGCGACTCAGAACTAGACGGCAAGTACAGCCGCAAATACCGCACTATCCGTCTCAAACGCGATGTTGATTTCCGCACGGTATCGATTGTCGAAGAGCGGCTCAAGGCCGACTGGCCCCTGCTCGACATTGAAATCGAGACCCAGCGCTACTATCCCTACGGCACGGCGGCCGCCCACCTGCTCGGCTATATTGGCATCATCCGCGACCAAGATCTACAGGGTAAAAACGATAACGCCTATGTACTCGGCGACTTTATCGGCAAGACCGGGATCGAGAAAGTATACGAGAACAGCCTACGCGGCCGCGACGGAATGTTGTACGTCGAGATTGACGCGGCCGGGCGCACGGGTCGGGAGTTTCCAGAGCGCGACCAGCTCCCCGTGCCCGGCGAGTCCCTGCACCTGACTATTGACTTGGAGGTACAACTCGCGGCTGAGCGTGCCCTGCCCGATAGCCTAGCCGGTGCGCTGGTCGCGCTCGACCCACGCACCGGGGCCGTGCTGGCTCTGGCGAACAAGCCGACCTTTGACCCCAACATATTCGTGTCGTTCCAAGCCCAAAAGGAGCGGCGGCGGGTGTTGCAGAGCGCGACTGTGCTACTCAACCGCGCTTTGCATGGGCGTTATCCACCTGGCTCGACACTCAAGATGGTTAGTGCCATCGCCGCGCTCGAAACGGGTGTCACCGATACGCTGAGTCTGTTTGAGCCCTGTTATGGTGCACTGCGGGTGGGTAGGAGCACGTTCCGCTGCCACAAGCGGACAGGCCACGGCGGTCTGACCCTCCCCGGGGCGATTGAGGTCTCCTGCAACGTCTACTTCTACCATTTGGCCCGGCTGATGAGCATTGAAACGTGGCACAAGTACGCGGCTAAATTTGGCTTCGGCCAGCCGACGGGGATCGTCCATCCCGGAGAAGCCGCCGGCCTCCTGCCCTCGCGCCAGTACTACAAAGAACGCGGCGGCTGGTCTTTCGGCCACCAGCTCAACCTCTCCATTGGCCAAGGCGCCATGCTAGTCACGCCCATTCAGATGGCCCGCTACGTGGCTGCCATTGCCAATGGCGGCTACTTGGTCACGCCATACATCAGCGGCGATCCCCCCCCCCCCCAACGCATTGACGGCATTTCGTCAAGGACCTTCGCCATCGTGAGAAAGGCCATGCGCCGAGTAGTGACTAGCGACACCGGTACCGGCCGCCGAGCGCGGGTTGACGGCGTCACAATCGCGGCCAAGACCGGTACCGCTCAAGTGCCCAGTCGAGACGACGACGCTTGGATGGTAGCCTTTGCTCCGTATGAGAAGCCAGCTATTGTCATAGCGGCCGTGGTCGAAGGAGGCGGCAGCGGTGGAGCGCGAGTCGGCCCAGTCGTGCGCGAGGTCGTCAAAGCCTTCTGTATCCAAGAGGGCATCATTGAGCCAGAGGTAACCGAGGCTGACACGCTCTTAGCCAACAACGGAATGCTCTAGCTCATGCGCCTGCTCCGCCAACTCGACTTACCGCTTCTAATTGCGACTTTGACGATCGTGATGCTCGGTATCATCGCGATCTATAGCGCTACGTATCACAACGACTCCACCTCGGTGCAGAACGCTTGGAGCAAGCAGATCCAATTTGCGATCTTGGCCTTCGCCGTGGCCATAGCTATCGTCTATGTCCCGGAAAAGGTCATTTACAGCGTTGCTTACCTGCTATACCTGTTCGGCATTGTGAGCCTAGTCGCGGTGTTGGCTTGGGGCACGGGCGATGCCACCCGCTGGTTGCGCTTGGGGCCGTTGATGGTGCAGCCTTCGGAGCTGGCCAAAATCGCGACCATCATCGCCTTAGCGCGCTACCTAAGCGACCGCAATATCGAACACATCAATTCTTTCAGAGGCTTTTTCGGGGGCTTGTTGCTCATATTGGTGCCGATCGCCCTGATTGTGCGTCAGCCCGACTTGGGGACTGCGGTTTCCTTTGGTGCGCCGCTCTTTCCCATGCTCTATTGGGCGGGAATGCGCAAGTTTTCCATCTTTCTCGTCATCTCACCGCTCATCAGCGTCTTCTGCTCTTTTGATCCACTGTGGCAAGGGGCGACTCCTTACGTCTTCGCCACCTTTGTCGTCGGCAGCACCTTCTTGATCCACCATTTTCTACGCCAGCTCTGGCTGACCATTTCCGTGGCCGTTATCAACTCCTCGGCAGGTTTGCTCACAGTATATTTTTTGGAGCACTTCCTGCGTCCATACCAGAAAGCCCGCATTATGACCTTCTTTAATCCGGAGAGCGATCCCCTTGGAGACGGGTGGAATATCATCCAGTCCAAGATCGCCATTGGTTCCGGCGGGCTGACAGGTAAGGGCCTGTTAGAAGGTACGCAGACCAAGCACGAGTTCCTGCCGGCGGCTCACACTGATTTCATCTTCTCGGTCATCGGGGAGGAGGGGGGATTTGTTGTGGCCCTGATAGTACTGGGCTTGTTCTTTTTTCTCATCTATCGGGCGCTGCACATCGCCTCCACGGCCAACAACGTCTTTTACAGTCTGACGGCCGTCGGCTTGGCCGCGATGCTGACCTTCCACGTGTTTATCAATATCGGCATGACTATCGGCGTCATGCCCATCACCGGCCTGCCACTTCCCTTTCTAAGTTCGGGAGGCTCCTCGCTGCTATCCAACCTCATCGCCATCGGCTTACTACTCCACATCGACACTTACCGCCACGAGTTCTGAATGCACATCGCTAGACAGGCCGTTTGCTGCGCTCTGCTTGGCACGTTCGTCATTAGCAACCCGCAATGTGGTGCCTATCGAGCCGAGCACGCCCAGCTAGCGCATGCCTATTTGCGCGATGGCCTCTATGGCCAAGCCTTGATTGAAATCCGTCGAGCCATCCGCCAAGACGGCCCGGACGACCGCTTGCTCCTCATCGCCGCCCTCGCCCGACTGGGCCTAGATGAAGTGGATGCCGCACTGGAGTTGATCGGCCAAGCCATTGCCTTGGTGCCGGACAACGACGATCTGTACAAAGCTCTGCGCGACATTTGTGAAAAAGAACAGCGCTTCGTTCAAACCGAAGAACTCCTCGCGCAACTGCGAGCAGACCACGGGCAGAGTGCATCGCTGTGGGCGACCGAGGGCTGGCTCCACGCTCGTCAGGAGCGACTTGAGGCAGCCATAGAAGCGCTCCGCCACGCCATCCAACTCGACGAGCACCACCTCTTCGCCTACATTGAACTCAGCGACCTCTTGATCGCCGAAGGGCGTCTCGCCGAGGCCGAAATCGCGCTCACCGAGGCCGTGCGCATTGAGCCGCGGCTCGCCCTCACCCTGGGAGATTGTCAGCTCCAACAGGGTCGTGCTGAACGAGCCGCTCGCACTTTTGATCAAGCGCTGAAAGCCGGAGTCATCAGTGCGGTTGACATCGCCCTCACCTACTACAAGCACAAGCGGCCCGACCGCACCATTGAATATTACGAGCGCGCCTTGGCCGGTACTCCAGATGATCCCCTGATTCTCAACAACTTAGCTTGGACCTATGCAGAAGAGGGCTTGCGCCTCCGCTATGCGCTGAATCTGTCGATGCGTGCAGTCAAGCTCAATGCGGAAAGCCCGGTCTATTTGGATACCTATGCGGAATTGCTGCATTTGTTGGGGCGGCATGCCCACGCAGTAGCCATTATGCGCCAAGCTCTCGTACTCGAGCCGACCGATGGCGAGCACCGGGCCTATCTCGAGGGCCAGATGACGAAATTTCGCCGTGCGCTCGCCGTACGCCTGTGAGTTAAGTTCGGTAGTGTTGGTAGTTGATATCGAGATTTTCTAGCTTTGCATACAGGCTCTTACGCGACAGTCCCACGTCTTCGGCCACTTGCGAAATCACTCCTCGATGCCGGTGCAGGGCCTCGCAGAGGAAGTGCCGCTCAAACGAATTCCGCGCTTCCCTGAATCCGCGTTGGCCTAGGTCGGACTCTTCTTCGTCCTTCCAGTGGACGATCTCTTCGGGCACGTCCTCTTCCCGCAATACGCTGCCACTCGCCAAGAGGATCATGCGTTCGAGCGCGTTTTCCAATTGTCGCACATTGCCCGGCCATGGATAGTCCAAGAGGTGGTTTAAGGCCGCGGTGTCGAGGCCGCGAACTTTGCACCTATTTTGAGCCGCCAATCGGCAGATAAAGTGTTCGATCAACAGCGGAATGTCTCCTTTGCGCTGGCGCAGCGGTGGCAGCTTCAGCGGCACGACGTTGAGCCGGTAGAAGAGATCTTCGCGGAAGGCTCCCTTGCGGACCTCTTTCTGCAAATCGACGTTGGTGGCGGCAATGACCCGCACATCCACGCGCAAGGTCTCCGCGCTCCCAACTCGCTCGAATTCGCGTTCTTGCAAGACGCGCAGCAGGCGTAGCTGCACGCGCAGGTCTGCCGCGCCAATCTCGTCGAGAAACAAAGTGCCGCGATTGGCTAGCTCAAAACGGCCTAAGCGCTGGCGAACCGCGCCAGTAAAGGCCCCTTTCTCGTGTCCGAACAGTTCGCTTTCCAATACGCCTTCAGGTAGCGAGGCGCAGTTAAGCCGCACAAATGAGGCCCTGCGTCTTGGGCTACGCTTGTGCAAGCGTCTCGCTAGCACTTCTTTGCCCGTGCCGCTTTCTCCAGTGAGGAGCACGGTCGCCGGGGACTCAGCGACCCGGTCAGCTTGGGCTAGTAGGCGGCGGACTTGGGCGTTTTGAGTGATAAATTCTGGATGGTCAGCACAGCGAGAGGAGGACGCGTCCACTCGCGTAGCCGCGTCCGAGTTCGCAGACGTACAAGAATACACAGACAACCTCCCTTCTTTGGTTTGATATTAAATGCAGAAGTGGATATAATATGCGAATACAGACGATTGTCAAGGACAATCAATATAGAAGGGAGGATCAGGCCAAGACAGAGGGCCTATCAGCGCAGATTTCGGAAACCAAACTGTTGTAGTTATTGGAGCCTCTCGATTCCGCGTCGTAGAGTACGATGGGCTGGCTAAAGCCCGGGGCCTCGGCCAAGCTAATATTGCGGCTGATGATCGTCTGATACACCTTGTCGCCGAAGTGGTTGCGTACTTCTTGGGCCACGCGGCGACAAAGCTGCAAGCGATCGTCGTACAGGGTGAGCAAAACGCCCTCGATTTCGAGGGTGGGGTTGAGGTAACGCCGCACCACGCGAATAGATTCGCTGAGATTGCTCACGCCTTCTAAGGCATAATATTCGCACTGCACCGGGATGAGTACGGAATCGGCTGCGCTCAGCGCGTTGATCGTCAGCAAACCCAAAGACGGTGGGCAATCGATGAGTATAAATTCGTACTGCTCCTTTACCGGACGCAGGGCTTCGGCCAGCCGTTTATCGCGCCCGACCATGGCGGCCATCTCCACTTCGGCACCCGCGAGGCGGATGTGCCCGGGAACTACGAAGAGGTTCTTTACATAGGTGGGGAAGGTCGCCGAAGAGGTGCTGAGCTGGCCTATCAAAACCTCGTAGGTAGAGGCGTAGTCGCTACCGAGTTCGGCGTCGCAACTACTAGTGGCATTGGCCTGCGGATCTAAGTCGATGAGTAAGGTTCGGTGCCCGGAAAGGGCTAGACAGGCGGCGAGGTTGACGGCTGTAGTGGTCTTGCCCACTCCACCTTTTTGATTGGCGATAGCGATGATTTTGCCCATACCGATATTTTGCCTCGTCAAAGCCTACAAAAAGGCTCAACCAGCTAGATTTGGACCATGCCCCAATAGCAACTTCGGGCTATTTAATGAGCAACAAATCAAGTGGGCCAACTGACCACTCCCAAAGCAAAAGGAGCCGCCAAAACTGTACTTCAGGGGAGTTGTACAGAAGGCCCTAATCACCGCCTGCATTCAATATAAATCGGCGCAATGGCTTGTCAAGGGTTTGTGCCAATTTGGTTACAGCCGTGGAAAAAAACACATAAGGTCGTATAAAATAAATATGTTGCATGTTTTAACAATCGGTTGCAAACTCTGCGCCGCAAGGTTTTTAGGCCTGCGGGGGGCACGGTTCCTTATTATTGTTTCTCTCCATACAAAATCCAGAAACGAAAAATGATGCAAAACGATTCCACGTTCTCAGAATTAGTTGCCATCATGGCGCGTCTGCGCGGCCCCGGCGGTTGCCCTTGGGACCGCAAGCAGACGCACGCCACGCTCAGGCCCTACCTGTTGGAGGAGGCGTACGAGGCCCTTGAAGCCATTGACGCGGAAGACGACGCCGAGCTATGCAAGGAGCTCGGCGATGTGTTGCTGCAAGTGGTGTTCCACGCCCAGATCGCGGCCGAGGAGGGCCGCTTCGACATCGAGGCGGTCGGCCAAGCCATCGTCGATAAGCTGATTCGCCGCCATCCCCACGTCTTTGACGATGCGAGTGCGGACGGGGCCGACGAGGTTTTGCGCCGCTGGGAGCAGATCAAAAAGCAGGAGCGCCGGGAGCAAGGGGAAGCCGCGCCTTCGTTGTTGGAGGGCATCCCCAAGCACCTTCCCGCCCTAATGCACGCTCATCGGATCCAAGCTCGAGTCTCACAGCAGGGGTTTGATTGGGATGACATTGATGGCACCCTCGACAAGGTCGAAGAGGAATTCGCCGAAGTGCGCAAGGCTTGGAAGGCGGGTGAGGCCGCAGCAGTCGAGGAGGAGTTTGGCGACTTGCTCTTCTCGTTGGTCAACGCCAGCCGATTCCTCAAAGTAGACCCCGAGCAGGCTCTCAGACGGGCAATCGCCAAGTTCGAGCGCCGCTTCCGCGCCCTAGAGGAAACCGTGCATGCACGGGGCGAGGAAATCGCCGCGCTCTCGCTGGCAGCCCTAGATGAGATATGGAACGAGGTGAAAGCACGCGAAAAGGACGAAGAATGAGGAAGCAACATGGAACTGGGGCTTGATAAGGTTCCCCTTCGCATTGATGTGCTCTTTGTCGCCACGGTCTTGGGCGTTTTGGCGCTCTTGGTGATGACCGTGCGCGCCGTGGCCCAGCGGGCAGGACAGGCCGACGACCTGTGGACGATGCGGGCGGCTACTGGCGCGGTGCTCTGGTTGGTGGCGACCGGACTGGCCTCGCTCTCGGACGCGTTGCAGAGCTTCTCGCTACCCTTCTTCACGGGCTTGATGATTTTAACGGGTGGGTTGGCCTTTTCGCGGATGGGGGCCGCGCTGATGGTTGCAGTCGGCCCGGTCGGGCTAATTGGCTTCCAGTTTTTCCGCGTGCCGGTCGCCATGTTCTTACGAGGTATGTACCAGGCCGGGCAAGCGCCGGTGCAGATCACCTACGAGGGGCTCAACTTCGACATCTTCGCCGGCTTGACCGCCCCGGCTATGGCTTGGCTGGTCTGGCGCGGCAAGGTGGAGGCCTACGCGATATGGGTTTGGAATGCACTTGGGTTAGTGCTACTGGCCGAGGCGATTGTCATCGCGGTTCTCTCCATGCCGACGGAATTCCGCGTCTTCACCAACGAGCCGCATAGCGCGTTTGCAACCTACGCGCCCTACATCTGGCTGCCGACAGTCTTAGCACCAGCCGCCCTATTGGGTCATTTGTTGGTATTTCGCTGGCTGTTGTCGAGCTGCTCTGGGTCGAGGTAATCCATGGCCGGATCGAGTTTCCAGCGGCAGTGGTCGGGGGGCTGTACGGTGCGGCCCCACGCGGCTAGGATGGACCGGTCGGCGCGGAGCGCGGCCATGCGCGCGGCGATCCAATCTGGGTCCCACCCGTCTAGAACTTCGGCTTTGAGCGCGGCCAGCGTTTCTTGATGCGCCGGATTGGCCGCTAGGTCGCAGCGCTCGCGCGGGTCGGCTTGGAGGTTAAAAAGCTGGCAGGGCTGGCCGTGGTAGTAGTTGAGCTTCCACGGCCCGCGCCGAATCATGCGCTGAAAAATGCCCACTTCAGGGAAGGGCCCGCCGGCCCCGGCCGCGTCTTGGCAGAACTCGGAGAAGGCGACGTCGTCCCACTTGGTGTTTTGGGGATCCGCGAGCAAGGGCAGTAGGCTGCGGCCCCGCGAGTTGGGCAGGGCTGGGCAGTCCAAGGCGTCGAGCATGGTCGCGTTGAGGTCGAGCGAAGAAGTCACCCGGTCGCAACGAGTGCCTGCGGGCAAGCGCCCGGGCCAAGCGAGTATGGCCGGCACCTTAACCGAGTCCTCGTAAAAGGTCTGCTTCCACCACAGCCCGTGTTCGCCGACCTGCTCGCCGTGGTCCGACGTGTAGAGGATGAGGGTATTTTCCTCCAAGTCGTTTTCCCGCAGCGCGTCCATGATCTGGCCGATTAGCGCGTCCATGCGGTGGACTAACGCCCAATAGGCGGCGCGGGCGCGGCGTGTCTCTTCCTCGCTGACTTCTTCGATCTCGCAGGCTTGGCGCCAGCGCTTGATGTGGGGATGCAGGTGGTCTTCGAAGGGTTCGGGGGTTTGTGGGGGAGTGATGTTTTCGTAGTAGTAGCGATAGTCTTGCAAGCGGGCGACAAAAGGCTGGTGCGGCAGCATGAAACCGACCGAGAGCGAAAACGGCTTAGCTGCTTGGCCGGCGCGCTTGGCGACGCCGAGGCGGTTGAGGTAATCAACGGTCGCGGCGGTGACGTCTTCGTCGTGGACTTGGTAGGCGCTCTGGCCGTGGCCAGACAGGTGCAGGCTGACGCGGCCCGGCCCGGCCGTACCCGCGAGTTGGCCGTGATCGACTCCCTTGCCCCCGGGCTGGTTGGGTCCGTGGTCGCCGACGAGCCGCTCTGCGTACCCGTGCAGTTGGTCTGGACCAACCGAGTGCATGCGGCCGATGAGAACAGGGCGATAGCCACCCGCGCCCATGGCGTGGGCGAAGGTGGGGATGCTGGAGTCGAGGATGTGGGAGTTGGTCCAGACTTGGTTATCGCAGGGGTAGCGGCCCGAGAGCATGGACATTCGCGAGGGCACGCAAATCGGCGAGGGGCAATAGGTGTTGTCGAACACGACGCCGCGTGCGGCGAGGGCGTCGAGGTGGGGGGTCTCGACTAAGGGATCGCCATAGCAGCCGGCGACGTAGGGGCTGTGTTGGTCGGAGTGGATATAGAGTAGATTGGGGCGGGGTGCTTGGCTCATAAGGGTCCTTGTTGGTTAAGCAGTGTGCGCGACAAGATACAGGGCCGGTCGGGGCCGAGCAAGATGAGGCGAGGCAGGTTTTTCTCGCGCTGCTGCCTTGTGTACGTTTTTTTGAACGGCGAACTGCAAGCGAGGGAGATTGGGCATGCAAACCAAAAAAGCCGCCAAGTCGGCGAAGATGAAGCGGAAGGACTACGAGCGCGAATTGGCCAAGTTGCACCACGAATTGGTCAAGTTGCAGCACTGGATCAAGGACCAGGGTTTGCGGGTTGTGATCGTCTTTGAGGGGCGCGACACGGCCGGCAAGGGCGGGATTGTCAAGCGCATCACCGAGCCGCTCAATCCGCGCGGCGCGCGCGTGGTGGCCTTGGGCACGCCGTCGGACCGCGAGCGCACCCAGTGGTACTTCCAGCGCTACGTGACCCACCTACCGGCCGCAGGGGAGATCGTGGTTTTCGATCGCAGTTGGTACAATCGCAGTGGCGTCGAGCGAGTCATGGGTTTCTGTAGCGAGGAGGAGTATTGGGAGTTTCTCCACTCGTGCCCAGAGTTTGAGCGCATGCTAGTGCGCTCGGGGATCATCCTGCTCAAGTACTGGCTCTCGGTGAGCGAGGAAGAGCAAGAAAACCGCTTTCAAGAGCGTGCCCGAAATCCGCTCAAGCACTGGAAGCTCAGCGATATAGACCTCAAGTCGCGGAAAATGTGGATCGAGTACTCCAAGGCCAAAGACGAGTCGTTCTTCTACACGGATATTCCGGAAGCGCCTTGGTACACGGTCGAGGCCGACGATAAGCGCCGAGCGCGTCTCAACTGCATTGCGCACATTCTCAGCCAACTGCCCTACGAGGACGTGATGCCGAAAAAGATCAAGCTGCCGCCGCGCCCGCCGCACGGCGAATACCAGCGCCCGCCGCACAGCAAGTTGCACTTTGTCGATGAGAAGTACTGAAAAGCGGTTTTGCGACCTGCCCGAGTGCAAGCGATGAGACGCCATGTCCAGCCAGTTCGAGTTTCTCGGCCTTTCCCACATCGCTGCGATGGGTGTGACGCTGGCTTTGCCGATCCTCTTGACCATCGTCGTCAAGCGGCTCGATTCGGCCAAGGCGACTCAAGCCGTTTGCGGCACATTCGCGGGCGTGCTCCTGCTCAACGAGATCCTGCCTTGGGGCCAGCGCTTGGCGATGGTCGGAGCGTACGAGTTTGTGCGGTGGTACCTGCCGTTGCACGTCTGTAGCATTACCGTCTTCGCCGTTGCTGCCGCACTCATCTTCCGCTGGCAGACGGCGTATGAAATCGCTTACTTCTGGGGACTCGCCGGCGCAACCAATGCCGTCGTCACGCCGCCGCTCTTGGTTGATTATCCAGCGTATCGCTTCTTTCAATATTTCATCGCGCACGGCGGCATCGTCGCTGGAGCGCTGTTCGCAACTTGGGGTCTCGGCATGCGACCGACGGCCAAGTCCGTCATCCGCGTCTTTGTGCTGCTCAATCTCTTGGCCATTGTCGCGTTCGGCGTCAATTGGGCGCTGGGGAGCAACTACATGTTTCTCAGTCGGCCGCCCATTACCCAATCGCCGTTTTTCTTTGCCCCGTGGCCGTGGTATATCCCAATTCTAGACGGCGTGGCGCTCGTTTTATTTTACTTGCTGCTCCTACCTTTTAAGATCGGGCGCAGGGTAGATGGTTCGTGAGTGTTTATCCATGAAGGCATCCTCCCGAAAAAAGAAAGCAGCGCCGAAAAAATCGGAGCAGCAGGATCTCAAAGCGGATATCGGCACGCGCATAGTCGGGTTATTGGAAACGCCTCGGGTTCCCTTTTTTATCGTCGCGGCGACATTCCTCCTAGGGGTCTGGACCTTCGACGCCAAACTTTCCCTGAGTGGTGACAACGCCGAATTCATTACGCTAGCGCGCAGTCTGGCCCAAGGCGAGGGGCTTTCGCACATCAACTCGCCCGACCCCAAGCCAGCGACCAAGTACCCTTTTGGCTTTCCCCTGTTGCTGGCTCCTTTGGCGTGGGCTTTTTCCGGCGATTGGGTGCCGATGAAGGTTTGGGTGCTGGTGCTCTTTGCATTGGGGATGGGGGTGCTTTACCAATTGGCCAAGGAGCGAGTGGGTGTTTTGCCCGGCCTAGCGGTGGTGGTGTTGAGCGTTGTGCTCGGCAAGAGCTATTTGACGCATGGGCCGACCGGCGCGGTCTATGGCCCGCTGCTGCTGCACTACGCACACCAAGTCATGTCCGAAGTACCCTATCTGACCTTTTCGCTTTTGGCGCTGTGGCTCGTCGAACGGGGCGTCGGGCGCAAGGGTCTCAAGGGAAACTGGTGGCTCGTCGGCGGATTCGCCTGCACCATTTGGGCGTACTACATCCGCACAGTTGGGATCGCGCTGGTGGCGGCTGTGGTGGTCTATTTGTTGCTTCGGCGCGATTTTCGGCGGTGTTTGCTCTTTGGCGGCGCGGCGTTTGTCTGTTGGCTGCCGTGGACATTGCGCAACCAAGCAGTTGGGGGCGGCAGCGTCTATATCAAGCAGCTCTTCATGGTCAATCCCTACCACCCAGAGCGGGGTCTGCTCGACGTGGGCGGCTTTGTCGAGCGCTTTATCGGCCATGCATATCGCTATCTGACGGGGGAATTGCCCAATACGCTAGTGCCTTTTTTTGACGGCACTGAGACGATTTTCCATCCCGCGCCCTTGTTGCTGATCGCGCTCGCTGTCGTCGCGACGGTGTTTTGTATCAAGCGCGGCGAACACCTACTGCTCCTACTCTACGCGGCCTTCTTCATGGGGATCGTGTTGCTGTGGCCCTGGCCGGGAGATCGCTTTCTAGTGCCGATTGTGCCGGTGCTCGTCTTGTTGGGGGTCTGGGCCGTTTTGCAAATTCGCGACAGACTGGCCGAGGGGCGTGTGGGCAGGTTCGCAGTGTGGGGCTGCTTTCTGGTATGCGTCAATGGCCAGATTGGCGGCGTCAAGCGCCTAGCCGATTACTCCGCTGCCGACTATCCTCCGCCTTGGTTCCGCTATTACCAAGCCGGTCAATGGCTCAAAGCCAACGCGTCGGAAGACGCCATCGTACTGTGCCGCAAAGGCTATTGGATGTACATCGTCTCGGGCCGGCGCTGCGTCGGCTTCCCCTTTGACGAGCCGGCAAAAGTGCTGGACCACATGGAGCGCGAAAAGGTAGATTACGTGGTGTTGGAAAGCCTCGGTTTTGCGCAGACTGGGCAGTACTTGGTTCCAGCTATCGAGGAGTACCGCGACCGTTTCAAAGTGGTGTGGCACGATCCGGTGGTACCGACGTTTGTGCTGCGTTTTCTCCAGCTTTAGAAACCAGCGATGCACAAGCTCACGGCAGCGGGGCGGCGTCGCGGACTAGGCCTTCGTCGCGGAGTTCGGCCCAAAACGAGGCGGGGATCTCCTGCGTGAGCAAGTCGAAATTCTCTTGCACTCGCTCGGGTTGCCGCGTCCCGGGGATGATGCAGGTGATGGCCGGATGGGCGAAGATGAATTGCGAGGCCGCTGCTTTGAGATCGACTTGGTGGCGAGCGGCCACGGCTTCTAATGACTTGGCCCTAGCCGCGATTTCGGGCGGCGCTTCTCGGTAGTTGTACGTCGCGCCCGGGCGCGCGCCTTTGGCCAAGATGCCGCTGTTGTACGTGCCGCCGGCCATGATGCCGATGTTCTTTTCCACGCACAGCGGCAAGAGTTCGTCGAGCGCACCTTGGTCGAGCAAGCTGTAGCGTCCGGCGAGGAGGAAGCAGTCGAAATCGCCCTCGCGGGCAAAGCGGGCCAGCATTTCCCATTGGTTCATGCCCGCACTGACGGCGCGGATAACGCCTTCGCCGCGCAGCTTGTCGAGCGCGGGATAAGCTCCGTCGATGGCTTCCTGCCAGTGGTTGTCCGGATCGTGAATGTGGAGGATGTCGATGCACTCTACGCCTAGGCGTTTGAGGCTGTCTTCAAAAGAGCGCATGACGCCGTCGTAGCTGAAGTCGAACACGGGTTGGTACGGGGCCGAGTCCTTGAAAGCGCCGATCTGTTGATCTTGTTCGGTGGGGACCAAGACGCGCCCCACTTTGGACGCGAGCACATAGCTGTCGCGCGGCACGTCTACGAGGGCTTGCCCGAGGCGGATTTCGCTTTTGCCCGCCCCGTACAGCGGTGCGGTGTCTAAGAGGTTCAGCCCCAGAGACAAGGCGCGGTGCACGACGGAGACGGCTTGGTCGTCTGGTATGTCGCCGTATAGGCCGCCGATGGAGGCACATCCCAAGCCGAGGCGCGTGACGCGCAGGCCGCTGCTGCCGAGGGTGGCTTTTTCGAGTGGATTCATAGCGTGCTCCTCATAGTTTATAGATGTAAAGGGCAAAACATAGGCCAAACTACCCGGTGCAAAAAGTCCGCTCCTTGGGATCTGCTTGACGCTCACAGGGGCATGCCGTACATTAAGCGGCCTTTGTAAATAGTTCCGAACTCATTGAATATAAAAGAGATGTGTCAATTTAAGGCCAAGCTGCTGGCGCTGCTAGTGTTGGCTGGGTGTGCCGCCACCGAAGAGCCTCCGCAAGAGGTGGCCCGCAGCGAGCGGCCCGCCGTGGCCGAGTGGCAGTGGGCCGATGGTGAGCTACCTTGGGGCACTTGGGACGAGTCTTTGTTCGCGCGCGCTCAAAGCGAAGACAAGGCCATATTGGTGTATTTGGCTGCTCCAGGATGCGAGGGCCTGTTTCCCGCGCCAACGCCGGCGTTGCGTCAACTGGTCGCCGAGAAATTCGTCAGCGTGCAGGTCGATCCATTCAAGCGGCCGGACATTGCACAGCACTACGACAGCGGTGGTTGGCCAGCCCTAGTGGTGGCCCTGCCGGACGGGCGGGTTTTCGCGCGGGCCGTGGATATTCCGCCAGCCAACGTCGAGTCTTATTTGCGCCGGTTGCGCACGGCCTACGAGGAAAAGCGCGCAGTGCTCGTCGCCAAGGTGCAGCGCGCGGCCACTCGTTCCAAGGTTGAGAGACCCTTTGCAATAGATGGTGTTTATCGCGCGTGCGAGGTCGCCTTTGACTCGGCCCACGGCGGCTTCGGCGGCCCGACTAAATTTCTCGAGACTTCGGTATTGCGTTTCCTGCTCGTCTATGCCGAGGCGCGGGGCACAGCATCCGCTCGACAGATGGCCTTGGCTAGCTTGGACGCAGTGCTTGCCTCGCCGCTCGGCGATAGTGGTGGTTTTCGGGCGTATTCGTACGCGCCGGATTGGAGTGCGCCTGCGAGTGAGCGGGATGCCCTCGATCAGGCGGCCATGCTGCATCTGTTACTGGAGGCCGACCAGCCCCACTACGCCGAGTCGGCTAGGGCGATACTTAGCTTTGTCGAAGGCTCACTCTTTGATGCAGCCGAGGGCGCGTTTCGCGGCCGCCAAGTCATGGCTGATACTTGGTGGACCGACCCCACGCTCTACGCCGACCGCCAAGCGGCCCTGATACGAGCCTATCTAGCTGCGGCTGCCGCGCTAGGCGACGACCGCGCTGCTCAGGTGGCTACACAAGCTGGCGACGCGCTCGTCAGCCGCTGTATCGACGATCGTGGTCGGGTGCGGCACGTCTGCGACTCAGAAACCGAGGGCAGTGTCGGCCTGCTCGTCGATCAAGCCTTGGCGGCATTGGCTCTGTGGGAGTTGGGCGAGTGGAGTGGAGAGGCGCGATTTGCCGCAGCCGCCGAGCAGGTTGCGCGATTTATGGAACAATCGTACGACCGCCTCGCTGACCTCGGCCCACTGCCGCACCGCGGCAAGGCCCTCGCTCTTCAACTCTACGGACGACAGGGCCGTGCCGAGCGGGTGGTTGCCCTGGCCGGCGAGCCGCATCTGTCACAGCCGCCCGCCCGAGCGCATAGCTCGTGGGCGCGGGCCTTGCTGCTCTACGGCCCGCCGCTATGAAAATTTTGGTGACAGGTGCCACCGGCTTTTTGGGCCGTACTCTGCTTTCCTTGAAAGGGGAAGCCGAGTGGATGGGCTGCGGCCGTCGGCCCTCCGCCGAGGGCATTCCCTATCGCCAGGTCGATCTAGCCGACCGCAAGTCCGTGACTGCACTCGTCGCCGAACTGGCTCCAGATTGGGTGATCAACGCCGCGGCCATGACCGATGTCGATGGCTGCGAAAAAGACGCGCGGGCCGCGCGGCGTGCCAATGTCGATATTCCCGAAAACTTGGCTGCGGTCTGCGGCGCAACCGGCGCTGGCTTGGTCCATATTTCCACGGATTACGTCTTCGACGGCAAGCGCGGTTCCTACGGCGAAGGGGATGCGACCCATCCGCTGTCTTGCTACGGACAACTCAAGCTCGAAAGCGAGGGCATATTAAAGAAAATGGAGCGCGTGCTAGTCGTGCGGACCCTGTGGCTGTACGGCTATGTCCCACAGGCCGGGTCCAATTTCCTCACTTGGGTGCTGCAGTCGCTGTCTAGCGGCCAGCCCCTGCGGGTCTTTGCCGATCAGTGGGGCAACCCAACCTATATCCGCGATTTGGCTCGAGCCTTGGTGGCCCTGTGCAGCCAAGAGGCCCGAGGCTTGTTGCACGTAGGTGGCGCGACCTTTATGACGCGCTGGGAGATGGCGCGGGAATTGGCCTGTTTTTTCGGCATTGACGGCGCGTTGATCGAACCCGTGCCGACCCGCGCAGCCGGGCTGCCAGCCGCGCGTCCCCTGCGCTCCGGTTTGCGCACCGATGCGCTGGAAGCCGCGCTCGGTCGCCGGCCTATGAGCTTTGCCGAGGGGCTTCAATGCCTCGCTGTGGACCCGCATTTTCGCCGCGACTTTCCCCAATTTGCCCGCTAGCGTACTCCCCATGGAACCCGTGCAGATTTCACTGATAACGCCCACGTACAACGAGCGGGAAAATCTGCCGCTTTTGGCGGAAGAAATCTTCGCGATCGTCGGCCAAGAGCCAGATATCGACTTGGAGCTCATCGTGGTAGATGACAACTCGCCCGACGGCACCGGCGAAGTGGCCGAGTCGCTGAAGGCCCACTATCCCATGCAGGTGATACATCGGCCGGGCAAGCTCGGTTTGGGGTCAGCGGTGATGACGGGTTTTGCGCAGTCAACGCGGCCATACCTCGGAGTGATAGACGCCGACTTGAGTCACGACCCGGCGATCCTACCCGAGCTCGTCCACAGCCTGCGCGAATGCGATATTGCCATAGGCAGCCGCTTTGGGGAAACCAGTCGAGTCGAACGGTGGGCATGGCACCGCAAGCTGATTTCGCGAATCGGCGTGGGCGCGGCCCGCCTACTGACCGGGGTCGAGGACCCGCTGTCGGGTTATTTTTGTCTGCGCCGCCAAGTGATACAGGACCTTGCACTCACGTCTTCGGGCTACAAAATTTTGCTCGAAATTTTGGTCAAGGGCCGCTATCGGCAGCATCGTTCCGTGCCTTTTGTCTTCCGCAATCGCCAGTTCAGCGCGAGCAAGCTGGACTTGCGCGAGCATCTGCTCTTTGCCAAACAGATCCTCTACTTCAGCGGCTACAAGCTCATGGGCCGCCACCGAGGGGCTAGATCGTGCGACTGAGCGTCGTCTTCCTCAGCTACAATACCCGCGACCTGACTCGCCAAGCCCTGAGTTCTGTGCTTGCAGCAGTCGAGGGACTAGAGGTGGAGATATTCGTCGTTGACAATGCCTCGGCAGACGGCAGCGCCGACATGGTAGCTGAGGAATTCCCGCAAGTGAAGCTGATCCGCAACGCGGCCAATGTGGGTTTTGCGGCCGGCAACAACGTAGCCCTGCGGCAGGTGACTGGAGAATACGCGCTGCTGATCAACACCGATACCATTGTGCGCCGAGATGCGCTGCGCACGATGGTAGAGTTCTTAGACGCGCACCCTGAAGCCGGAGCCTGCGGGTGCAAAATCCTCGACCCGGACGGCACCTTGCAACTCGATAGCCGCCGCGGCTTTCCCACGCCATTGGCTGCCTTCTGCAAAATGTCGGGCCTGAGCCGCCTCTTTCCCAAGCACCCACTCATTGCCCACTACCACATGACGTATCTCGACCCCGAACAGACGGCTGAGGTCGAGGTGCTGTCCGGTTCCTGCATGATGGTGAGAAAGGCGGCTATGGACCAAGTCGGCCTACTCGACGAGGACTACTTCATGTACGGCGAGGACATCGACTGGTGCTATCGCTTCCACCAAGCCGGCTGGAAGATCTACTACGTGCCGACGACCGCGATCATTCACTTCCGCGGGGAGAGCGGCCGGGGGACGCCCCTGAAAATTCTCTATCGCAAGAGCCAAGCTATGTCGATTTTTGTCAACAAGCACATGGCGCGGCGCTACCGCTTCTTCCCGCTGTGGCTCTTGCAAGTGGGCATTGCCCTGCACGGGACGTTCCGCTTCCTCGCCCGGGCGGGCCGCGCCTTGGCCATGCCGCTGATCGACGCCGGTTTGGTACTCTGCGGCCTAAAGCTGGGTCTAGCGGTGCGCTACCACCAAGAACTGGTGCCCTTTATCTACCGCATTGAGCAGGCTGGCAGTCTCCTTGGCCTCGCCGCTCAGCCAACGCGCTGGCTGGTACCGCCTCCGTACTCGGATTTGCAATGGGCTGCTGTGTACGGCGCTTCGACCCTAGTCTGGCTATTGGCGTTTTACATGTCGGGCCTGTACGACCGCCGCCGCTATTCAGTGGCGTGGTCCGTGGTGGGGGTGACGCTGGGGTTTGCCTTCATCGTGATGCTGGTTTTCTTCTTTAAGGCATACAACTTCTCGCGGCTGGCCGCGGTCGCGGCATGGTTTTGCAACGCGGTGTTAATTGCCGGTTGGCGCTTCGTCGCGCGTTGGTTTTTGCACCAGCGCGGCCGCGAGGGCCGGTTGCGCACCTTGCTAGTGGGAACTGATGCGGTTGCAGTGGATTTTATCGAACAGCTAGAGCGGGCAGGTATGGCCCACTGCAATCTGATCGGCGTGGTAGGAGAGACCCCTCAGCAGCGCGGTCGTCCGCTGGCCGGTCGCCCAGTGGTCGGCCACGTTGGCGAGTTAGAGGAGTTAGTGAGCGATTTTGCCATTGATCACCTCGTATTCACTCCGAGTGCCATGGCATCGTTCTTGGAGCGGCCGGTGCAGTCGCAGGGGGCGCGTGATTTGCGCATTAGTATGGTGCCGATTGCGTTTGCCGAGATGGTTGCCGACCGCAGCGCACACGACTCTGCGCCCCTGCCCCTTGAGGAAATTAAGGCGGGCAATTGAGTCGAGCGGTGTTGATTTTTTGCCTTTATTTACGTATTGTGAACGCGAGCATTTGCCGGGAGAATAACTATGTCTGAAAGGCGTTTGGCAGGCGGTCGGGAGATCGTGCTGCCGATGAGCAAAGCAGTGGAAATTAGTTTTCGCAGCCTGAAAATTCGCTTTGGCCGCTCGCTGATCACCACCAGCGGCGTGATTCTGGCCATCGCCTTTTTAATGTCGGTGTGGAGCAACAACGAAATTGTCAGCAGCCTGCGGAACGCGGACAAAAGCGAGATCAACTTGCTGTTGCAAAAAAACGGCATTGAGACCGGCATCACCGAGGACGGCGATGCTTCCGCGGAGGCTGCAGGCCGCCTACAGGAAGAGCGATCCAAGCAGACTTGGCTCATCAGTCTCTCGCTCTTAGTCTGCGTCGTCGGCATTGCCAACGCCATGTTGATGTCGGTGACCGAGCGGTTCCGCGAAATCGGCACTATGAAGTGCTTGGGGGCCTTGGACACCTTTATCGTCAAGCTCTTCCTCCTCGAATCGACCTTTCAGGGGTTGGCGGGAACCTCGGCGGGGATTCTCATTGGCTTTGCGCTGACGTTGGGGTTGGCCCTGCTCGATTACGGTGGCTACACGTTCACCTATTTCCCACTGGCTGGCATCGCCGAATCGGCTGGCTACGCCTTGGTAGTGGGGACTCTGCTTTCGCTGGTCGGTGCTATGTTGCCGGCGTACCGCGCGGCCAAGATGGAACCGGTCGAGGCCATGCGTTCCGACACTTGATTCCTTAAGAGGAGATCTGAAATGACCGAAACCGCTCCGGGCGAGGTCGCTGTCCAAGAAGAAGTGGAAAAACGCACTGTAGTACGGACCCAGCAGGTAAAGAAAATTTACTTGATGGGCGAGATTGAAGTTCACGCCCTGCGCGGGGTGGACATGGAGATCTACACCGGCGAGTACCTGTCGATCATGGGGCCTTCGGGCTCGGGCAAGAGCACCTTCTTCAACATGGTCGGCGGCCTCGACAAACCCTCGGAGGGCAAGGTGTACATCGACGAGGTGGATGTCGCCCAGCTCGACGCGTATGAGCTGGCTTGGCTGCGCTGCCGCAAGATCGGCTACATCTTCCAATCGTTCAATTTGATCCCGGTGATGACGGCGCTCGAAAATGTCACCTTGCCGATGGTTTTCGCTGGCCTGACCAGCGACGAGGCCCGCGATAAGGGCATGGAGCTTTTGGGCAAGGTGGGCCTTGGCGAGCGGCACTCGCACAAGCCCAACGAGCTTTCGGGTGGCCAGCAGCAGCGCGTGGCCGTCGCCCGCGCCTTGGCCAACGACCCAGCTGTCGTCCTCGCCGATGAGCCGACGGGAAATCTGGACCTGCGCACCGGCACCGAAATCATCGAATTGCTCAAAGAGATGAACGAGAATTCCGGTGTGACTGTCATCTCGGCGACTCACGACCACAAGATGCTCAGCGTCTCCGACCGCGTGGTGTGGGTCAAGGACGGCCAAGTCGATCACGTGCGCAATCGCGAAGACCTAGATATCGAAGTAACCCACGTAGAAGGCGAGTAGTGCTGCCGACCTACCCGGCCGCCTTCTGGGTCTGCGCGGTGGGGGCAGTGTTATTGATGGGGGTGGCCAAGGCTGGTTTTGGCGGTGGTATCGGCATTTTGGCCACCCCGCTTTTGGCCCTGACGGTTTCGGTGGCGGACGCGGTGGCCCTGTTGCTGCCGCTGTTGATCGCCTGCGACGTGTTCGCCGTCCGACACTACCGCCGCACCTTCGACAAAACGAGCGTCCAACGGCTCCTGCCCGGTTCCGCCTTGGGGATCGGCGCGGGGGCCTTTTTTTTCGGGTACTTTAGTCAGCACGAGCGCGTTCTAGAGGTGGGCTTGGGCTGCTTGGCCTTGCTATTTGTCGCTTTCCAGTTTGGGCGGGCGGCGATTGTCGGGGCTGTGCGGAAGCAGCATCCGGGGCCGCTCACCGGCGTGCTGATGGGCGCGGCCTCGGGCTTTACCTCGACGATTGCCCACGCCGGCGCACCGCCGGTGGTCATCTACCTGCTACCGCAGCAGCTACCGCGCCACGTGTTCGTCGGCACCACGGTCATCTTCTTTGCCATGCTCAACTTGCTCAAACTGCCGCCCTATTGGGGCTTGGGACTTTTTCACGCCGACATTTTTAAGACGACTTTGCTGCTGGCACCGTTGGCGTACGCCGGGGTGAAGTTGGGCGTGTTCTTGCTCCAGCGATTTAGCGATGTGTGGTTTAATAGGGTGGTGTATGGAATGTTGCTGGCGACGGCGCTGCAGTTGATTACTGGAGACAATTTACTGGAGACTATGTTCAATGGACGATAGACCTTACTCCCGCCGCACTTTCCTCAAGCTCTCGACCGCGGCGGCCGCCGGCCTTTCCATAAGTGCCGCGCCGAACCACCGCGACATGCCCCACCGAATCTTGGGCCGCACTGGCGAATCCGTTTCTCTGCTCGGCTTGGGCGGTGCGCACGTGGCCGACCACGGCAGCATGGAGGAGAAGGCGGCTATCGCCTTGATGCACGCGGCCATCGACGAGGGGATCAATTTCTTCGACAATGCTTGGGGCTATTCCAACGGCGCGAGCGAGATACGCATGGGCAAGGCGCTGCGCGGCGGCTATCGCGACCGCGTATTCCTAATGACCAAGGACGCGAGCCGGCACCCCAAGCGGGTGATCGCCCACCTCGAAGAGAGCTTGCGCCGACTGCAAACCGACGTGATCGACTTGTGGCAGTTTCACAATATCAAATTACCCGACGACCCAGAGAAGATCTACGAACAGGGCTTACTGGAGGCCGTGCTCAAAGCCAAAGAGGAGGGCAAGATCCGCTACATTGGCTTCACCGGCCATACCTTGCCCTCCCTGCACATAGAGATGATTGAGCGCGGCTTTGCTTGGGACGCCACGCAAATGCCGATCAACGTGTTCGACCCGCACTACCTCAGTTTTGTCGAGCAGGTGCTGCCGCTCGCAGTGGAAAAAAACATCGGGGTCATCGCCATGAAGACCTTGGGAGGTACGCCCGAAGCGATCCTCGCAACAGGTGTGGCGACGGTGACAGAGTGCCTGCGCTACGCCATGAGCCTGCCGGTAGCTACCGTGTGTTCCGGGATGGATTCGCTGGAAAAGTTGCGGCAGAATGCGGACATTGCCCGCCAGTTCGCGCCCTTGGCCGCCGACGAGCAACTCGCACTTTTGTCGCGCACGGAAGAGCTAGGGATGCAGGGCACACGCGAATCGTACAAAGCTCGCTGACCCTGATCGCCGTGCGCCATACCTTCCTTTCCCTCCTTCTTGTAGTACCCCTGTGGGGCCAAGATCTCGACGTTGCGCCGGCTAAACCCGTCGGCCCTCCCAATATAGAAAGCGCGCTGTGGGAGCTGGCTGCGCCCTCGGCGGCCAAGCCGACTCGTGCGGCGGACGGCCCGCGCGTAGTCGTCATTTTGGTGCCTGCGGCGGGTGTGGCGGTTGCCATTGATACTACGACGTTTGCCGCCCTCGGCGTCGATATCCTGGCCCAGTCCAAGAGCTTGATGCGCGTGTCAGTACCGGCTGCAGCACTGCGGGCGGTGTCTGAGTTGCCGAGTGTGGCCTTTGTCCGCAGGCCACGCCGTCCGCACGCGCAACAGACCTATAGCGAGGGTTTAGCGCTCATCCGCGCCCTCGAAAATCACGCCGCTGGCGAGAAGGGCCAAGGGGTCAAGGTAGCGATTATCGATGGCGGATTTAAGGGGGCCGATAAGCTGCGCGACGACATGCCGGTGCGTCGGTGGTTTCGCGACTATACGGGCACGGGGATATACGCTGGCACGGACGCCCACGGCACGGCGTGTGCCGAGATCGTCCACGATGTGGCTCCAGAAGCCGAACTCTATCTGTACAAGGTCATAGATATAGTGGATTTAGAAAATGCCAAAGACCGCTGCATACAAAACGGAGTGGCCATCGTAAACTACTCGGCGACTTGGGTGGGCGAGGGCTTTGGGGACGGGCGCGGGCTCATCTGCGACATCGTAAATGACGCAGCCGACAACGGCATTCTCTGGGTCAACGCCGTTGGCAATTACGCCCAAAAGCACTACATGGATTTTTGGCGCGATAGCGATGATGACAAGCGGCACGATTTCGCTGCTGGCGACGACATGGTGAATTTTGTCGATGAAGTAGAAATCGGCGACACCATCAGGGTGACGCTGACTTGGGACGATTGGCCCACCACCACGGCGGACTACGATCTATATCTCTACCATCAAGACGCGTTTGGCAACATTACAGAAGCCAGCAATAGCACGGATGTGCAGGGCGAGGACGGCGGAGCGCCGGTGGAGTTTATCGAATACTTTGCCGGGCGAGCGGGCACGTATGGCATTTCCGTGGTCCGCGTCGGCGAGGCCGAGCCTAAGGATCTGCGAGTGTGGTCTTGGCACCACGACATCGAATATCCGGTTCCGGCTAGCAGCTTGGGGATTCCATCGGACGCTCGCGGTTCTTTGAGCGTTGGGGCGATCCACCGCGATCAATGGGACTTGGGCATAGCGGCAAGCTATAGTTCGCGCGGTCCCACTGCCGATGGCCGCATCAAGCCCGACCTCGTCGCGCCTTCGGGCGTGACAACGGCTTCTTACGGTGCAGATAAGTTGTTTGGGGGGACCTCGGCTGCGGCTCCCCACGTGGCTGGTGCGGCGGCCCTGCTCAAATCGGCCAACCCTTCGCTTTCGCGCGACGATCTGTGGAAGGCCCTCGTCGAGGCCACCGTCGATGTGGGGGCACTGGGCAAGGACGACAGCACGGGATACGGCAAACTCGTGCTGTCGGTGTCAGTGCCGCAAATTGCGGATGTCTCGCCGCGCCGCGTTCAATACGGCCAAACAACTACTATCGTTGGCGAGGGTTTTGGTACTGGCAAAGGGACGGGCAAAGTGGTCTTTTTTGCGGGGAAGGAGCCGAGTGATTCCGACTATCTCGCTTGGAGTGACGCGCAGATCCAAGTGCGCGTACCGACTGGTGCTCGCACCGGCAAGGTGCAGGTGATAACCGGCGGCGGCAGCGACAGTGCGCAAGTGGTCGTCACGTCGCCTTACATTGAGGCGGTCACCAATCACACGCGCATGGATGCGGGGGCCAAGACCGACGACCTCATTCAAATTGACGGAGACAATTTCGGCCTCGCGCGGGACAGTGGTTCCACGTGGATTGATTCGGTCGCGGTGTCTTCGTTTGAGACTTGGTCGAATAAGACGATACGGTTCCGCGTTCCGCTCAATGCGCCTTCGGGCAATGTAACTGTTGTGACTCCTACAGGTACCAGCAATGCCGTCCGCTTGGAAATCGCCAGCCCGTACTTGGCGCGACTTTCGCCACCGCAAGTACAGGCTGGCGAGTACCTAAGGCTGGCCGGCGGCAACTTTGGCCAAGAACGCGGCACGGGATACGTGTTGTTTAATCCCAATGTGCAAGCCGAGGCCGACGATTATGCGGTTTGGTCTAACGGCGTCATCGTCGTCCGGGTTCCGTCCCAGGCCCGCAGTGGTGGGGTGCGGGTTTTTACTGCCGATGGGGTTACTGGGGCCGCGCAAGTAGAGATTGGCAGCGAATGGATAGAACCGCTGCCGAGCAGTGGAATTTTCGGCTACAGCCCGCCCGCGGTTAGCAAGAATCCCAAAAGTGTCAAGTTCAGTTTTGAGGGGATCAATCGAGATGTCCTGTGTCAGTTTTCGACTAAGGAAATAAACAACGACGAGGTCGTCATTTTCCTCAACGAACAAAGGTATGCAGTGCTCGTGGCCGGGGAGGATTGGCGGACTTGGTATCTCGTCCTCGATGAGACATACCTCCAGTCTGGGCAAAACGTCATCGAGTTCCGCAATGTCATCAACCAAGACCGCGCGATATCCTTCGTCCGCTGGCAGTTGAAGGACGTGGCGTTGTGGAAGCCGTTTAGTGCTAAGCTCACCGCCGGGACGCGGCTTTTGTCCAAGCTGCCGGATGGTTTGGGCGATCCTTTTCCCTCGCCGTTCAATGCGGAAGTGACCATTCCTTTTGTCCTAGCCGAGGCCGGTCCCGTGCGGCTTATCGTCTATAACTTGATGGGACAGCAGGTTCGCGTATTGGCTGATGGGTGGTTGGCTGCGGGCGCACATCGCGTGCGTTGGGATGGTCGCACGGATATGGGGGTTGAAGCGGCTTCGGGGGTTTATTGGGCCGTGCTGTACTCGGGGGAGATCGTGCAGACGGCTAAATTGGCGTTGATTCGCTGAGCCGAATAGTGCCTGCCGCAAGTTTCCCTTGACGCCTCGTTTTGAGGGCGTACTATAAGCCGCCGCCAACCCGCGTTGGTCGGCATCCTACTTATCCCCAATGCATGGAGCGACGGTGAAATCAATTAATCGTTATAGAATTACGACCGCCCTTTTCTTGGGCGTCCTTGGCTACGTACCCCTCTGGGCACAGAACATAGATTTCACACCTGACAGGCCCGACGGCCCGGCCAAGATACAGAGTGCGTTGTGGGAGTTGGCGATACCGGGGGCGGCAAAGCCGACACGCGATTTACAGGATACTGTCGTTGTCATTTTGGTTCCGCATCCTGGCCAAGCGTCGGCTTCGATTGATACGTCGTCGCTGGCTGCGCTTGGGGGGAGGGTTCTGGCGCAGTCCAAGAGTCTGATGCGGGTTGCGGTTCCGCCGTCCTCACTGGTGGCGGTTTCAGAACTGCCGGGGGTGCGCTTTGTCCGCAGGCCGTATAGGCCGCATTCTCGGGCGACGACGAGCGAGGGGGCGTCCCGCATTGGTGCATTGGCTAATCATTCGGCGGGTGTGCGAGGACAGGGGGTCAAGGTAGGCATTATTGACAGTGGATTTAAGGGGGCGAACGAACTGTCTGGAGATATGCCAGCGCGTTCTCGTTTGCGGGGCCACGATTTTACGGGTGAAGGGTTATACGCCGAGGAGGGCATACACGGAACGGCATGTGCTGAAATCGTCCACGATGTGGCCCCGGAAGCCGAACTCTATCTCTATAAAACTGGGGATATGGTTGATCTTGAAAACGCCAAGGACCATGCCATACGAGACGGCATTGATGTAATAAGTCATTCTGAAGGCTTCCTTATAGACGGATTTGGCGACGGGCGAGGGTTTTCCTGTAACGTTGTAAATGACGCTGCCGATAATGGCATCCTTTGGGTCGTTGCAGCGGGCAATTCCGGCAAGCAGCATTACTCCGGCCTCTGGTCTGATAAAAATTCCAACGATTGGCACAGTTTTGTTACAGGAGAAGAGCGGTTAACATTTAAAGCCGAGGAAGGGGCTGCAATCCGTGTGCATCTGGTTTGGGATGATTGGCCCATCACCTATCAGAACTACGACCTGTATCTCTATTTCAGAAATTCCTCCGGCGATTGGGAAGAAGTCGCCAAAAGTACCGATATTCAAGACTCCGGCGGTGACCCTGTAGAACGGATCGGCGACTACACGGCAAAAGAATCGGGGATCTATGGCATTGCTGTTAGCAGCCTAGACGCTCAGCCTAAGAGGATGAGAGTATGGTCAACTCACGATTTTATAAATTATTCGGATGCGAAGAACAGTATCACGAGCCCCGCGGACGCGCGCGAGGCTATGAGCGTCGGGGCGGTTCATCACGACCAATGGAACTCGGGCATACTGGCAAACTATAGCTCGCGTGGTCCCACTACCGATGGACGCATCAAGCCCGAACTCGTCGCTCCTACTGGAGTATCGACGGCTTCTCATGGACCGGATGGTTTTTGGGGGACCTCCGCTGCTACGCCCCACGTCGCCGGCGCGGCGGCTCTGATCAAGTCAGCGAATCCATCGTACTCACGCACTCAATTGTGGAACGCACTTGTTGCGGAGACGGTTGACATAGGAACCCCAGGAAGGGACAACGATAGCGGACACGGCAAACTCGTGTTGCCGGTTATGCAAGTTTCTGCATCTCCATCGCTTCAAATCACTTCCATCTCGCCCAGTCGGGCGCGGTACAATCAAGTCGTAACCATCCGTGGGACAGCTTTCGGCGCGAATCGCGGCACGAGTCGGGTGATTTTCCACGGGGGTACGGAACCCAGTTCTTCCCAATACGTAAGCTGGAGCGATACCCGGATTCGCGTGAGGGTGCCGGCTGGCGCGCGTACGGGTAATGTGCAGGTTGTAACCGCGAACGGAAGAGCTTCGACCCGACTGACGATTACCTCTCCTTGGATCAGCGGCGTCTCTCCGCAGACTGTAAGGACTAATACCGTTGTTACTGTAAGTGGGGAGAATTTCGGTTCCTCGCGAGGCAGCAGTTCCGTGCGGATTGGTTCGGTCGCGATTCCTTCCTCTGCGTTGGCTAGTTGGTCGAATAACAGGATACGGTTCCGCATTCCCATTAATACTCCTCCCGACAACCTGACCGTTAGAACGTCCGAAGGCACTAGTAATGCCATCCGCCTACAAATAACGAGTCCGTATCTGACGAGAATCTCGCCGACGCGAGTCAAGATAGGGAATCGCCTGACGCTAACAGGCGGCAATTTTGGCGCTAGACGGAGTACTGGATACGTTTTATTTACTTCTAATGTACGGCCCTCTGCTGCGGACTATGTGAGTTGGTCCAATAGCAGAATTGTCGTCAAGGTTCCAGATGGGGTTCAGAGCGGCAATGTGCGGGTTACTACTTCGAATGGGACATCGGGGACGAAGCGGCTTGAAATCGAAAGAGGGTCTCCTCAAATCATTTCCATCTCGCCCAGTCGGGCGCGGTACAATCAAGTCGTAACCATCCGTGGGACAGCTTTCGGCGCGAATCGCGGCACGAGTCGGGTGATTTTCCACGGGGGTACGGAACCCAGTTCTTCCCAATACGTAAGCTGGAGCGATACCCAGATTCGCGTGAGGGTGCCGGCTGGCGCACGTACCGGCAATGTGCATGTTGTAACTACGGGGGGAAGCGTTTCGGCCCGGCTGACAATTACCTCTCCTTGGATCAGCAATATTTCTCCACAGACTGTACAGACGAATACGGTTGCTACCGTAAGCGGGGGTAATTTTGGTTCCTCGCGGGGAAGCAGTTCCGTGCGGATTGGTTCGATCATGATCCCTTCCTCTTCGTTTACCTCTTGGTCGAGTAGCAGGATACGGTTCCGTATTCCCCTCAATACGCCCCCCGGTAATCTGACCGTTAGAACATCAGAAGGCACTAGTAACTCCATCCGCCTAGACGTAACGAGTCCATATCTGACGAGGATCTCGCCGACGCGAGTCAAGACAGGGGATCGCCTGACGCTAACAGGCGGCAATTTTGGCACTAGGCGAGGCACTAGATACGTTTTGTTTTTTTCTAACGTACGGCCCTCTGCTGAGGACTATGTGAGTTGGTCCAACAGCAGAATTGTCGTCGAGGTGCCAGATAGGGCCCAGAGTGGCAATGTACAGGTTGTTACTGCGAATGGGAGGTCGGGGCCCAAGCGGCTTGAAATCGAAGGCGACCAGTTAGAGCCGCTACCTAGCAGAGGGCTCTTCGGCTACAGTCCACCTGCGGTTACCAAAAATCCCAAAAGCGTCAAGTTCGGCTTTGAGGGAATTGGAGAAGATGTTGCGATGACATGGTCTCTCAAGAACGATGCCGAAATCGATATTCTGATCAACGGCCAACAACAATGGAACATTTCAGTAAACAACGATTGGCAAGCCTTCTGGGGCATCTTAAGCCAGACGTATCTTAATTCCGGTCAGAATGTGATCGAATTTCGCAATAGGTCAAATCAGAACCGCACTAGCTCTTTTACTCATTGGGAGTTGAAGGATGTAAAATTGTGGAAGCCTTTTAACGCCAAGGCGGTTGCAGGAGCGAGGTTCTTGGGCCCCTCTCGATCTGTCGTCGAATCCGGCCTAGGCGATCCTTTTCCCACGCCGTTCAATGCGGCGGTGACCATTCCCTTCACCCTCGCTGAAACCGGTCCCGTGCGGCTTACCGTCTATAATTTGATGGGCCAGCAGGTTCACATATTGGCCGATGGCTGGGCGGCTGCTGGTGCGCACCGCGTGCGTTGGGACGGTCGCACGGCTGCGGGTGTAGAGGCGGCTTCTGGGGTCTATTGGGCCGTGTTGCAAGCCGGAGGTGCCGTCCAAACGGCCAAATTGGCGTTGATTCGCTGAGCGTTGTCCGGTCCTTGACAGTGCAAAGACTCGCCTTTACTTTCTGCGCGTTATGAAATTTTCGCCTCATATTCGTCGCTGGTGGCGCGCTTGGTATTCCCCGAGCAGGGAGAGAGGTGCGTCCATCCGCTAGACTGCGACGAGATTAATTTTCAATCCAACGCGGACGCCCTTGGGTGTCCGCGTTTTTTTTGTACTTGGAGAACGATATGACCATTCACACGGAAACTTTTCGCACGGCTGGCGGCGTCGAAGTCAAGCGCCAGACCGAGGAATTGCCCATAGAAAGGCCGCTAGCGTCTCTGCTTGAACGGCTCGACACCCACCGGGGTGCTGTCTTTGCCAGCGGCTACGAGTATCCAGGGCGCTATAGCCGCTGGGACATTGGTTTCGTCGATCCGCCGCTGGAGTTGGTGGCGCGTCAGCGCGCCTTTGCCTTTCGGGCACTCAACGCGCGCGGCGAGATGTTGCTGGAGACCTTTCGCGGCAGCCTCGCCAAGCACGAGCATGTGATTGAGTTGGAGCTAACCGATGGCCAGCTCAAAGGTGCGGTGGCTCCCATGCCCGAGTACTTCCCCGAGGAGGAGCGGTCCAAGCAGCCGACGATCTTCAGCGTCCTGCGCGCCCTAGTGGCGCTGATGCGAGCCGAGGGCGAAAATCACTTGGGCTTTTACGGGGCGCTGGGCTACGACTTGGTACTCCAGTTTGAGCCGCTCCAACTGCGCCACCCGCGCCGCGAAGACCGGCCCGATCTGCACCTCTTTTTGCCGGACGAACTGGTCGTTGTCGATCACCGCAAGGAGCAGGCGCGGCGTTATTGCTATGAGTTTGCCGCCAATGGGTTGTCAACCGAGGGCATGGAGCGAAACACGGACGCCGTGCCCTATGCGCGCGGCGCGGCGTCCGAGATCACGTGCGACCACGCCCCTGGGGAATACGCCGACAAGGTGCGCGAGGTCATCGCCGGTACCGAGCGCGGCGACTTCTTTGAGGTGACGCCAAGTCAGGTACTCAGTGCTGGATATGCGGGCAACCCTAACGTCCTCTTTGAGAATATCCGCCGCACTAGCCCTAGCCCCTACGAGTTCTTCATTAGCCTCGGCGACGAGTATCTGATCGGCGCTTCGCCCGAGATGTTCGTGCGGGTCAATGGGGCATTGGTCGAGACTTGTCCAATTGCCGGGACCATCGGCCGAGGCAAAACCGTGATGGAGGACGCCGAGCAGATCCGCGACCTGCTCAACTCAAAAAAGGACGAGGCCGAGTTGAACATGTGTACGGATGTTGATCGCAACGACAAAGCGCGGATTTGCAAGGAAGGCTCAGTGCGAGTAGTGGGGCGGCGGATGATCGAAAGGTACTCGAAGGTTTTTCACACGGTGGACCAAGTAGTGGGCGAGTTGAAGGACGACTGCGATGGATTCGACGCCCTGCTTTCGCATATGTGGGCGGTGACGCTTACTGGCGCGCCCAAACCAGCGGCCATGCAGAAGATCGAGGAACTGGAAAACTCGGCGCGGCGCTGGTACGGCGGCTGCGTCGGCATGTTGCTCTTTAGCGGAGAGATCAACACTGGGATCACCATCCGCACTGTACACTTGGAGGACGGCATCGCCAAAGTACGGGCTGGGGCGACGCTGCTCTGCGACTCGGGCCCAGACGCCGAGGAGCGCGAGACGCGAGCCAAGGCCGAGACTTTTATCAACGCGGTGATCGGTGCTGACGACGCGAAGGAGAAAGGCTCCCAAATCGCGACCACGGGGCAGGGCAAGCGAGTGCTCTTTGTCGATAACCGCGACTCTTTCGTGCATACGCTCGGCGATTACGTGCGGCAGACGGGAGCGAATGTGGTAACGGTGCGCGCCGAAAGGTCGCGCGACGGCAGTGGTGCGCGGGGCCTGCGCGATCTCCAGCGCGTCTTCGCCGACTTTGATCCCGATCTGGTCTTTATCTCGCCGGGGCCAGGCACGCCCGAGGAATTCGGCGTGCCGGAGTTGGTCAACGAGTGCATGCGGCGCACGCTGCCGGTTTTTGGCGTGTGCCTCGGATTGCAGGGCATCGTCGAGGCGCTTGGCGGCGAGTTGGGGGTGCTTTCCTACCCGATGCACGGCAAGGAATCGACGATCCGCTGCACGCCGGAAGGGATTTTCGACGGGTTTCCCACGGAATTTGTCGCCGGACGCTACCACTCGCTCTACGCCGTGCCGGAGAAGCTGCCCGAGTGCTTGCGGGTGTTAGCGCAGACCGACGACGGGGTCATCATGGCTGTGGAGCACCGCGAGTTGCCGGTGGCGGCCGTGCAGTTTCACCCGGAGTCGATCTTGACTCTCAAGGACGATCTTGGCTTGCGGCTGATCGCCCAAGTAATGGGGAAACTAGCGCGCTGAAGCCATGCTGCTGATACTTGATAACTACGACTCCTTTACCTACAATTTGGTGCATTATTTAGAGGAATTAGGGGCGGCAACCAAGGTCTTGCGCAACGATGAATTGACGGTCGCCGAAGCGGTGGCGCTCGCGCCCGAGCGCGTCGTTATCTCGCCTGGTCCTGGCGGCCCAGATCAAGCTGGCATTTCGTGTGCGCTCGTCGAGCGGTTGGCCGGTGTGATCCCCATTTTGGGCGTGTGCTTGGGGCACCAAGTCATCGCCCAAGTTTGCGGCGGGCGCGTGGTGCGGGCCGACGAAATCGTTCATGGTCGCGCGACGCCGGTGTGCCACGATGGCCGCACGCTGTTTGCCGGCCTGCAAAATCCCTTCGTCGCTACTCGCTATCACTCGCTAACTGTCGAGCGGGAGAGTTTGCCCGAATGCCTGCAAGTATCGGCTACGAGCGAGGACGGAATGATTATGGGAATTCGGCACCGGCAATGGCCCCTCGAAGGGGTGCAGTTCCATCCCGAGTCGATCCTGACCATAGAAGGCAAACAACTACTGGATAATTTTCTTCGCTTATGAGGAGCGCAACATGATACAAGAAGCTATAAGAGACCTGATCGTTGGGGCAGACCTAGGCCGTGCTAAGATGCGGGCGGTGATGGAGCAGATTATGAGCGGCCAAGCCACAGATGCTCAGATCGGCGCTTTTCTCGTCGCTCTGCGGATCAAAGGAGAGACTATTGACGAGATCGCTGGCGGTGCCGAAGTCATGCGCGAGAAAGCTACGCCGATAGTGACAGTGCGCCCCGAAATCATCGACACCTGCGGCACTGGCGGCGATGATTCGGGGACCTTCAATATCTCTACGACGGTAGCCTTTGTCGCTTGCGGTGCCGGTTTGGCAGTAGCCAAGCACGGCACCCGCTCAATATCGAGCCAGTGCGGCTCGTCGGACGTGCTCACCGCGTTAGGGGTCAATGTCGAAGCTACGCCGGAAAAGGTCGGCGAGTGCATCGACGAAGTCGGCATGGGCTTTCTCTTCGCGATAGCCTTGCACGGGGCGATGAAACACGCCGTCGGCCCGCGCAGGGAGTTAGCGACCCGCACGATCTTTAACATCTTGGGGCCGCTGACCAATCCGGCTGGGGCCAAAAGGCAATTGCTCGGCGTGTTCGACGGCGCGTTGACCGAGGCGCTCGCCGGAGTACTGCGCGAGTTGGGATCGGATCAGGCCCTGGTGGTACACGGCTCGGACGGGCTGGATGAGATCACGCTGACGGGACCGACGCAGGTCAGCGAGCTTAAAGACGGACAGGTCAGTACGCGTCAGATCCACCCGGGGGATTTTGGTTTGCGGACAGTCTCAGCCGAGGCCCTCAAAGGCGGTGACGCAAGCTACAATGCGCGCATCCTGCGCGGGGTACTCGACGGCGAGGAAGGGCCGCAGCGCGATGTGGTGTTGCTCAACTCAGCGGCGGCGATAGTCGTTGGCGGGCGGGCCGAGGATATAACCGCCGGTCTTGAAGTGGCTCGGGAGTCCATCGACTCGGGCAAGGCGCGCCAAGCCCTAGATCGGCTGGTCGAGGTAAGCAACTCCTGACGATGACGGATATCCTAAGCGAAATAGCCGCGTACAAGCGCGAGTTCGTCGCCGACCGCAAGCGCGAGCGCAGTTTGGCCGATGTGCGGTCGCAGGCTCGCGATACGCCCGCGCCGGCCGATTTTATGGGTGCGTTGGCTGCGGATGGGATCGCGTTGATCGCCGAGGTGAAAAAAGCCTCGCCGTCCAAGGGCGTCATCCGCGCTGACTTCGACCCAGAGTGGATCGCCGATGCGTATGCCGCCCACGGTGCGCGCTGTCTTTCGGTATTGACGGACGAGGCGTATTTTCAGGGGTGCGATGATTATGTGCAGATGGCTAAAGTGGTCGCGGGCTTGCCGGTGTTGCGCAAGGATTTCACCATCGACGAATACCAGCTCTACGAAGCCCGCGTCATCGGTGCCGACGCCATTTTGCTGATCGTGGCGCTGATGGACTCCAGCCAACTCGACGACTACCTCGGCTTAGCCGAGGAGTTGGAATTAGACGCGCTAGTCGAAGTTCACGATGGGGCGGAACTGACGCGCGCCAAAGCAGCCGGTGCCCGGCTCATCGGCGTCAACAACCGCGATCTGCGGACCTTTGAGACAACCTTGGAGACGACCTTCGCGCTTGTGGAGCAGATGCCGAAGGGAGCTGTCGTCGTCAGCGAGAGCGGAATTGGGGATCGCAGCGATGTTGAGCGGCTCGCGGCAGTCGGCGTCGATGCGATCTTGGTCGGCGAATCCCTGATGCGCGAAGACGATATCGGGACTAAAGTGAGGGAGCTATTGGGCAAGTGAAAAAGCGAGTATTTTCGGGCATTCAGCCTTCGGGCCACATCCACATCGGCAACTACATCGGGGCCGTCCGCAATTGGCTGGTCAACCTAGAGGACCGCGACAACATTTTCTGCGTGGTCGATCAGCACGCGATCACCGTGCCGTACGACCCGGAGGCTTTGCGCCAAGGTACGCGCGAGGCCGTGGCTTTGTACATCGCCTGCGGACTCGATCCGCAAAAGTGCCGCCTCTTCGTGCAGTCGCACATTCCGGAGCACACTGAGTTGGCTTGGCTTTTGACTTGCATCACGCCGATGGGCTGGCTGGAGCGGATGACCCAGTTTAAGGATCGGGTGGGTGCGCGGCGCGAGCGCGTCGGCACGGGGCTGTTCGTCTATCCGACGTTGATGGCCGCCGATATCCTGCTCTATCAGGCGCACGAGGTCCCCGTCGGCGACGACCAAAAACAGCACGTAGAACTGACGCGCGACATTGCCGAGCGCTTCAATCGTCAATTTGGCGAAGTGTTCACCGTGCCCGAGCCGGTCATTCCGCAAGTCGGTGCGCGGATCATGGGACTCGACGATCCGACTGCGAAAATGTCTAAGTCGGCCGAGGGCCAGTACCACAGCGTCGGTCTGCTCGATGACCCGGATAGAGTGCGCAAGACGATTATGCGGGCGGTGACTGATTCGCAGCAGGGCATTGTCTTCGATCCGCAGCGCCCTGGGTTGTACAACCTTCTGACAATCTACCAGGCGTTGACTGGCCTAGGGAACGATGAGATCGAGGCGCATTTTGCTGGCAAGGGGTACGGCGACTTGAAAAAGGAACTGGCCGAAGTGGTCATCGCCGAGATCGAGCCGATCCAAGCCCGCTATCGGGAACTGACGGCGGATCACGCGTACATAGACGAGGTGTTGGCCGAGAGTGTCGAAAAACTGCGTCCAATCGTTGACGCAACCATGGACGCGGTCCGTCGGGCCATGGGACATCGGTAAGGGAGTAGCTATGGACCTGAGTGACTGGCGCGAACGCATAGATGGTATCGACAGGCAAATGATCGATCTGCTCAACGAGCGCATGCAGTGCGCACACGAGATTGGGCAGATTAAAAAGGCCGCGGGAAAACCAATACGCGATCTCGAGCGCGAGCGCGATGTATTCGCCAAGGCCAAAGCCTATAATCAAGGACTCCAAGGGCTGATGAAGGACGAGGCCCTAGAGCAGTTCTACCGGCTGCTCATCGAACTAACCACTCACTTCGAATGCGAGGAGAGCTAGCCTTCTTCCGGCGGGCAGTCATCGTCGGCGTGGGCCTGATTGGCGGCTCCATAGGCTTGGCGCTCAAGCGCACCGGCTTTGGCGGGCAGCTTGTGGGCGTCAGCCGTCCTGCGACCATCGCCCGTGCGCTGGAATTGGGCGTGATCGACGAGGGATGGGGCTACGACGAGCTGGGACAAGCGCTCAAAGGAGCTGACCTAGTCTTTATCTGCACTCCGATCAAGCGGATTCTCACGCTGATTGCGGAGGTGGGTCAGCTTGCCGAGCCGGGGACGTTGGTTACCGATGTGGGGAGTACCAAGCGGCGTATCGTCGCAGCGGCCCAAGCTCATTTCAGCGACGAGGTGTACTTTGTCGGCGGCCACCCTATGGCCGGCTCTGAAAAGGCGGGCGTGGCCGCAGCCGATCCGTTCCTCTTCCAGAATGCGATCTATATTTTGGTCCCCGACCAGAAGGTGCCGGCTGACCGCTACCAAGCATTGACCGCGCTCTTGCGGCAGGTTGGGGCGCGGGTGATGGAACTAGACGCTGGGGCACACGACCGGGCGGTCGCCGCGATCAGCCACTTGCCGCAGATGATGGCGACCTCGCTGGTGAGTATGGTCGGGCGGTTGAATGCCGAGCGGGACCACTTCCTGCCGCTGGCTGCTGGCGGTTTCCGCGACTTGACGCGGATTGCCTCTAGCCCGTTCGCGCCGGTGTGGGAGGATATCTGCGCGACCAATGCCGACGAGATCCACGCGATGATCGACCGCTACATCGCCGCGCTCGCGGAAGTGAGGGAGCGGCTGGAGGCAGAAGAGCTAAAGGCAGATTTCGATTTTGCCAACGAGATTCGGGGTTCCATTCCGAGGGATTCAAAAGGATTTATCCATGTGCTGCACGAGATCTTGGTGCTAGCCGAGGACCGGCCGGGCGTCATCGCCGAGATCGGGCAGGCGCTGGGGGCGCAAGGGGTGAACATCAACGATATTGAGGTGATGAAGGTGCGCGAAGGCGAGGGGGGGACGATACGGCTGGGATTTGACAGCGCGGAGAGTGCGGAGAGCGCGTTGGAAATTTTGGCTGGGCTCGGGTATGTGGCGCGGAGACCCTAGGCCATGGAAACGGTCGTAAACCCAATCAAGAAAATCGCGGGGCAGGTCTCGGTTCCCGGAGAGCAGGAGCCAGCCGCGCGCGCGCTCGTATTGGCCGCATTGAGCGGGGGGAAGAGCACTGTCCGCCACGTGCCCGTTGCCGCTGACCGGGTGGTCGCTGTGTTGCGCGAGTTGGGCGTTGACATTACCAAGCGCGCAGGCACTCATGTGGTGCGCGGCGTTGGGCTACGGGGATTTCGGGACGCAGCGGGACCGCTCGATATAGAGGGGTTGGGTGATACCGCGCTGTTGTTGCTTCCCTTACTCGCCGGGCAAACGTTTCGCTCGCAGGTGGAGTTAGGCGCGGAAGCCGAGCGGTGTCGGCCCTTGCTCAACCTGCTGGCCCAACTCGGGTTCTCAGTAGAACAGGAGCGCGCGGACACCTTTGTAACTGGAGGTCAGCAGGCCAAAGGGTTCGTCCTCTCCGAGGCACCGCCGACCGACGCCCTAGCACTGGGCGCGCTGGTGGCCGCACTCTTTGCCGAGGGGACGACTGCGCTGAAAGTCGGCAGCCGCGTGGAGCGCTTGTTGTGCGGGCGCGGGGTCGCTGTCGAGCGGCGCAAACTGCTGTCGGTAGAGGGCGGGCAGGCGCTGCAGGGCGTTGACGTAGAGATCCCTGGGCAACTTGCATTGACCTATCCGCTCATGGGGGCTGCGCTGTGCCGCAAGGGGTCGGAGCTAACCGTCAAACGCGTGGTAGTTCGCTCTGGGCAGCGGGCGTTTTTGGATTTGCTGCGGCAGATTGGGGCGCAGATCGACGCGAAAAGCCTTGAGGGAAACGAGTACGATTTGCACGTGAGCGCCAGCCCGTTAAAAGCCACGCGCGTGGCGGGGTCGCGGGCGGCCAAGGTCGCAGACCAGATCGCGTTGCTAGCAGTCTTGGCGACCCAGGTGCAGGGGACGACGGTCATCCGCGATATCGAAGACGTGCCGCACGTAGAGCATTTGTGCGCCGCACTGCGCTCGCTCGATGCGCGGATTGGTCAATTCCCAGAGGGGCTCGTCATCAAAGGCGGCTTCCCGCTCCAAGGAGGTCAACTCGACAGCAAGGGCGACCCCGGTTTAACCATGGCTTTTGCCGTGGCCGGGCTGTTGGCCGAAGGGGAGTTGACCATCCAAGGTAGCGATTGCTTGACGCCGATCTGGCCCGATTTTTTTAAGACCGTACAATCTATTGGAGGAGATTAAATATGAGAGGACTTTTTCGGCTCTTTGTGTGCTCGGCCGTGATGTTGTGTGGTGGCCTACTCGCCATCCGCTTGCTCTACGGCGTGTCGTGGCGTGAATCCATGGAGATTGCCAACTGCTTCATTGAGGATTTGTTGGAGTGATTTCCGGGATGACGCGGGTGCTCGGCGTCATCGGCGACCCGGTCGCACACACGGCGTCGCCGGCTATGCACAATGCCGCGCTCAGGGCGCTGGATCTCAACTATGTGTACGCGGCGTTCCGCGTTGCTCCTGCGGCCTTGCCCGAAGCGCTCGCCGGAATGCGTGCCCTCGGCATGGTCGGGCTGAATGTAACGGTGCCGCACAAACAGGCCGTCATGGCGCATCTCGACGAAATTTCCGCAGAGGCCCAGAGCATTGGCGCGGTCAATACCATTGCCAACCGCGATGGCCGGCTCGTGGGGTACAACACCGACGCCTTTGGCATCGTGCAGAGCCTCAAGGCTGATGGTGGTTTGGACCCGTTGCCTCCTAAAGTTGCGCTTCTCGGAGCGGGTGGTGCGGCACGGGCCGTGCTCTACGCGCTGTTAGCACGGGACGAGGTGGAGGAGGTGCTGTTGCTCAACCGCACGGTGGAAAAGGCCGCAGCCCTCGCCGGCGACCTCGACAGCGCTGGCAAGGTGCGGGTCGGGTCGCTGGCAGAGACCGGGCCGATTGGGGACGCTGGTTTGCTCATCAACGCCACGGTGCTGGGAATGCACCCCCGCGACGATGTTTCGCCGCTGGCGGACCCGTCGTGCCTGCACGAGCACATGCTGGTCGCCGACATTGTGTACAATCCTTTGGAGACCGTGCTCATGCGGCAGGCTGCCGCCGCTGGTGCGTCGGCGATCAACGGTTTGGGTATGCTCGCTTGGCAGGGGGCGCGTTCGTTTGAGATATGGACGGGTGTCGAGCCGCCGGTCGAGGCGATGGTCGCGGCTGCACTGGAGCATTTTCCTGATTAGGCCCGTTGGGAATAAAGACAAACAACCTAGATAACGCATGATAACCGAATCATTAGAAACGCGCATTAGCGCGGCGCTGGCCCGAGCGGGCGCGCCCGCGGATTCCCCGGCTCTCGTCGGCCCGGCGACCCGCCCGGAGTTCGGTGACTATCAGGCCAATGGCGTGATGGCCGCGGCCAAGAAGCTGAAGACCAATCCCCGCGCACTCGCCGCTCAGGTCGTGGAGGAACTGGATCTGGAGGACATGGCTGCGTCTGTAGATATCGCCGGTCCGGGCTTTATCAATATCCAACTCAAGGGCGAGTGGCTGGCCGCGCAGTTAGGGAACGTGTTGGCCGACCCGCGGCTCGGCGTGCCCAAGGACGCGCCGCAAAAGGTCGTACTCGACTACTCGCATCCCAACTTGGCCAAGGAGATGCACATCGGCCATCTGCGCAGCACAGTCATTGGCGACGCCATCGCCCGCGTCCTCGAATTCTCGGGCCACGAGGTCGTGCGCCACAATCACGTGGGCGACTGGGGGACGCAGTTTGGAATGCTCATCGCCCACTTGGACGAGATTGCGGACCCGGCCACGGAATTGGCCGATCTAGAAGTATTCTACCAATCGGCGCGTCAGCGCTTTGATCAGGACGAGGCGTTCGCCGATCTGTCGCGGGAATACGTGGTCAAGCTGCAAAGCGGCGATCCGCACGTGCAGCAGATGTGGCAGCAGTTCATCGACGAGTCGCTCGCCCACGGCCAGCGCATATACGACGCGCTAGGAGTCGGTCTCAAGCCCGAAGACGTGCAGGGAGAGAGCGCGTACAACGACGATTTGCCCCGCGTGGTCGAGGATTTGCGGGCCAAGGGCTTGCTCGTGGAATCCAACGGCGCGCAGTGCGTCTTCTTGGAGGAATTCAAAAACAAGGACGGCCAGATCACGCCGGTGATCGTGCAGAAGTCAGACGGCGGCTACCTCTATGCAACGAGCGACCTCGCGGCCGTGCGCTATCGGGCCGGTGCACTCGCTGCCGACCGCATCCTTTACATCGTCGATGCGCGCCAGTCGCTTCACTTGCAGCAGGTCTTCGCGGTGGCGCGGGCGGCTGGGTACGCGCCCGAGGCGACCACTTTGGAGCACCACGAGTTTGGCGCGATTTTAGGCGCGGACAACCGGCCGTTCAAGACGCGGGCTGGCGGCGTGGTCAAGCTGATGGACGTGC
>JAPPEF010000207.1 GCA_028875335.1 Gemmatimonadota bacterium
TTCCACATGGCGTTTTCAATGCACCAGAGCGCGTATTTGTTGACCTGCTCGATGTCTCGCAACTGTTGGCGCGAGCGCTTGGGGCGATCTACGACGACTAGCGCTGGCATGGGTTGGACGGCTGCTGCGCTCGTAGCTGTGGTGTCGGCGGCTGGGGCGTACTCGTAGCCGAAGGGTTCGCCCACTGGCGGCCTACGCACCAGCTCTAGACAGCCGTGCAGACACAGTGTTCCCAAGCCAAAGGCCACGAGGCGCAGAGTATTTTTTACGGAGCTATTCACGCGCAATTTTTCTAGGCGCGAGGTTGCTATCGCCTTGCGCCATTATAATCAGGAATATAACAAACAGAAACACTTTGAACTATTTTCCGCACTTCTGCCTCTACGAGCCATCTGTTCCCATCCGGCGACGAGCTGGTTCGGTGCCGCATAAGAGCAAGTAAAAAGGCGCGTTACGGCAGAGCTTGGTTATAGAGAGACATCGCAAGGGGGCGATTCGTTCCTTTTATTTCTGTCCGCTGGTGGTCCAACGCAAGTGGCGCGGATTGGTAGCATCCTATCTGCGGATTAACCATACTTAATGTGGGCAATGCGGACGGCTACATAGCGCATAAAACTACTTTAGTGAGAGGTGGTCTATGCTGAATCGGGTCCTTATTGCGGCGGCCTTGGCGTTCGCGTGGGCGTGTCCGAGCGGTGCCCGGCCGGTCCACGAGACTGTCGGCTGGCGCCCGACCGCAGTGCCGCTGCTGAATTTCAGCGCGGACGACGGTACTGGATACGGACTGCGGGCCAATCTCTTCGAATACGACGGCCAGAGCGTACCCTATCGCCGCAAATACAGCGCCCAAGTATTTATCACAACCAAGGGCAAGTGGGTACACCGCGTGCTCGTCGATACGCCCGAATTCCGGCCCGGCCGGCGGCTCGAGGTCGAACTGGTCTATGAGAAGGAGGATTTTGCCAATTACTACGGTGGCCTCAGCGACGAGGATATCGCCGGGTATTCGCGGGACCAGAAGACGTTCCGGCACGCCTTCCCGGAGTTCAAGGTAAAGTGGATCCGGACCCTGCGTTTCCCCTGGCGCCTGCGCATTGGGGGGCGTTTGAGCCACAACGATATCGATCCGAACGCCGCCGATGGCATTCTCTCCGCGCTCGACCCCCTTGGCGCGGACGGGGGCGCATTCGCCCAGTTCGTCGGCTCGCTGCGCTACGACACGCGCGACAACTACAACAACGCGACCTCGGGCGTGCTGGAGGAGTTGCTGGTGGACTTCGGGGTTGGCGGCGGCGGAGATTACCGCGGGGCGACGCTTAGTTTCGACCACCGGCACTTCCACACCTTGGGGGGCGGGTTGGTGGCCGCCAACCGTCTGCGCGTCAACTGGACCTTTGGTGACCTGCCTTTCTACGAGGAACTGGACATGGGGGGCAGCGGCACGGTGCGCGGCTTGGCCAGTGCTAGGGATCGGGGCGAGGCGCGGATCGTGCTCAACGGCGAGTTGCGCTGGCGTGGATTGCCGGTATGGCGCCGGCAGCACCTGTATCTGGGACTAGTGGCCTTCGGCGACCTCGGGCAGATCTTCGCCCGCGACGCGCTGCCGACGAGAGATGGGTGGCGCCGCGGCAGCGGCATGGGGTTGCGTTGTCATTGGCAGAGCACGATCGTGCGGGCCGACTACGGCATCTCGGGCGGCCGCAGGGCGCTCTACATCACCTTTTCACAGGTTTTCTGAGGATTTCGGGTCGGCATGGAACTGTTTTCGGCGCGCCACCTGTTCTGGATCGGGGTGGCCGCGCTTTTCGCGGCGGGCTGCGCCAATATGAGACGGTGGCCGTCGGCAGGGCGGGCCCATGCGGCCTTCCGGGTCGCGCTGTTCGCCTTGGTGCTGATCAACGAACTTGGCTGGTTCGCCTATCGGCACTTCGCGGTTGGCATCCCCATCGTCGACAACCTGCCCCTGCACCTGTGCGACCTGTCGGTATTCATCCTGTTCGCCGGGCTGGCAACAGGTAGGAGGTTGTGGTCCGAGCTGGCGTATTACGCGGGGGTGGTCGGCGCTCTGCTGGCGGTGTGTTTTCCGGCGATCTCGGAGACCGGGTCAATCCGCCCCATCGCCGAGATTCGCTATTTCCTGACCCATGTCGCCTTGGTCGGCGCGGGGTTCTATTTCACATTTGGGTGCCGCTACTGCCCGCCGGCGCGGGCGATCCTGCGCAGCTATATCGCCATCCACTTCTACGCCTTGGCCATTACCCCGCTCAACCTCTATCTCGGGACTAATTACTTTTTTACGCTCTCGGCACCGAAACAGCTCACCTTTATCCACGCCTATCCGCACTGGCTCTTCCTAGTGGCCGTCTCCGCCATCTTTCTCACCGTTTTCGCTCTAATGCACCTGCCCTTCGCGTACCCGAGGCGGGACGGGGATCGCGCGTCTGCTGGCTAATCGTCGCGGTGCCCCATGAGGCGTCTGTAGCAGGCCGTGATGCCGAGGAGCAAGTAAAAAGGTGCGTATTGCGCCCACAAAACCCACGGCTTTTCGCGCCACACGCCTTCGCTGCTATAGCCGATCTGCACCTCGTAAGCGAGGAAGATCAAGCCGCTGAGGAGCATCCAAGCGGGACTGGGGAAAAAGGCGAGGAACGGGAGGACCCAAAGCAGGTACCAGGGATGCACAGTCGGCGAGAGCAAGACGTAAGCACCGAGGGTTGCAAAGGCGGCTCGGTAGGGGTCGCGGTAGCGGATTTGGACGCCGAGGGCTACGAGTGCGAAAAGAGCGGTGCAGAGCCAGCGAGCGTGTGCGTAGGCGTGGTCGTCCCACGACTGTAAGACAAAGTGAAAGAGCGAGTAGGCCGCCGCGTTGAAGTGCCAGTGTTGTACGTAGGTCACGAGGCCGGTCGCGAGTTTTTCCCCGGCGTCGGCAAAGGGCCAAAAGGCCAACAGCCCCAGTATTGGAAACAGAAGCAGCGCACTCCGCTGGCGGAAGTCGAACCAATCGGTGCGAGGGCGACGCCAGAAAGTGGGTACCAGTGCGAGGGGTACCAGTTTGACGAGAAAGGCCCCGGCGAGGCCGCAGATGGCTGCGGCCCATCGTTGACTGTGGAGTGTGTACAGGGCTGCGAAGAGGAGCAGCACACCTAGCGCGTCGATATGGCCGCTGCCGGCGACTTCTATTAAGGGCAGGGGATTCCAGGCGTAGAGCAGGACGCGCCGCGGGTCTTGGCCGCGGCGGACGAGGCTGTATGCCAACAGTAGGCAGAGGCCCCAATCGCAGAGCAGCAGGGCCAATTTGAACGCGGCTGGAGTCGCGCTTAGCATGCAAATCGCGCGAAAGAAAAGCTGCGCCAGTGGCGGATAGATCGTGGGAATGTCAGCGTGGTTGATGCTGTGGTAGAGCGCGTCGCGCAGGTGCGCCACCTGCGGAGCCGAGGGCGCATAGAGGTACGGGTTGATGCCGGCTAGCTGGACGTGGCCGTCCCAGACGTAGCGAAAAATGTCGTCCGAGAGCGTCGCCGGGCTCCACCACAGCGTCAGGCGGAAGACGAGGGCGGCCCCGAGAATCAGGTGCGGTCGTTCGGGAGGTACATCTCGCCGCAGGACGAGATACGCCGCGAGTGCGTAGCAGAGAAAAGCGGGAAAAGCGCCGGCCCACATCTGCGGTATTTGGCGTTGGAGATCGCCGAGAGAGACCAAGTAGCAGCAACAGGCCTCTATGACACCGGCCAAAAGAAGTAGGCGGAGTTGCACCTATCGCTCGACGCGCCGAGCGCCGACATAGCGGATGCGGAAATAAGGGTGGTCGAGCGAGGTAATGGTCGCGCCGGTGCTCACGCCCACATGGGCAAAGCGCTTCTTGCCGAGGTAAATCCCAACGTGGGAGACGCCCTGCCCTGAGAAGGTATTCTTAAAAAAAACCAGATCTCCTGGTTTGAGGTCTTGCCGTTGGTTGATGGTGCGGCCGACGCGGTATATCTGCTTGGAGGTTAGAGGCAATTCGATGCCATAAGTCTGGCGGAAAATAGTGCGCACAAAGGCCGAGCAGTCCATGCCAGCGCGGGTGTTGCCGCCCCACTTGTAGGGTACGCCGAGATACCCTTCGACGACGCGCGCGAGGCGGCTGGGGCTGGCGCGGCGACGCTTTTCAAGTTCGCGCGCCACGCTGCTCTGATCCTTGGAGTCGGCAGTGTAACGCGGGGCCGAGCGGATTGAGCAGCTACAGGTGGCCAGCAGGCACAAGAGGATAAGGAGATGCAACATTGGCGCCCTGTTATCGCGGGTAGGAGAAAAACCCCCGACCCGTCTTGCGGCCCAACGCGCCCTGCGCGACCATCTCGCGCAGCAGGGGACAGGGGCGATATTTGGAGTTGTCTAAACGCTGGGCAAACGATTCGAGGATATCTAAGGTCACGTCAAGTCCGACGTAGTCGG
Organism: Gemmatimonadota bacterium; assembly: GCA_028875335.1. The sequence goes on from JAPPEF010000207.1 coordinate 4,435, forward strand.
CCAAAGCCAGCGGCCCTATGGGATGGCTCGCTCCCAGCACCATCACCCGGTCAATGTCTTCGGCGCTGGCCACGCCTTCGGCGAGGGCGTAGATGGCCTCATTGATCATGGGAAAGAGGATGCGGTTGACCGCAAAACCGGGACTGTTGGCGACCGCGACGGGAGTCTTGTCTAGGTCTTGGGCCAAGGCCATGACCGCGGCAAAGGTCTGGTCCGAGGTCTCGGTTGCACGCACTATTTCAACTAGGGGCATGGTCGGGGGCGGGTTGAAGAAGTGCATGCCAATTACCTTGTCCGGCCGACCGGACTCAGCGGCCAGAGCGTCGATATCCAAGCCGGAGGTGTTGCTGGCGAGAATGGCCTTTGGCCCGGCAAATTGTCCGAGTTGGGCAAAGACCGCGAGCTTGAGGTCTAGGTGTTCGGGTACGGCTTCGACGACCATGTCGGCGGTGTCGATGTCGGAGAGCTGGTCGATACCCTGTAGCGCAGCGATGGCCGCTTCGCTGGCGGCCAGCTCTAGCCGACCTTTGACAGCTTGTTGGCGCAGGCGTGCGGCGATGGAGGCGAGGCCCTGTTCGCGGGCGCAGAAATCTGCGTCGTAGAGCAGGACTTCCCTGCTGGCTTGGGCCAAAACTTGGGCAATGCCGCGCCCCATAGTGCCGGCCCCAATGACGGCAATGCGTTTGAGATTCATATCGTCTTTCAGAGGTGGGTTTTAACCCAGCGTACCATGTTACCCCGTAATCGCAAGAGGTTATTAACTAGCGGCTCACTAACTAAATATATTGCTAGAGCCAAGAGATCGCCTAGATTGATTGCCTCTCCGCTAGGGAGAAAATAAAATCAGAGGAGAATTAATGGCAGCAGATCGTGGGAAACTGAGGAGCGCCGACTGGTTTGGACGCGAGGACAAAGGCGGTTTCATTCACCGCAGCTGGATGAAGCGCGGCCTGCCCGAGCACGAATTCGACGGCCGTCCGGTCATCGGCATTTGCAACACGTGGTCCGAGCTGACGCCGTGCAATATCCACTTCCGCGACTTGGCCGAAGCCGTCAAGCGCGGCGTGTACGAAGCCGGGGGGTTGCCAGTGGAATTTCCGGTCACCTCGCTGGGCGAGCCCATCATGCGTCCAACGACTATGCTCTTCCGCAATTTGGCGAGCATGGATGTGGAGGAGTGCATTCGCGCCAACCCGGTTGACGGCGTGGTGCTCCTGACCGGATGCGACAAGACCACGCCAGCGTGCTTGATGGGGGCGGCCAGCGTCGATTTGCCGACGATTGCCGTGCCCGGCGGTCCTATGCTCAACGGCAAGTACCGTGGCAGCGATATTGGTTCGGGAACGGACGTGTGGAAGTTCAGCGAGGATTTTCGCGCCGGGAAGATGACGCGCGAGGAGTTTGGGTTGGCCGAAGACGGCATGACGCGCTCGGATGGGCACTGCATGACCATGGGCACGGCATCGACGATGGCCTGTATGGTCGAGGTGCTCGGCATGACCCTGCCCGGCGGCGCGGCGATCCCAGCCCCGGACTCGCGGCGCAAGGTGCTGGCACATCTGGCGGGGTCGCGCATCGTCGAGATGGTGCGCGAAGACCTCAAGATGTCCAACATTCTCGGGCGCGCGTCCTTTGAGAATGCCATCAAAGTCAACGCGGCCATCGGAGGTTCGACTAACTGCGTCGTCCACTTGCTGGCCCTCGCCGGGCGCGTCGGCGTCGAATTGTCCTTGGACGATTTCGACCGCCTCGGCAGCGAGCTGCCGCTATTGGTCAATTTGATGCCCGCGGGCAAGTATCTGATGGAAGATTTTTATTACGCTGGTGGCTTGCCGGTGGTGATCGAGGAGTTGAGGGATTCCCTGGATCTAGACGCTTTGACGGCGACGGGCAAGTCGCTCGGCGAGAATGTCGCAGGGGCCGTCTGCTACAATCGCGACGTGATCGCGCCGCTGGACGCGCCGCTGATCGAGGCCGCGGGCTTGGCCGTGCTCCGAGGCAATGTTTGCGAGGACGGGGCGATCATCAAGCCGTCGGCTGCCTCGCCCGAGTTGATGCAGCACCGCGGCCGAGCGGTGGTCTTCGAGACGATTGAGGACTATCACGAACGGATCGACAGCCCCGATTTGGACGTGGATGAGTCGAGCGTATTGGTGCTGCAAAACGTCGGGCCGGTTGGCTATCCAGGCATGGCCGAGGTCGGCAATATGGGCTTGCCGAAAAAGCTGCTGGAAAAGGGCGTCCGGGACATGGTGCGCATTTCCGATGGCCGCATGAGCGGCACGGCCTACGGCACCGTGATCCTGCACGTGGCCCCTGAAGCGGCCATTGGCGGCTCGCTGGCACTAGTGCGCGACGGCGACATGATCGGGCTCGACGTGGCGAGCCGGCGGCTGCACCTAGACGTGTCGGACGAGGAACTGGCGCGCCGCCGGGCGGCTTGGCAGCCTCCTGTGCCCCACGATACCCGGGGTTACGTCAGCCTCTATATCGACCACGTGATGCAGGCCGACAAAGGAGTTGACTTCGACTTCTTGGTCGGCAAGTCGAGTGCTGTTGTAACGCGCGAGGCCCATTAACGAAAGGACTAGACAGTGAAGATTGCCAAGATCGAACAGTTTTTTCCGCGCCAGCGCATGCGCTTGGTCAAGATTACCACGGACAACGGTATCGTCGGCTGGGGTGAGACCACCCTGGAGGGCAAGCCCAAGAGCACTTGGGCGGCGGTGGAAGAGTTGGCCGAGTACTT
>JAPPEF010000023.1 GCA_028875335.1 Gemmatimonadota bacterium
GCTGGCCAGCACAGCCAAAGGCAGAGTGCATAACCGCGTTCAGCGTCGGGTCTGCGGCCGCTGCCTCGCCGAACAGGCCGGATTCGACCGCGTCGGGCATGACGAGCAGCACGTTTTTGGCTCCGCCCGCCGCCTGACAGCGCTTTCCCGTCTGTCCAGTCAACTCGTACACCCGGCGCGCCACCGGCGACGAACCGACGAAGGAAATCGCCGCAATACCGGGATGCCGACAGAGAGCTTCGACCACATCCCGGCCGCCGTGCACGACGTTCAGCACCCCCGGTGGGAGCCCCGCCTCGATGAACAGTTCCGCCAAGTGGTTGGCCGTAAACGGCACCTTCTCGCTCGGCTTCAGCACGAAGCAATTGCCGCAGGCGATGGCCAGCGGGTACATCCACATGGGCACCATGGCTGGGAAGTTGAACGGCGTAATGCCAGCGCACACCCCCACCGGCTCGCGCGTGGCTGCGCCATCAATGCCGGCAGCCAGTTCCGGCAACACCTCGCCCTTGGCCATCTGGCCAATACCGCAGGCTAACTCGACGACCTCAATACCTCGGCGCACGTCGCCCCGCGCTTCCTCGCGAGTCTTGCCGTTCTCGCCGCAGAGCATTTCGGCCAGATGCTCGAACTGCTCCTCCAGCAGCTCGCGGTAGCGAAACAAAACCCGCGCCCGCTCCGGTGCCGGCGTCGCCGACCAGTTCGCAAAAGCCCGGCTCGCGGCCTCCACCGCTAGATCGACTTCGACGCGGTCGCACTGCGGCGTGCGTCCGATCACTTCCCCAGTGGCGGGACGGTACACCGGCGTGTGGGCCTCGACTTCCGGGGTTATCCAGTGCTCGCCGATAAGAATGGGAATGGCGTCTGTTGGGGTCATGGTTTAATCCTTTTTTGAATGCCGCGACTCGAAAGATAGGTGGTCGCCTGCTGGCTCAGCGCAGAACCGCCAGCGTTCCTGCTGGATGGACGACGAATTCTCTTGGTTGGGTTTTAGCGACCCCCTGCTTGAGCCAAGCCCCTAGGATCGTCTCCCTTTCTCGGGCTTGGGGAAAGTTTGCCGCGCAGTAGCGCAAACGGTCGAAAATAGCGCCTTGATTCGGCCGCTCCTGCCATTTGACCTCGGCTAGCAACAGGGCCTCACCATCGAGGGACTCAGCAACCAAGTCGATATCCATTGGCTGCCCGTCCAAGCCGCGCCCCCACCACCGCTGGGCTGGTTTCCACCGGATGTTGCCAACGGGCAGGGCAGCAGTAGAGAGGCGGGCTAGATCCTCCCATATATCGGCGACATGCTGGGCAAAAGTGGTCCTAATAGCGCGGGCCACATCGTCGATTAAATCGCGTTCCAACAGCGACCGGTTGGGCTGGACATAGCGATACCAGAAGATCAGAAACGGGTCGTTCAGTTTGTATAGAGAGCGCCTAGTCGATTTGGTGGTTTCGCCAAAGGGCACTTCCCGCCGGATATAGCCCAGTTCGATCAACTGGGCGAGGGGGCGGGTCAAATGACCTGCGGGCTTGCCCAGCCGCGCCCCGATTTCGGAGAGTCGATGGCAGCCATTGGCGATAAGCGACAGCAGAGAATTAGCCTGCACGGTGCTGCGCATATCGTCGAGTAACAAGCGCTCGGGTTCGCTGTGGAGGACGCCGTATTTGTCGAGCACCAGTTCCTCAATGGCTGCTTGCAGGCCGGCGCAATCCCGGGCCAGTTCCCAGTAGCGCGGGACGCCGCCCCAAACCGCATACTGTTCAATGGCTTCAGTGCCGTGGACCTCAAGGGCTTGCTGTATCCAAAAGGGGGCTAGCGGACGGATCGCCAGTACTTGACTCGCCCGTCCATACAACGGCGCAGCAGCGTTGAGGACTAGGCCCTGCATCATCCGCTGGGACGAACCGCAGATGGCCAAGTGGATGCGGCGGGCGGGGTCGTCGAGAAATTTTTGCACTAGGCTGGGTAATTCGGGTGAGATCTGCACTAAATAGGGAAACTCGTCCAAGACCAAGCAAGTGCCTCGCTCGGCGCGGGCGTCCAAAGTCTGGAGCAGGACCAGCCAAGACGGGTATTCGACCTCGTCAAAGCCGCGGATGCGCCGGGCCACTTCCCCGGCTAGCGTGCGGCGTTGCAGAGGGGCTTCGCGCTGATCGGCCGCGTAGTAGATATCGCCCGGGCGAATCACCTGCTGCAAAAGAGTTGACTTGCCGCATCGACGCCGACCAAAGACCACGATAAAACCGGGATCTTGGGCAGCGAGAGCCTTGGTCAGTCGATCAACTTCCCGCGTTCTGTCCAAAAACTCGAGGCGCATGGCATAGCTTCTTTATTATGCATCTCAAACATTATGTTTAAGGAACATAATAAAAAATGGCTGGAGGGCCAATTGTGCAATAGAGCGAAACGAAGAGCGGAGCCATTCAGCGGAGCATCATGAACGTTGATAACGGCAAACTGACGATTCGCGGATCGTCCACCGTGCCGGAATTATCTTGCGTCACGAGAATTCCAAACGGCGCATTATTTACAGATTTTTCCAAAAACGAGCGCAAGCCCAACGTATCGCGGAATGGATCTATGCGTCTCTGATATTTGATCTCTACCGGGATACGCACGCTTCCGACCGTCAACACAAAGTCAACTTCCTGGTCCGTACCCCTTTCGGGGAAATGAGCAATGTCCAAGCCGTGAATCGTTGATGCAACCGACCCAAAAATACTCTCCGCCAAATGGCCAGCCAAAGTCGTCAGTTCGGGGCGCTGCGCTAGTTCATCTGGTACTAGGGGAATGTGTTCTTGCAGCCAACTGGCCCTGAGCCCGTGGTCCACTAGGCAAAGTTTCGGACTGCCTCGCCTACGCTTGAGGCGAATTTCCAGCGGTGGAATAAGGCACAATAAGAGCGTATCCTCAAGGAACTTCAGATAGGAATTAACGCGCTGGGAGCCAATGTTCGCATCTAGCGAGATTCGCGCTTCTTCCGCCAAGGTGGCTATCCGCGGAGTCTGACCAGCATAGCGGCAAACCAGCCGGAACAATTCTTCCAACAGATTCTCATCTCGCTTCCGCCCCCGCTCGCCGATTCTCAAATCGTGCTGAATGACCCTTTTGATGACCGTCTCGTTGAGGTGATCGGCCAGTTGAGAAAATTCTACCTCTTTCTCGCGATGGACGATGGGATAGCCGCCGCGCTCTGAAAAATGGACAAATGCCTCTGCGCAAAATTCCCTGTGTTCAATTCCATATTCGCGCAAGCCACGCCAAAACTCCTTGTCTAACAGATTCGCCAGACCATTATCTCCGAGAAAGGGTTCCGGCGTCGCAAAGCCGCGCAGCGCACCGATCTCAGTGAGCGACAGGACGCCTGCTTCGATCGTATTGATCCGGCCGGCGAGACTGTCGCGTCCTAATTCGATGCGCAGGGCCGAGCTTCCGGTGACTACCACTTTGACGGAAGCATTATCAACCAACGACTTGAGTTGCACGTCCCAACCATCGAGGTTTTGAATCTCGTCAAAAAACAAGTAGGCCGTTGTGCCGGCCTGAGCTAACGCATTGAATCGCTTGGGGGTAATGCGCCGCTCGAACCAATCCGAAATGCGCAAGATGGGTTCCTGCAAGTCGCCCAAGGTTTCAAGATCGTCAAACTGGACGCGAAGAATCTGTTTCGAATCCACGCCCTCGTCGAGCAAGTCTTGAATGATCTGAAATTGCGCTGTGGTCTTGCCGATTTGGCGCGGCCCCCGAACGACGATAATCGGCGCGATATTGGCATCCAAACGTCGGCGCATCTGCGCTACCAAATGTCGTCTCGTCGTCGGCTGTAGCGGCATCGCTTCGCCTTCCCACCACGGATTGAAACGCCGCAAATTATAGCCAAGAGCCGGCGGGAGGCCAGAGTCAGCGAAAAACGAGGTTTGCCCAAGCATGATCTCAATCTTCGTTTGGAGCCAATACAACTTGCGTGTAGTGCATCATAATCAAACTTGCATACCCTATATGTCAACGAGTTGCCACATCGACAGTAGAGTAACACTTGACGTAAAATGGGGCGTGAAACAGCTTTCGCGCCAAGTCTAACGAGGAGACAAACGATGAATACGCACCCTACAACCCCGCAAATCCTCTCGGTCGAGAAGATCTGGGACCGCGGCCCCCACAACGCCTTCACCGATCTGGTGCGCTTCGCTGATCGGTGGTGGTGTACCTTCCGCGAGGCCCAAGACCACGGGCCGAGCATCGGCACTGTGCGCGTCATTTGCTCAGACGATGGCCACGCCTATGAGTCGGCAGCAGTGCTGGCGGAACAGGAGATAGACCTGCGCGATCCCAAGCTGTCAATCACCAGCGACGGACGCCTGATGCTGGTCGCCGGCGGCAGCCTGTACACGGGCACCGAGTACGGCACCCGCTCGCCGCGCATTGCCTTTTCAGACGACGGCTACACCTGGACTACGCCGCAGAAAGTGCTGGCGGAAGACCACTGGCTGTGGCGCGTCACCTGGCACGAGGGAATCGCCTACAGCGTATCGAAGCTGGGCGAGGGCTCCCATCCGCGCCGGGGATTCCTCTACTCCAGTGCCGACGGCCTCGACTGGCAGTGGATCACCGAGTTCTTCCTGCCCAACGACACTTGGACTGCCAGCGAGACCACGCTGCGCTTTATGCCCGACGGCACCATGATTGCCCTAGTGCGGCCCGACTGGATCGGCACCAGCCAAGCTCCGTACACAGACTGGCAGTGGACCCAAATTGACCACCCAATGGGAGGGCCTAATTTTATCCGCTGGTCGGACGGTGCCCTGTGGGCCAGCGCTCGCAGTCGGCATCCCGAAGGCGGCGCAGCCACGGTCTTGGCGCGGATGACGCCGACCAGTTACGAGCCAGTGCTATGGCTACCCAGCGGCGGCGACTGTAGCTACGCCGGCATGGTCGAACACGAGGGCCTGCTGTGGATGAGCTACTACTCGTCGCACGAGGGGAAAACCAGTATTTATCTGGCGCAAATCGCAGTCTAGGCCGCCCTGACCCCAAACGGCGTCTGTCGTATATTACCCAACTGACGTTACGCACGGGCTTCCCCGGTAGGAGATGCTTCGACTCCGCTTCGCTGCGCTCAGCATGACAAAAAAAGAACGCGCTAGTACCTGTCATGCTGAGCGCAGCGAAGCATCTCCTACCCAAGAAGCCTGCTGTGCGTAACACCAGTTACCCAACCCATTAACCGCGAGAAGCCATGCCCGACCAGACCGACCCCATCCAATTCGAGGTCATTCGCAACGCCTTGCTCGAAGCCACCGAGGAGATGGCCATTGCCCTTCGGCGCAGCGCGTATTCGACCAACATCAAAACCCGCGCCGATTTCTCCTGCGCCTTTTTCGACCGCCAGTTGCGGCCCGTCGCCCAGGCCTTTACCCAGCCAGTACACCTCGGCTCGCTGACAATCCTCACGCCTCGCGCAGTCGCCGAATACGGCCCAGAAAACTTGCAGGCCGGAGACGCGATTCTTGTCAACGACCCCTATCGCGGCGGAGTTCATCTCAACGACATCACGCTAATTTCACCCGTCTATTGCGGCGCGGAACTCTTCGGCTATGTAGCCAATCTCGCCCATCACGTCGATGTCGGCGGCGGCGCGCCGGCCAGCATTGGAGCCTTCCAGCAGGTGTATCAGGAGGGCATCATCATCCCTCCGGTAAAGCTGGTGCGCGGCGGGGAGATCGCAGCCGATGTCTTTGAACTGGTCATCGCCCAAATCCGCTCCAAGCGCGAGACGCGCGGCGACTTTCGCGCCCAAGTGGCGGCCAATCACTCGGGGATTCGTCGGCTCAACGGACTCGTCGAGCAGGTGGGATTGGCGCAGGCGTCTTTCTACATGGATCGGCTGATTGACTACACCAGAGAGCGGACGCTAGCCGAGTTGGCCAAGTTGCCCAAGGGGGAGTTCACGGCCACAGGCCTCGTCGATAACGACGGCTTTACCGACGAGCCAGTGCGGCTCCAGGTCCGCGTCGCCATCAACGAAGAAGGCGTGCTCTTCGACCTGACGGGGTGCGATCCGCAGCGCCGGGCACCAGTCAATTCCACGTACTCCCAGACCTTTGCGGCCTGCGCCTACGTGCTCAAGTGCCTGATCGACCAAGACGTGCCGGTCAACGCCGGCTTCTACGAGCAGGTGCGGCTCGTGGCCCCCGAGGAAACGGTCGTCAATTGCACGGCACCCTCGCCGGTAGTCGGGGGCTGGGAGACCCAAGTGCGGCTCTCCGATATCATTCTCAAGGCCCTGCATCCGGCGCTGCCCGATAAGATTCCGGCCGCGACCAAGGGGACGATGTGCCAAGTCGGCTTCGGCGGCACGGACCCGCGCACGGGGCAGCTTTATTCCTACTACGAGACCATGGCCGGCGGCTATGGGGGACGCAGTACCAAGGATGGGCCAGACGCCGTGCAGTGCCACGGTCAAAACACTGAGAACGCGCCGATTGAGGAAATCGAAATCAACTATCCGCTACGGATTGACCGCTATGAGCTGATAGAGGACTCGGAGGGGGCCGGGCAGTATCGCGGCGGCTTGGGGCTGCGGCGCGACTACCGATTTATCGATCACGAAGTGTCCTTTACCGTCCTGTCAGATCGAGACCGCTGGGGGCCGGAAGGGCTCGCTGGCGGCCAACCGGGAGGCAAGGCGCGTTATATCCTCGACCCCAAAGGCCAGCACGTCGAGCTGGGCTCCAAAACGACGATTGCACTCGCGGCCGACACGGTCTTCAGCTATCGCACGTGCGGCGGCGGCGGCTATGGCCCACCCCAACAGCGCGATCCCCAAGCGGTGGCCGAAGATGTGCGCGAGGGCAAGGTGAGCGCCCAGCGGGCGCAAGACGAGTACGGCGTAGTCCTCGACAGCGCCACCGGGCAAGTCGATCAGGAGGCAACCGAGGCGCGGCGGCGGGAGATGGCAAGCGATGGCTTATAGACTCGGCGTCGATATCGGCGGCACCTTTACCGACATTGCGCTCATCGACGAGGCGACCGGGCAAATCTATACCGGCAAAGTCTCTTCGACTCCCCAAGATCCATCCGGCGGGTTTATGGAAGCCGTGCAGCGGCTGCTCGCCAAGCACCAGATCGCCGCCCAAGACGTGGCCTACATCGTCCACGGCACCACAGTCGCCACCAACGC
>JAPPEF010000153.1 GCA_028875335.1 Gemmatimonadota bacterium
TGACCAATAGCCGCAAACGTTTAACATATGTAATGTACCATTTAATAGTCAAGGATTTTTAAGGTGGTTAGTCAGCTCTACGATCTAAAGGCCATGCTGCCCGTCGAGCTCAATCAGCTCGTCGGAGAACTCGACGAACCGGCGTACCGCACCCGTCAGATTCTCGATTGGCTCTATGCCAAGGGCGTGCGCGATGTACGGGAGATGACCAACATCTCCAAAATTTTGCGGGAAAAGCTCGCCGAGCGGACGCGCATTACTTGCCTGAACTTGGTCAAGCGTCAAGAGTCGGCCACGGGCGAGGCCGTCAAATTCCTCTTTGAGCTGCCCACCGGGCAACGAATCGAATCCGTATTGATCGTCGATGGCACCCGACGCACGGCCTGCTTGTCGTCGCAAGTGGGTTGCCCGCTCGACTGCAAGTTTTGCGCCACCGGGCGGATGGGGATGATAGCCAACCTCGAAGCCGGACAGATCGTCGATCAACTCTTGCAGGTGAACCACTTCGCCCGCGAGCGAGGCGAGAAGGTGACCAACGTGGTGATGATGGGAATGGGCGAGCCGCTGCTCAACTACTCGGCGGTCACGCGCGCGCTAAAGCTAATGCGCCTAAAAGAGGGCATTGGGTTGGGAGGGCGGAAAGTCACAGTGTCCACCGCGGGCTACATCCCGGGCATCCGCCGGCTCATGGCCGAAGATCTCAACGTGGGGTTGGCCATTTCGCTCAACGCCACGACCGACGAGATGCGCGAACAACTCATGCCGATCAATCGCAAGTACAAGATCGCCGACCTCTTGGCGATTGCGCGCGAGTTTTTCGCCTGTCGCGGCTATGGCGTCACCTTCGAATACGTGCTCATGGCCGGCTTGACCGATGCAGACGCGGATGCGCGGCGGCTGGCCGAACTGACCCGCGACATTCCCTGCAAGATCAACCTCATACCCTATAATGAGACAACAGATCTTCGCTTCCGCCGGCCAACTCGCCAGCGCCTAGAGCAGTTTTACCAAGTGCTCAAAGGCTGCGGCGTCGAGTTTACCGTGCGCCACAGCCGCGGGCGAGACATCGACGCGGCCTGCGGCCAGCTCTATCATCAGCAAAAAAAATGAGCTTGGAATCGTGAACTTCAAAGGACATGTCTTGGGAGGAGTTGTCACGGGAACCGGAGTCGCGATAGGCGCGGTTTCCTCCGGCTATGTCGCCCCCGACGACCTAATGACCCAAGCTGCTGTCGTCGGCACCGCGCTGTTTTTCTCCCTCTTTCCCGACTTGGACACGGCTTCGGTGGCGCAGCGGTGGTTTTTCCGCGGCGTCTTCTGCATCTTGCTCTATCTGGGCTGGACCGAACACTACGAGCTAGCGACGCTAGTGGGCCTCTTGTGCGTCCTACCGCTTTTGGATCACCACCGTGGCTGGACACACTGGAAGATCAGCCCGTTCATCACCGTAGGGGTGCTGGGCACGAGTTACGAATACTGGCGGGCGCGGCAGGCTTTTCTCGGGGAATTTACCTGGGACAACGTACATACCCTGCTGGAAGGGCACGTAGTTTTCTTTATTGCCTGCATCGTCGGTTGGTACACCCACCTGTTGCTAGACGGGTGCTTCAAGGTATTCCCCACCAGCCAAGACCACCACTGAGGAGGCTCAGTCGCCCTCGCCCTCGGCCTTGGCGTCTTTCTCTTTGTTCTTGCTGACGAACTTCTTGATCTTGCCAATGGCTTCGGGCACCAGTGCGATGATCTGATTCCAACCGGCCTCCTGATCACCGATGGACGCCACCTGCACCCTGCCGTCGGCATCGACGATGAGGAAGGCAATGGGTTCGATGTTCGCGCCGCCGCCCGTCCCGCTCTGCCCCTTGCCCTCCTGTCCTCCACCGGCTCCAAAGCCAAACGATATTTTCGATACCGGAATAATGGTCAAGTCGCCGGCCTGAAACGGCTGTCCGATGACGGTTTCGGTTTGCACTATGCGGTGCAACTCGCCTAGGACGCGCTCGACTAGGGATTCTACGGACGATGCCATGAAAAGCTCCTCGACTTAGATCAAGCTTAGTTTTCAGTGCGGAAGCGCGCGGCCAACAAGCGATATGCCGCCTGCGAGCCAAAGCGCCCCAAGAGCAAAATTAACAAGCCCAAGTGCAAATGAGCGACCAAGTCCAAGCGGCCAAAGGCCCCTGCGCGCACAAAATCCGGGCTGACGTTTATTTTTATCTTTCCCTGGTGCGCTGCTGCAACTGCCTGTAAATAGCCGTAGATCCGTCCGGTTTGGGCCGGGTCGGCAAAGCCCAAGCGGCCCTGGACTTGCAGCCTTTTGAGCCGAATGATGCGCGGCAGGCTCGCCAGTAGCCCAAGGCTGGGCTTGATCAGCTGGCGCACGAGTGCGCGCAGATTCCGCTCGCGGGCTTTGGGCGCGGCTTCTTGCTCGGCTTTTCGCCGTGTTTTTGGCCTGCGCTTCACACGGGTCCGCAGCGGCAGCGAAGGGTATGGCAGGAATCGGCCCAAGAGCACGGGCGCGATGCGCAGGCCCTTGGGTCCCCACCGCAGACCAAGCCCCAGTCCTCCCCAAAAAAAGGACAGCCGCACTCCCCATTCCCAAGACTCCGGAAGATCCTCGCGCCGGCAGCGCAAGGCAAGGGCCATAGGGGCACACAGCGCGCCGAGGCCGAGCGCACCGAGCGCGGGGAATAGCCAGTCTAGCATAAAGAGGGGCGCAGCTTTTGCTGCCACGCCGCGTTCGAATCGGTGCGCCCAGTAAACTGCATGACGGCGAACAAGGTGATAATGCACAACAGGGTGATGGCCAAGCCAGTTTACAACCTAGCGGAGTGCGCTGGTTCAGTCAAGCCTTTCTACGGATGCGGATAGGGGCTCCTGCCTTGACAGCATCCTCGTCGTACGTTAGGCTTGAATTAGACGTAAGTTACAGTTAGAAAGTAAGTTAGGCTTTTTTGGGCCGAGGGACCAGCACACGGCAATAGCGATGAAGAGGCGAACTAAATGGCAACCCGAGGGACAGTAGGAAGGCGCGGCCTTCAGGGCGGAGAGGGCGCGGTCGGCTATGGCAGTTATTGGCGCGGGCTAGGGGTGGTCGTCGCCCTGTGGGCGGCAGTGGTACCGGCGAGCGCTCGTTCGACGCTCAGTGCGCGTCTGGACCAACCGGCGATTGCTGGGCCAGCGTTGGACCAGCAGTCCATTCTCTATCTGCACTACTTTCCCGGCGATGGAGAAGCCATAGTCAGCGCGGAGCTAAGGTGTCTCGGGAACGCGCAGTTGCAGAACGTCCGCTCGGCGCTAGGCAAGGCGCAGCTAGAAGAGGCGTCAATCGGCATAGACTATGCAGCGCGACCTTTAGCTGGAGAACACATCGATACCCTCTATATCGACCTAGCCGCCGCGGAGGTGGGAAAAATTGACTGGTCCGCGGCGATCTACTCCTCGCTCGACCCACAGGATACTCCGGCCCATCAGATCGAATTCGACCTAGCAGTTCGCCCGCCGCCAGCCATTTCGTGGTCCATTGAGCCGCAGCGAGTCTATCAGGGCGAGCGCTTTGACTTGCGCGCGATTGTGCGCTTTGACGATGCATCGGCACCACCCTTAGAACAGCTAAACTGGAACTGGCCTCCGGAACTGAACTGGCCGGAGGGCGACACCCCGCAGCACTGGGAGGGCAGCTTGGCCCCCGGGCAGGCCGACACGCTCTCTTGGACGGTACGCGTGGCTTCGGACCACCTTGGCCCCCTACCATTGGCGGTCACTGCGCGGGTGTCTGGCCAAAGTCCAGTGGACTTGGCAACCCGGCACTTGCAGGTGGACCCGCTGCCCGTGATGGCATTGGAGCCTGGGTTTATGATGGCGTTGGGAGCTAGGTTTATGGAGGTGGGCAAGCGCGGGCCAATCACCTGTATATGGCGCAATGAGAGTGCCGACCCCATCGGCCTGGCGGCCCTGCGCCTGCAAGTTGCGCCGACATTCTCAGATGTTTCCCTAATAGAAGGGCCGCCGGGCGCAGCACTCGTACAAAGCGACGAGGAAGCCGCACCGAGCCTGCTGGTGAGCGGTTTGGATAGCTTGGGCGCGGGCGCGGCGATCCGGGTGACGCTCGAAGCCGTGCCTCAGCGCCCGGGCCCTTTTTCTTGGCAGAGTGCCTGTAAGCCCGTGGGTCGGGAGCACTTCATTCCCCTGCGCGGCGCGAACACGGTCCGCGTGGTGTGGGAAGAAATGGGCCAGGCCCAAGGCGGCAAAAAGCAAACTCCCACGGACTTGCAGTTGATCAATCAAGCCTTTGTTCTCGCCCTAGACCACCAAATGGATGCCCTGCCTCTACCCTCGGGTGCGCGGCTTTTCCTCCAGGCCGAAGACCACAAGAACGAGGCTAATTGGGTCGTTGAGGACGCCCTGATCGAGACCTTGCAGGAGCGGGGCTATCAGGTACTCGTGCGCCAGCCAGAAGACTCGCCAGCCGACGTGGTGTACTACCGGTTAGTCAGGGCACGAGTGGTGTATTCGCCGACCGACCGCCGGCTACTCCCTTGGAGCAACGAACAACGGCGCGACGCATATGGCGATCTCTTTCTGAGAATAGAAACGACTGCCGACCGCATCGTGCGCTGGGACCGCCGCGTCCAAGCCTATAGCGCGGACTTGGTGCCCAAGGGGTTACACGAGGTCTTAGGTGGGGGCGACATGGTCGAACAAACGGTGATCAAACCAGAAAACAAGGCCATCGTGCGCGGCCTATCGGGTGGCATTCTCGGCGGGCTGTTCTACATCTTCTTCGTTTTGTGATCTTCAAAACCGCTGGATGTGCCCGGGGTCCTGTTCTTGGGGCCGTCCGTGCAGAGGGCACGTGCTCGGCAGTACTTCGCCAGCGATGAAGATCTCCTCTTTCTGATCGGGACAAAAGCGGGTGGCGATCTTGTAGGAGTCATTGCAGACCGCGCGGCGTACAACGAGGTCCTCTGGTTCATCGAACCCGCGGTTCTTCAGACTGCGATAGGGTTCCACGCTCGCATACACCTCCTTCATAAACTCCGCCCACAAAGGCAGGGCCGCCGAAGAGCCAGCCTGTTTCGGCCACAGGCGCAGGCTGGGGTCGTCTAGCCCGACCCAGACCCCAGCTACGAGATGGGGCGTAAAGCCGATGAACCACGCATCCGTGTAGTCGTTGGTCGTGCCAGTTTTGCCGGCTGCTTGCGGCCGGAAGCCGTAGATCGTGCGGATGCGACGTCCGGTGCCGCCGACTTCATCGACGGCCGAGCGCAGCATGTCCGCGACAACCACGGCCACGGCCGGCCGCAGCACCTCCTGCTTGCGACCGCTTTCCTGCATAAAAAAGACATCTCCATCCTTGCGCTCCAAGCGGCTGATGGCCATCGGCTCGACGTAGATACCTTTGTTGGGGAAGACCGCGTACGCAGCTACCATGTCGAGGAGTAACACTTCGCTCGTACCGACGCCGATGGAGGGGATGGCCTGGATGGGCGTGGATATGCCCATGTTGCGGGCATAACTCCGAATCAGGGCCGGGCCAATCTCGTCGGCCAGCTTAATGGAGATGAGGTTGCGCGACCGTTTTAGCCCGTCGCGCAGCGTCATCGGCCCCATGAACTTCTTGTCGTAGTTCTCGGGGTCCCAAAACTTTTCGCGTCTGTGGTCCCAGAGCGTAAAGGCATTGTCGTCGAGCACATCCACCGCAAAGCGGTTGTTGTCGATGGCGGCGGTGTACACGAAGGGCTTAAACGCAGATCCGGGCTGCCGCTTGGCCTGAGTCGCGCGGTTGAATTTGTTGTGGCCGAAGTCGCGGCCCCCAATCATGGCCAAGATGTGGCCGGTGGCCGGATCCATGGCCACGAAGGCGGCTTGAACTACGGCCGAGTCGCGCACGCTCTGGGATGCGCCTACGGCTTTTAGGTACTTATCCACCTTTTCCTGCACCTTGCTTATTTCAGTATCAAAGTGCTTTTCGGCGATCTGCTGCAAGCGCGAGTCGAGCGTAGTGTGGACCACAAAGCCCTCGCGATAGGTTGCCATGCCAAACTCGCGCTGCATTTGCTGGCGGACGTACTCGACAAAGTACGGGGCTATGCCATACGTCTCCTCGTGGCTACCCCTGCGAGTAGCGATGGGTCTGTTGCGTAGAGAATCGCGCTCAACTGGCGTAATCGCGCCGTTGTCGGCCATGCTGGCCAGCACCAGATTGCGATGCTTGCGGGCGCGTTCGGGGTGGCGTAGAGGGGTGCGGTTATTAGGACCAGGAAGCAGTCCGACGAGCAAGGCGCTCTCTTCGAGCGCAAGTTGATCAGCTTCGCTGTCAAAGTACAGGCGCGCCGCCGACTTAATCCCGTAGGCACCGTGGCCGAAATAGACCGTGTTGAGGTACATAGTCATTATCTCGGGCTTGGTGTACAGGCGCTCGATTAAAACGGCGGTGATCTGTTCGCGGATCTTGCGCGCGTACGTGGCCGCCACATCCGCAAAGGAAGCGCTACTGCGCTGAGTGCCAACTTCGGCGAAGATATTGCGGGCGAGTTGCTGGGTGAGCGTGCTAGCCCCTTGGCCGATGAGACTCCGGTCCTTGAGGTTGGCCAGCAGCGATCCGGGGATGCGGTAGATATCAATGCCCCAATGCGAGTCGAATCGTCGGTCCTCAACCGCGAGCAAAGCCGCCCGCATCGACGCGGGGATTTCCTCATAGGTGACGATTTCGCGGTTTTCTTCGAGGAAGTCCTGCAAGTGGCGGCCGTCGGCCGAATACACGTTGGTAACCCGCTTGGGTCGGAAGCTCCAAGCGTCGATGTCGGGCAAATTGTCGTTGAGGATCAGATAGCCACCTACGCCGACAACGGCGTACAAGGCGAGGAAGCAGGCGGTGTAGATCAGCAGCCTCTTGAGCATTGAGAGGCTAAAGACACCTTTTACTCTTTCTACTACCCTGTCTAGAAGCCCTTTATTCACATTGCTCAGTAAGAGGCTAGGCACGCGTTTCGCTCCTTCTACTACCCTGCCCGGAAGCTCTTTATTCATAGTAGCCCTTGACCCAGCGCGTGTTGTATTCCTGCACGTACTCTAGGTGCGCGCTAGTTTGCGGATAGTGCTCGCTCGCTGGGTACGGGTAGC
>JAPPEF010000045.1 GCA_028875335.1 Gemmatimonadota bacterium
CGCCGATACCCGGCGAACTCACAGCTAAAGTAATCCAGTTTTGGGGGGCCTCCCATACCCACTTTTGTTGCTCTGATCGGTGCTCAGACCGATCTGAATCTTGCCGTTCTTACCGATTACCAGAAGAAGGATCATCAGAAGATCGAAGACCTCTACAAAAGAAAGCTGCTAAATAAGAATAATGTTTTCACCTATGCAGATTATGTTCAAGGCTCCGCAGCCGATGTCGAGGATATGTTCGACCCTGAGTTTTATCTGAAATTGGTGAACGGAGCGTTCGGGTCCTCTATCTGCTTGACTGACCTGTCTAGCAAACATCCCCGAATACTACGTCGGCTCGAAGAATATCTGGAAAGGAATCCTCTCCCAAACAAGGAGACCTTCAATCACTTTCGACCCGCTCGTTACCTCAGCACCAACAGCGGCTGTCTTGAGAGTGAATTGAGTGAACAGGAGCTTGACCGATTCGAGCAAGCCTTCAAGGCACTTAACGCACTGTTGTAGATGAGAACGACTCGCCGCAACGCCGATTTCACCGCCTGCCGCTCCCAGTACGAGAAATCGCCGATCTCCATTGCCATACCCGGTGCCGCGCCGCTGGCTACCTAATTACAAACCAGCGGATCAAGATGAGTCCGGCGTGACCGCCTTCCAGCGCAAGGTCTGTGCCGCCAGCAGCTCGGCATCCGGCGTCGGCAGATCGCCGGTTGAGGGCTTGAAGACGCAGCCCTCGGCGAGCTCCGTGGGCGGTTGCGACAGGTCGCGGCGGTAGAAGCGGGAGGAGGGGAACAGGTCGCCTGGGTAGGTGAAGTTCTCCAGCGTCGCCAGCTCCACGCAGATCGATCCCCCCAGAGCGCTTTCGAGCATCCCCCCGACCCACACCGGCACGCCGGCGTCCCTAGCCATATCGTGCACGGCGAGGGCGTTGGTCAAGCCGCCGATCCTTCCCGGCTTGATGTTGATGTAGCGACAGGCGCCGATGCGCAGCGCCTGCTCAGCGGTGCGCGGATCGACGATGCTCTCGTCGAGACAGATGGGCGTACCGATCTGTCTGGCGAGCTCGGCGTGATCGAGCAGGTCATTGTACGCAAGTGGCTGCTCGATGAAGGTGAGCCCCATGCCGTCGATGGCCTTGAAAAACGGCAGGTCATCGAGGGTGTACCCGCTGTTGCAGTCGATGTGGAAGGTCGTATCGGGAAAGGTGCTAGTGACGATTTGCAGCATTTCCAGATCCCAACCCGGAGCCGCTTTCAGCTTGATGCGCGGGAATCCAGCGTCAACGGCTTTCTCGATGTTCCCGAGAAGCATGTCGTAGGAGTCCTGGATGCCGAAATCAGCGCCGGCCGCCACGTCGCGGGTCTGGCCGCCGAGAAGCCGGTGCAGGGGGGTGCCGGTGATGCGGCTCTGCAGCGTCCACCAGCCGATCTCCACGGCCGCCTTGGCGAAACTGTTACCCTTGAAAATCGCCAGCCGCTGGTTTAGCTCCGCGGCCGTGTCGTACTCGCGCCCCACGACCCAAGGCCCCATCACTTCGGAGATGTGGTAAAACGCGGACCCGGCGCTCTCGTTGAGATAGGTGGGCGCGAAGAAGGGAGTGCTCTCCGACCAAGCTTCGTACTCTCCGCTGGTCAGCTTGACAAGCACTGAGTGGATGTCGGAGTCTTCCCCATACGCCGTGCGCCAAGGATAGATGAGCGGCATCACCACGTAGTACACGTCGAGTCTGTCGATTCGCATCTATTGTTTCGCCTCTCCGGCCAGCGTCGTCACCGCTTCGACTAGCGTGTCCAGCTCCGCGTCGCTGGTGTAGAAGGCCACCGAGATCCGCACGCCGGTCGGATCGGTCATGTACGTGCCCCGTTGGACTATCTGCCAACGCTGCCTTAGGGCAGTGGAGACCTCGGCGCCCTCCATCCCTGCGATGGCAAATGTGACGATGCCGCTCCGGGTCTCGGGGCAGCGCGAGCTGACGACCTGCACACCGGGAATGGCGTCGAGACGCGCCCACAACCCTCCTGCCTTGCGATTCGCCTCCGCGGCGATGGCCCGAGGTCCGCCAATGCAGGTCAAGAAGTCGAGGCTGGCACCGACTCCCAAGTAGAGCACGCTCGCCGGACTCCCCATCTCGTACTGTCGCGCTGAGGCTGAGGGATCGTGCGGACGCCGCAACGGCTTCAGAGCCTGCTGCGCATCTCTGCGGACGTAGAGGAACCCAGTGCCGATCGGCGCCAGCAGCCACTTGTAGCAGTTGGTGGCGTAGAAGTCGCAGCCCATGCCATGGAGATCCACCGGCAGTTGACCCACCGCCTGACAGCCGTCCCACAGCGTGAGGATTCCGCGGGCCCGAGCTAGGGCGCAGATCTCCTCAGCCGGCAGCAGGGTGCCCGAATCGGTGGTGACGTGACTGAAGCAGATCAGCCGGGTGCGTGGCGTGATGGCCTGTTCCACCCGTTCTAGGATCACGTCCTTGTCGTGGTCCAGCTCGACCTCCTTGATGACGGCTCCCTCCCGGTCGGCCAGCCCTTGAACGGACTGAAGCGGTACCGGATGCTCCTCGCTGGTGATCAACACCTCGTCACCCGGTTCCCAGCGCAGCCCCCCCAACACCATGCCAAAGCCGTCGCCGGTGCTCATGGTCAAGGCGATCTCTGTCGAGTCGGCCCCGAAGAAGTCGGCGATCTTCGCAGGGATCTCGGAGGCGGCCTTGCTCATCGCTTCATACCAGTCTATGGGATTCAGCCTGCCATCGGCCATTAGCTGATAGCCGGCGGTGATCGCCTGACTCACGCTGGCGGGTGCCTGGCCGACCCCGCCAGTATTGAGATAGACGCCGAATCGCAGACCCGGGATCTGATCTCGAATCTCAGCGACATCCATTCGCCTGTCCTCCCTCTGTGCTGACTATTGAACGCGCACCCCGGCTTGGAAAACCGCCCTGACGTCGCTGAAGGCGGCCACGTCTGCCGTCGGATCGCCTCCAAAAGCGACGAGGTCCGCAGATTTGCCGACCTCGATGGTCCCCACCTCATCGGCAATACCGGCCGCTTCGGCCGAGACCCGGGTCGCCGCGACGAGAGCTTCGGCCGGGGTGAAGCCGCATTCGATCAGTAGCTGAAGGTCGTAGTCTAAGTGGCCGAATTCGAGGGTGCCCACTCCTGAGTCCGTGCCGGGCACCACGCGCTCCTTCAGGCAGTAGTCGAGCATCTTCCGCATCACGTCCAGCCGCTTCTCCGCTCGTTGTTCGAGATGGGTGAGCGCTGCCTCCTCTTTGGCGCCCATAGTTCCCTCGTCGCGCAGCTTGCGCAGGCGCACCATCTCCGGGTAGTTGGTCCACGCCTGCAGCGTGGGACTCAGCCAGATGCCGGATTCGGCCAACATCTCGGCTACTTTCGGGTCGAAGCGCATCACGTGGTCCGATTCGAGAAACTCGACGTGCTCGATCAGGTCGATGCCGGCCTCGACGGCCCGCACCATCGACTCCTTGGCGCGGCAATGGGCAACAGTGAGGCGGTGAAACTGGCGCGCTTCGCCCACCAGGGCCTGCAGCTCTTCAGTCGAATAGGAGGCCAACCCCGGAATCGTGCCGGTCGTCCCGCCACCGGAGGCCATTACCTTGATGTAGTCGGCCCCCTCGTGCACGAGCCGGCGCACGGAGCGGCGGATTTCTTCCACTCCGTCGGCGATTTCGTTGCACATGTGGAAGTGGCCACCCGTGCAGGTGATCGGGCGGCCGCTGACGAGCAGCCGCGGCCCAGGGATGTACCCACGTTTCAGACCTTCCTTGAGAATAAACCCGACCCCGTTGCGGGCACCGTGCTCGCACAGGGTAGTGATACCGGCGCGCAGGTGCTTGCGCATATTCATGGCCCCGATGAGCACCATGGTCTCGTCGCTTTCGAGGAAGGTCAGGTCGTAGCGGCGGCCGTCTCCCGGGAGGCTGAGGTGGGTGTGACCGTCGATGAGACCGGGGGTGAGGCAGCAGCCGTCGAGATCGACGGTCGGGGTATCGGGAGGCGTCTGCTGCTCCACCTGTGCCAATGGTCCGACCGCGGCGATCGCGCCATCTCGTACGAATACCGCCTGCCCGGCCTTGGCGCTGCCGCCGAGGCCGTCGGCGAGTAGTCCCGGGCGAATCAGTACCGTCTGTGAATTCGATTTAGACATAGTTTGTCTCCGTTGTCGTGTTCAAATTGTGCATCGGTCAAATTCGTCTCATATTCTTTGCGGGCCTACCCAATATAGAGGCCCGTCCTGCACTGGAGAACCTATCATGCTTTTCACCGACGCCCAAATCGAACACTACAAAACCCAAGGCTATCTGTCCGGCCCGCGCGTTTTATCCGACGAGCAGATCAGCGCGCTCAAAGAACGCATCGACGATATTCTCCACGGCCGCATCCCCTTCCCCAAACACCTGATGGGCGAAACCATCGAGCAGTCCCGCGCCAAGGGCCAACTGCCCTCGGTTAAGGTAGTCAACATCTTCCGCCGCGAACCGACCTTTGCCGCTCTCATCGACAACTCGACCATCAGCGCCTTGGCACACCAACTCATGTCCGGTCCGGTGCGCATGTGGGAAGACCAGATGATCTACAAGCCGGCCTACGACGCAAAAACCGCCTTGGCCTGGCACCAAGACTACACCTTTTGGAATCACGTTGGCCCAGCCGATATGGGCACCTGCTGGATCGCCCTAGACGACGCCACCGTCGATAACGGCTGCATGCACGTCATCCCGGGCAGCCACTTGTGGCAGATGCGCTATGACCGCGAGGACGCCGTAGTTGACGATCCGCACTGGCTGTTACAACAGGAGGGCATTCCCGCCGGGGCCGACCTCACTTCGGCACCCTGCGAGGTCAAAGCCGGGCACTGCCACTTCCACCACTGCCGCACCTTCCACGGCTCGTACGGCAACAAAACCGACAACCCACGGCGCAGCTATATCATGCACCTCATGCCCGGCTACACTCGGCGCCTAGGCGACAATTGGAACGAGCGCATGGGCAATGTCGAAACTGTGGGCGTGGGCGAAGTTGTCCAGGGGCCGGACTACCCAGAGTTGGTAGCCGTGTGAAAAAATTCCTCTAGGCAAAGGGAAAGGTGCCGTCGTACCCCCTAGGCCGCGACACGTGCCAGACGCCCTCGTGCATCGGCGTCATCTGATAGTGGCACACCACATTGCTGCGCTCCATATCGTCGCGCTCCTTGGCCCCTTGATGCGGTATGTGGCTCAAAAAGACGACGCAGTCGCCCGCCTTGGGGTAGAGGACGACGTGCTCCTGGGCGTCACACCAAGCCCCGAATTTGGGGCGGTCCTTGGGGTAGAGATGGGGAGGCTCCTGCAAATGGCCGTTTTTGACGTATTTGAGGTGGCCGTCTCCCGGCCCGTTGTCCTGTAGGTAATAGGTCGTATTGACTCCTACGGGCTGGGCCGCCAAGCGGTATTGCTCGACTTGACGCTTCTCCTCCCAATAGCCGTAGAAATCCATGTGCCACTCCTGCAGGTACGGCCCCGGATTGATGTGCGCCCGCAGGCTGCGTAGCTGGCATTGCTTGCCCATCATGCCCTCCAAATAAGGGCGCACGCTCGGATGGCCCACCAAGGGGGCGAAGGTTTCAGGCTCGCGGTCCAAGAGCGAATCGAACCACATATTGCCCACGGCGTTTAAGCCCTCCTCCCAACCCATTGTGCGCGCGTGGTCCACCCGCTGGCGCACCAGTTCCGTCTCTTGGGGACTCAAGGCCCCTTCAATTAAGACATAGCCGTCGCGCTCCAGTCGGTCCAGTTTATCCGCTACATCCTGCATTGTTTTTAGTCTCCTCTGTTGCAATCTAGGCGCTCAAGGGACGGCGGGCAGTTCGAAGTACCCAAGCTCAGCCATGCGCCGCAGCCAGCGCCCTCGCTTGGGGCTGCCGGAAGGATTCCGCAGCCATTCGAGCGGGTACATAGACTGTTCCGCCCGCCCAAAGTGCGCGGGCGTCTTCTTTGAGTTGACGGCGCGCTCCCGAGTGGCGGCCTCTTCGACTTCGCCCGTGGGGTTATTGTAGTACACACAAGTGCACATGCGGCGGCCCGCAGCGCCGCCACTACTGGCGTGCCAGCAGCGCATGTCGAAGGCCACCACGTCGCCCGGCTCCGACCGGCAGACATAGGCGGGGACATCGGCCACGTCGAGCTCGAGGGAATTCAGGGAGTCGTGCAACTGATAGTGGAACTCGCGCCGATGCGAACCGGGGATGAGCCGCAGGGCACCGCTCTCGGCATCGACCGGGTCGAGGTAGAAGGCGAACTTGACGCCGAAACAATCCGCGGATGGATCGGCCTTGTGGTCGGGATGCCAGCCCGTATCGCCAACATAGCGGTTGGCATCGGTGCCGATGCCGATGACGTCGTCGCCGTAGAGTTGCTCGGCCACGCCGCAGAAGCGTTCGTCTTCGAGCAGGCTGGCGTACAGGGGGGTGCGCGGGTGCAGCATCATCGTCCAGTAGCGCGTCTCCCCCGTGAAGGGCTGATCGGCGTACACGTGATCGAGCTCGGACTCGTACTCCTCGCGCAGAATCTCGACCTCTTCCGGGGTAAACAGCTTGCGCAGGGTGACGAAGCCGAAGGTTCGGAAGTGCTGCAACTGATGGTCGGTCAACATAGGATTCCTCCGATGCGGCTGATGCGGCCATTGAAAAGGGCTGTCGTATGCTTGGGCCAAATTAGAGCGCGTCGCCCGATTGGGCAAGCTCAGGCGACTACTTCCAGCCTCGCATCCCAACCATCGCTCGCGATCCGCCAGCGCGTAGTGGTCAACCGCGCCAAAAAGCGCTCGTCGTGGCTGACAAGTAACAACCCACAGGGGCATCCATCCAGCGCTTCCTCTAGACACTCGATTGAAGGCAGGTCGAGATGGTTGGTCGGTTCGTCCATGACAATCAGATGCGGCACCCGAGCGATCCCCAGCGCCAGCAGGATCTTGCGGATTTCGCCGGGACTTGGCTCGGCGCTTTCGAGCAGTCTGTGCGGTCTGGAGCCCAGCCGGCTCACCGCCGTCATCATCCGGCCCAACTCCGTCCGGGGCAGCGACCGCACCT
>JAPPEF010000251.1 GCA_028875335.1 Gemmatimonadota bacterium
CGGCGTGGAATGAGTACGGGTTTGCCATGACGCTCAACAACCAAAAGGCCGTTACGGTGCCGGTTTACTTCGCTGGTTTGCAGGGCAATGTGTCGGGTTTGCCGTGGGCGCAGATCAGTGCGGGGATGCTGATTTTTGTCGCGCCGATCATCGTATTCACGGTCTTGGTGCGCAAGCATCTGTTGCGCGGCGTCACTTTTGGGACGATCAAGCGATGAGCCGCTGGTTAGATCGCTGCGCTCGCGTGGGCATGGTCGCCGGAGTGGGGTTGATGCTGCAACCGTTTTGGGGGACGGGACTGAAGTATGGGTTTTTTGTCGCGGCCTTTAGCACGCTGTTGCACGTTGTGACGTCGCGGCGGCAGATGGAAGAGCCATGAGCTTCCTTGAGTGCCGGGATTTGGTCAAGACCTTTGCCGACGGCACGCGTGCCGTCCAGGGCATTGATTTGCGCTGCGGCGAAGGCGAGTTCGCCGTGCTGTTGGGGCCTTCTGGGTGCGGCAAGACGACGACGCTGCGGATGGTGGCGGGCCTCGAAAAGCCTACGGCTGGGCAGATCGTGTTGGCCGGCGCGGACATCACCGACCACTCTCCTGCCGAGCGGGACGTGGGGTTCGCGTTTCAGTTTTACGCGCTCTATCCACACCTGAAGGTCGAGGACAACATCGGCTTTCCGCTGGAGAGTATGGGGTTGAATCGGCAGGAGCGACGGCAGCGGGTGGCCGACATTGTCGAGCGGTTGGGGCTGGGCGCGTTGGTCGGGCGCTATCCCCGGCAGCTATCGGGCGGCGATCAGCAGCGGGTAGCTTTGGCGCGGGCGATGGTGCGGCGGCCGCAGATCTACCTGATGGACGAGCCTTTGGGCACGCTCGACGCGGGTTTGCGGCTGGAGATGCGGGAGATGATCCGCGCCCAGCAGCTCGACGCAGGGATTGCCACCTTGTACGTGACCCACGATCAAGAGGAGGCCATGAGCTTGGCCGATCAAGTGGTGGTCATGGACGAGGGTCGGATTCGCCAGAGTGGGGCTGCGGCCTTGGTGTACGACCAGCCGGCTGACTTGTTTGTGGCACACTTTATCGGCAGCCCTAGCATGAACTTTATCACTGGGGAAATCCGCGAGGACTGCTTTGTCGCGCCTGGGTTGGTCTGGCCGCTGGCCGAGTCGGTGAGGCCGGGGCCGGCGACACTGGGGGTGCGACCGGAGTTTGTACGATCGGATGCTAAAGGTCGGCTGCGGGCCGAGGTGGTGCGCGACGAATACCAAGGCGCGTGCCGCTACATCCATCTACAGGCCGAGTGCGGTAGGTTGGTTATGCGGGTGGCAGATCGGGAGGGTGTGGCCGTGGGCACGACCTTGGGCTTGGACTTTGCTGTAGTACTGTTGTTCGATCCGGCGAATGGCGAGCGGCTCTAAAAAAGACTATATATGGCCCTTTTTATAATTTAGACCATATATAGTCTCCTATCTCAAACAAAAATACCCCAAAATAAGAACTCCGTATTGTAATATTTTATTGGCGCTTTTTCATGGGAATTATATACTTTAGTGCCCATGATCAGATAGGCTGAGCAAGTTCGGGCTGCCAACAACGGAAGACCCTCATTAGACGACGCTTATACCGAACTCTCCCTTTAAGGAAACTTCCCATGCTGTGCTTCGTCCTATTTTTCGTCCTATGCTGTGTCCTCTCCTGCTCAAAAGAGCAACCGCCGACCGCACCCGCAGGCAAGGCCACGGACGACGACTGTACCCTCTGCGACTTTTTCGGTGCCTTACAAGACTCTGAAGATTCGAACGAGGATACCGCGTCCGATAGCTCTTCGGTTTCGTCTCCTGACAGTTCCTCAGTTTCGTCCAGTTCGGACTCCTCACCGTCTAATGGGATTTTTATCCCAGATACAGCTCTGAGAACATATATAGAAAAGGAACTAAACAAGAATCCCGGTGAGACGATCACGCAAGCAGATATGAATACTCTAACAATTCTTTGGGATGGAAATAGCTTAGGGATTAAGAACCTTAGAGGCTTAGAAACAGCGAATAATCTAACGAAGTTGAGAATTCAAAACAATGCAATTTCTGATCTTACGCCATTGGCTGACTTAACTCGGTTGGATTTCTTATGGATTGGTCTTAATCAGGTATCTGATCTTACTCCATTGGTTAACTTAACTCGGCTACGAAGTTTACTTATTAGTATCAATCAGGTTACGGATATTACCCCTTTGCAAAATCTGACGAGGTTAATAGTATTGGGAGTTGGCAACAATCAGGTATCTGATCTCACTCCATTGGCTAACTTATCCAAGCTGCAACGCTTATATCTTCATAACAATCATATTTCTGATTTCACACCATTGGCTAACTTAACTGATTTGGAATCGTTAGATATTTCTAGTAATCAGGTATCTGATCTTGACCTCACGCCATTGGCTAACTTATCCAAGCTGTATAATTTATTCATTGGTTACAATCAGGTATCTGATCTTACTCCATTGGTTAACTTAACTCGGCTAGGACAGTTAGAGTTTCCTGACAATCAGGTTTCTGATCTCATGCCATTGGCTAACTTATCCAATTTACGAAATATAAATCTCGACTGGAATAATGTTTCAGACATATCGCCATTAATAGCGTTGCCTCACTTGTTTGAGCTAAATGCTCGGGGTAATCCTTTAAGTGAAGCCTCCATCAATGAACATATCCCGGTGCTTAAACGTCGTAATGTCATTCTATCTTTTTCATCTCTCACGGAAACCCCCTTCAGTCTCGACTTAGTCTTCCTTGACGATTTCACAGAATGGGAACAAGACCTATGGTACCGCATTGCGAAGCGTTGGGAAGCAGCGATACTGAATGATCTTCCAGATTACGAATTTTCTGATACATGGTCCGGAGAATGTGGCGAACATTCGATTGAAATACCTGCCGGCGAACAGATAGATGATCTACGGATTTATGTGACGAAGTATTCCGGAATAAACTCTTATGATCAACACGCATCAGGCTATGGAGGGCCTCGTCTATTGCGTTCAAACTCTTTGCCAATTATTGGTTGTATCGGAATTGACCAAGAGCTTTCTGATGTGTGGCTGAGAGAGGTTAGAGGACTTCATGAAATAGGACACGTTTTGGGGATCGGTACTATCTGGCACGATAGCGGAATGCTTCGTGGTCTAAATGCCGATACTCATTTTGCCGGGCCGCAAGCTATTGCGGCTTTTGATCAAGCCGGGGGCACAAAATATCAAGGTGCAAAAGTCCCGACCGAACAAGATGGAGCACATTGGCGCAATAGTGTTTTACCACTTGAGATTATGTCACCATTTATCGATAACGAAAGAATTTCATCCATAACGCTTGGAGCGTTGAGCGATCTAGGCTACTCCGTTGAGCTTTCAGCGGCCGATCCCTACTCTGTGGGTGTCTCAATTGGTCTTTCAACAGCCGCGAAACCCGTCGCCGACGAGGTTCCTTTCTGCTCGCTTGAGGGGCTGCCCCCGCCGGTCTATGTGGACGATTGATTCAACATAAGCAGGCGCGAGGGATGCTGCCGATCTCCGCGCCCGCTCCTTTTGCTACTTCTCTATCGGCGTGTTGACCGCACGACCTAGGACTAGGTGCAGCCGATAGCTTGCGCTTGGCCCTATTCTTCCCCAACATACGCTTCAGATCGAAATCAAAGACCGTTCCGCCGCGTTAGTTAAGCGGCTTATTGTGCACGGTCGATATTTCCAACGAAGCGAATACATTCTAAGATGTCTTGGTTGCAGCTAAAAGGAGTGACGCGGAGCTTTGGCAAGGCCGAGGTTCTGTCTGGCATTGACCTGTCGCTGGGGGCTGACGAGATGCTGGTGGTGCTGGGGCCGACCGGCGCGGGCAAGACCACGCTGCTGCGGATCGTCGCCGGGTTAGACCCGCCCGACGCTGGTCAGGTCGAGATGGACGGCGAAGAGGTGACACACTGGCCACCGGCCGACCGCGACATTGCGTTGGTCTTCCAGCACTTCGCTTTGTATCCCGACTGGAGCGTGCGGCGCAACTTGGAATTTCCGCTCAAGGCACCGCGCCAGCAGCTTGCGCGCGATGAGATTGACCAGCGCGTCGGCTGGGCGGCAGAGCTGTTGAAGATTGAGCGGTTGCTCGACCGGCCCGCGGCCCGTCTGTCGGGTGGGGAGATGCAGCGGGTGGCCATTGGGCAGGCGATTGTGCGGCGGCCGCGACTGTTTCTTTTTGACGAGCCGTTGACTAATTTGGACGCCAAGTTGCGGGAGTCCCTCCGCCTAGAGCTGGCCTTGTTGCGGCAGGAGTTAGGCATTCCGGCGATCTACGTGACCCACGACCAAGCCGAGGCCCTGTCCATGGGCGATTCCATCGCCGTGCTGGCCGAGGGGCGGATTTTGCAGCAGGGCAGCCCGGAGGTTATTTATCGCCAGCCGGTCTCGCCCGTAGTAGCGCGCCAATTGGGGCAACCTGCGATCAACATCCTCAGCGTTCAGCGGCGCGGGGATGCGTGGATTGGCCCAAACGAAGCCGAGCGAATGCCGGCGCTGAATGGGACTGGCGAGATGCTGCTCGGCGTCCGGCCGGAGGACATCGCGCCTGAAGGGGGGCACGTGCCGGGGGTGGTGCGCGTCGTTGAGGACGCTGGGGCCGCGTGGATTTTATGGGTGGATTGGGCCGGGGCGTCCATCCACATCATCGCGTCTAAGGAACGGCGTTTTGCCCCGGGAGAGACCGTGTATCCGCGCATAGACGCGGCGCGGGCGCTGCTATGGCCACGTTAATAGGAGAGAATATGTACTTGCGAAAGTTGTCGATGTGGAGCGCGCTGGGCATTGCGGCGCTCGTCGCCTGTGGGGAGCAGGAGCCGACTGGCCAAAAGGAGGCATTGTCGCTGGCCCAGGTAGGCGAAGAGGTGATCACGGATCGGGATATACGTTACCTGATTGACAATGTGGCCGAGTGGGCCAAGAGCGAGCAGGAGGGCGGCGCAAAGGTCCGCGAATACTTGCAGTCGCTGATCGATCGGACGCTCATTCTCCGCGAAGCGCGCGCCGGCAAATTAGACCGGAGTCCAGCGTTTGTCAGCGAAGTGGCGACGGCTTTGCGGCGGCGGCTGATACGAGAGATCGAGCAGCGCGCTGTCGATAACCAAGTTGTCATCACCGAGGAGGAAATGCGGAGCGTGTTTGCCGAGCAAAACTGGGAACGCTGGATCAAAATCGCCCATATCGTCGTACCCACTCAGGAGCGCGCCGAGGAGGCGATGGCAGCTCTGCGGGCCGGCACTCCCTTTGAGGAAGTAGCGCGCGAATTTTCGACCCATTCGCGCACGGCTTCGCTCGGAGGCGTGAAACCCATGTATTACAGCCGCTTCCACGCCGTCCCACTGGTGCGCGATGTACTCTTCAGTCTCAAAGTAGGGGAAATATCAGAGCCCATAGCCGTCCCCCAAGGTTACGAAATTTTCAAGGTCCTAAACGAGTTGCAAGGGACTTACGAGCAAACTAGGGATTTTCTTTTTAAGACACTGTCTGAAGAGCGGTTGGATGCTCGCAAAAAGTCGTATGCAGATTCGCTGGCCGAGCAGTTCCAATTGACGCCGGATCCGCACGGCTTGGGCGTTCTGATGGAAATATTGCGCAGCGGTCGGGAGGATCTGGAGACCGGCAAAAAGACGTTCCAGATTCCAGAAGGTGCCGCCGAGATGCCGCTCTTCAGGTATGCGGGGGGACAGATCACGCTCGGGGAAGCCATCTTGCAATCTCCGTTCATTCGCCAAGGCAGAGATGTATCCGACAGTGCGAGAGTGGCCCATTTTTTGGAGCGCGACGTAGTAATCCCGCAACTCATGTGGATGGAGGCGGATAAGTTGGAGCTCGACCGCGAACTTGAAGAATGGGTCAAGCGCAAGGAAGAAGAGGTGCTGATTGTGACCATGCGCCAGATTGCCACTGCGATAGACGAGGAGATAAGCGAACAAGAGCTACTCGATTACTACGAAGAAACCAAGGATCAGTACCGGACCGCCTCGGAGGTGAACGTGGTAGAGATTCAGTTGGCCAGCGAGGGTGAGGCCGAGGCACTGCTCGCCGAGATTCGCGGCATCTTCCGCCGGGCTCCTCCTTTGATCGACCTGCTCACCAAGATGAAACAAAAGCAGCAGGCCGGGCGGGACCTGACGGAGGAGGTACGGGCGTTGCGGAAAATGGACGACGATCTCGAGGTTCTGGAATGGCTCCGCCAGCGGTTGGACGAGCGGGGCGGAGTAGAGACGGTTCTAGAGGAAATAGCTACGGCATCGAGTCCAAAAGAGTTGGCCGAAGAGTACATCATGCGGCAACTGGCCAGCACCCGCAGTCTGCGGCCGGGCGCTAGCGAAACAGAGGGGCACTACCATCTCTACTGGTACGAGACGGCGCGCTTTGGGGATTTGGTCACAGCGGCCTTTGAGAGGGAAATCGGTTCGCTCATCGGTCCCATTCAGGTCGGACCTTCCTATTCTATTGCCAAAATTCTCGGTCGGCGAGAATCAGAAGCACGTTCCTACGAAGAACGCGAGAGGCAGATACGAGCTAATATCCGCAAGGAGAGCGAGCGAGAATTGTTCGGGCGTTGGTTGAAAGACCTACGCTCCTCGTACGAAGATGAGGTGCGCTATTTCGACGATAACATCGAAAAGTTGGGTCGGGAATTGACCGC
Source organism: Gemmatimonadota bacterium (assembly GCA_028875335.1). The sequence continues at coordinate 6,709 of JAPPEF010000251.1, forward strand.
GGAAGGGCGCGGCTAGGCTGGTGGGGGAATAGATACAACTCGACCCGATTGTCCCAGCGGTTTAATCATTAAAAATGGACCGAATCGAGATTGGCGGTAAGCTGCTGTTGGTAGTTGTCAGTTTGGCCGTTACCTCGCTCGTCATTGAAGTCTCTTTTTGGCTCTTGGCTCGGTCCGAGCGGATCTATCCCGTGGTCTATTACCAGACGGACGATCCAAGCCTCGATCTGTGGTGCTACGATGAACACTTTGCGGGCATTGCCGACTGGGATCTGCGGCGGGCACATCCGTACGGGAAGTTGACCTATCTGGGCAACGCCAACAATGATTCCACCCTCGCCAATCTAGCGCCGCTCAAAGTGCCCAATGCCA
>JAPPEF010000194.1 GCA_028875335.1 Gemmatimonadota bacterium
AAATCCACGGAAACCATGCGGTAGCGCGGATCGAGTCGCGGCATATAGGTCCGCAAGCCCGAGCCAATCGTGCCGCGTCCACCGATGAGCAAAACCTTGTATTCTGACACCACTAGCTCTCCTTTTGCGTTGAGATGAAAATTAGCTGGCTTGGTAAATACGTGCAACGGCGTGTTACGACCGATTCTGCTATAGTAATGAATGGGTCTCTACTTGACATTATAGCTGATTGATGGCCGTCTTTGTCAGGTTGCTAAGTACACGACAGTAATCCAGCATGGGAGATTTGAGATGCTTCGACTCCGCTGCGCTCCGCTCAGCATGACTGGTGATGACGCCCCTTGCTGTCATGCTGAGCGAAGCGAAGCATCTCATACTGCTCTACTGTCGTATACTTAGGTCAGGTTGTAATAATAGAGGAGTCTGCCAGTTGACAGGATTGACGCAAACCGCAGCCGATACAACAGTCGTCCCGACTTGGGAGGAGCTGGCCAAGGTGGGCTTTGAATCGCTCTCATCCTACCAGAACTGGTGTCGGCTCAGCGGCATGGACGACGGCCTAGATCGGGAGCAGCCCGCTAACTGGCTGGAGCGCCACTTGGCCGAGGCACTAGCGCCTAAGCGCCCGCTGACAGAAAAACGCCGGCAGACCCTGGAGCAACTCGCCGCCGGCGAACTCCCCTGGAAGGGCTTCGTCGTAGAATGGCTCGGGAAAGACGCAGAGGCACACAAGGCGTTCCGGCACCTGATTCTGCACGTCGATGGCTTCATCAATGTGATAACTGCCAAGAGCATCTATAAGCCAGGTCATTACCGACACCTAACCCACTGTCTTCTGGCCTTGGCCCATCACCACCGCCGCTGGATTCGCCCTCTAGAAGAGTGGCGCTGCGTCTCCCCCAAAGACGGCCATCCCCGGCGCAGCGATCAAGTCTTCTCGCTGGCGTGCTATTTATTGGCGCGTTACCCAGTGCCCACTGCCATGGTCGCGGCTTGGTTCGAGGGCGTCGAGGAGCAGGGTTTGCGGCAACAGGAGTGGTTTATGCACATGGCCTCTGGCGGTAGTATCCGCGACCTGGACGCGCCCATCAAACTGACGCGGCGCATGGCCCATCTCTTTCAGCGCTCGCCCCAGCTAGGCAACATCGAAAAGGGCATGCGCTGGGCGCAGGTCATCAGCATGGGCGGCAATGGGACTCTAACGCAGGCGATCCTCAAAACCCGCCTAGGGCGCAATTTCGAAAACGACGAGTTCTGGAGTTCGGTGGTGCTTTTCCTAGTCAACAACGCGATGATGGACCCGACTTGGGTGGGACCGATCGTCGACTATGTCCACAACATGAAATTTGCCCCGCGCCGCACTGTGCAGGAGGGCGGCGGTGTGGAGGAAGGGCCGCCGCCGCAGCCCAACTTCACCATGAAGGGCCGCAGCGCCACCAAACTCCTGCGCCAGGTCGAGGCTTGGCACGGTCACTTGAGCCGTGAGGAATACGTCAATTTTCAATCCTGGCAGCCGTGTGGAATGCGGCAGTGGGAGTTGGAGGACGAGACGGACGAACTGGGCAAGGTGCGGTGGACAGTGCAGGAGCTGTTGTCGAGTTGGGAACTGGCCGCCGAAGGCCGGGCAATGCACCACTGCGTGGTCTCGTATTCAGACCAGTGCGCCGACGGCAACACCGCGATCTGGTCGATTTGCGCGCTGCAAGAAGAAACTGAGGAACGGGAGCACGTGCTGACGGTCGCGCTGGACATCAAGGGCCGGACGGTGACTCAGGCTAGGGGGCGCTACAACGCAGTGCCCAACAAACCGCCGAAGGCCGGGAAGGTTCGCAACGAGATACAGGGCGGTTACTTGCGTTTGTTGGACCGCTCCGAGCACGTCATGCAAGAATGGATGCAGCGCGAGCGCTTGCGCCGCGACGATTGACCAGCCTTGGACGCGCAGTGGACGCGATCTGTGCCTTCACGAGAAATTTGTCGTCGCCGAGTACCGCTGGGTTTGTATTTCCCGCTGGCCGACCTTACTCATCCTTCGTATTCACTACTTTCCAATGGCCTCCCTTGGCGGGCCCGATCCGTTCAAGGACGCCCATTTTTTTCAGCTTACCGATCTGCCACTCGACTCCCTTTGCCGTGATCCCGAGTCGGTTCGCCAGTTCCGCCGTGGTGATTGAGGAGTCAGCGGTGATCAGGGCCAAGATTTTCTCCCTAGTTTTCTCCCTAGTTTTCTCCCTAGTTTTCTCCCTAGGTTCTCTTAGGCTTGGACCCGAGCTTGGACCCGAGCTTGGACCCCGACTTGTACCCCGACTTGCACCCTAACTTGCACCCCGACTTGCACCTCAGCTTGACCCCAGGCTGGCCGCGACTCTGGCTGTTTGTACGCTGCTGATGAAGATGCGGAGGGGAACATGGTGTAACTTTAGTTCCTCGTTACGTATGCTAATGCTCATTTCCCAATTGGATCTATCGTAACCCTATGTCTGACCGAGCCCTATAAAGTAGAAGACTCGCATCGCATTAGACCGCAGTATACGTTTCAGATCACCCACGGAAACGCCTCTTGCAACAGCTAGACGTTCGGTGGTCATGATAACATCGGCTGGCTCACTCTTGCGATCACCCATAGAGGTGAATGGAGCATCTGTTTCTGTGAGGACCCGATCCTCTGGTAGGCTCTTCACGAACCTACGTCCCCTTTCGTGTTCAAGCATATGCTGGTTGATTGAGAAGTAACAGCCTATACTCGCGGCCTTGTGGCCAACGGTTATAGATCCCGAGAACCAGTGCAAAATCGGCAAGACGCGGTCAGCAGTCGTGTACTCCTTTAGCAATTCCACCACCGTGCTTTCAGCCCTGCGGCTATGGATACTGAGAACACGTCCACCAAGATGCTGAGCAGCGACTAAGGCTCGTGTAAAGACCTCGACTTGTGCCTGCCAGCTCTTTTGATACTGCCGACTGCCATCAAGTCCGATCTCTCCGATCAGGCGGCTCTCCTTCATATGCTCTTCCAATAACGCTATCTCGTGGTGACGTTCGCCGACGAGTTCAGGATGGAGACCAAGCGCCGGAAATACATACCGACTTCCCTTCGTCCACCGTCGGTTCTGAAGCCATGCTTTCGGTGTTGTTGTAACGGCAAGCGTAACGATCCCTTTTCTCTCGCACGCTGCGATCACTCCGGTAGGATCGGAATAAAGATCAACGTGACAGTGAAAATCAAATCCTCGTATTGGCTCAATTCCCTTCATAACGGCCGAACCGCAACACCACTCAAAACTGCTTCAACTTCCGCAATTCCGCGTGCAAAGACAGCCGCGTAGTCGGCAATCTCTTGATCGGAATAATCGGAAAGAGGACCAGGTTTTCGTATCAGGATTTGAGCTAGTTCCGGGCGCTGTGCTAGTCGTCGCGCCATCAATTGAAAAGACCGAACATTCTCGCCCTCGGATCGCTTTGCATTCAGCGTCTGAGCAGACAGATTAACTAACGTATACGGCGTTGGGTCATTTCCGAATGCGTGCTTGATTGCGCTGCGTCGTATCAGACATGGAACACAATGGCCGCAATGTTGGGGAGCCAGTCCTTTCCACCGCGCCTTCGTGATCGACGAGCACGATACTGTCGTTTCCAAATGACTCCGAAGGAAGGCCTTGTTCGCACACTCAGACAGCATCTCGCCTTTTGTCCGAAAGCGGTATGGGTTCTGCCAAGAGATTGCTATACCTAGGTGGCGCGACAGATCTGCCCACCTTGCTATGTAAAAGGGATGCGTCGTGCGTGTACTCCAAGCACCTATCCGCAACGGGTCAAGCGGTACATTCAGGACGATAAGACCGTTCTCTGGTACGTACACGGTCATATCCCTGTCAAGACCGCTAGCGGCTAGCGCCGCCAGCGCAAAGAACAGGAACGAACGGCCTCTGGTGGTCTTCTCGGGTTCAGATCCTTGGATAAGACTATCAGGGAAGCCCACACGCGCACGCACATGTCGGGTTGCCAAATCCCCATACACGCTTCCCAGCCGCTCAGCGCATATTTTTTGCGAACTGGTGCTTGTGTCCCAATAATGGCTGACGAAGAGCGGATTCGCGCCGTCTGCCAGCAGGTCAATCGCCCCAACGAAGCTGTCGAGCCCACCCGAGAACAGACACAGGCTGTCGAATGTCGGGCGGCCCTGCTCCGTCTCGGGCTTTATGATCTGCTGATAGTCTCGATGACGTGCTCGAAAGAAAATGCGCCAACGATCTCCCGTAAGGAAATTCAGCATCCTTATGATTAGGGTGCTCTCATTTTCCCAGAGTTCCAGATTTACCACGGGCACATACAGATCAATCTCGCGTGTCCAGCTATCTTGGGACTCGCTCGCTCGCGATATCCGCGTGTCAGCCGCCGTTACTGTTGCAGCTAGTAAGCCCAAATCGAGCGCGGTATTTGTCGGACGTATGGAGAGATCGCCTAACTGATCAATCATTTGCCCGAGCCCGAAACCAAGCCGTCCGTCGCTGTCGATGAAACGAAGCTCTGTCACCTCAGAGCCACGCTCTTGAACCCTGATTTGCGATGTGTCTGTCGGCCCTAGCCGTGCTATGATGCTGTGTCGTCTCATTCTTCGATGTCACCCCATGCGCTAAGAATATCCCAAGCATTCTGGTATGTCTCATCCACGATGCTTGAGATATATTGGTCCGACAAACTGGGCAAATCAGTGAGATCGGACGAAAAAGCATCGCGCATCGCACGTCGGATGTAATCATGGAGCTGAGCTTCGAATGCCTCGACAGCCGAGAGATCAGCAGCCATTCGGAATCCGTTTGTTCCAATATCCTGAAACAGCCGCGTCTCGATCGCATGTGCGGCGAATGTCAGGAAGACTTCCTGAAGCTGTTCGGTTGACAGGCCATCTAAGTTCTCAATCCCGAGTTGGTCTAGATCGGCAATTGTTTCCAGCCAAGCATCGCGTGCGATCCCTTCATCGATTGATCCGCCATCTGGGCAAATGACATCAGTAAGCCCAAGAAATACATCCACAACTGGGCGTCCGACCAGATTCTCCAGATTATGCTGCCGCAGGGTCGTGTCAATGCCGTCCCGCTGAAATCCTCGGAGGATATTGAACATTCCCCCGGCAGCCACACGTGAGGCACCCACCCGCCGCGTTGCCCTTCTGCTTCCGCCGGTTCCCGAGCGTACATAGTCGCGTACGGCGCGCCGTAGGGCCCCTCGGTCGTTGCCGCCCGATCGCGCAAATGACGAAAAATTCCTCCGTGCAACTCGAAATCGAGCCGGCTGCGGGGCAGGCTCAATTGCCGGTCGTGGTGATGTATCATTCTGATTATCTTGATCTCCTGGAGCGTCGATGTCGTCCGTCTGATCGCCTTGATTTCCTGTGTCTCCCGATGGAACAACATCCACGCCCGGCACCGCTTCTGCATCCGGCTCATCAAGCCACGTTGGCACAAGCGGTGTGTTCGAATTGGGGCCACTTGAAAGTCCTGAAGTTCCCATATCATCCCGTCCCTTTGCTCAAACTACTGAGGGATAGCTCCGCGGCTTTCTTGAGGCTGCTATTCTCATCTTGAGTTGCCCATTGCGACATCAGGATGTGTAGTCGTTCCCTCGCAGCCGATTCAGTCAATATTTCGTTCCAGCCCCTCACAACCCAGATACCAAGCTCCCTATCCGCGATTCCGTCGAGGACACTCAACACTTCCGACTGGAAGATCGGATGGTGCTTCGCTACGATGCTCATCCCGTGGAAGCCTGATGGCTGGGCCGTGAAATCTCCCTGACTTAGTACTCGCTCTCTGAGCGAAACGAACACCTGATCGGCATCGTTCTCTGAAAGTGCCTTTACCTCGGGCTCAACGCTCCGCACTGCTATCTCCGGTCCACAGAGATTCTCGATTAACCTATCTAAGTCGCCTAGTTCCGGGACAACAATCATACGTTTGTCGCGCGCAATAAAGACATATGGCCGTAGATCACGCCCCGCTAACGCTGGCTCAATCCGCAACCAGCGCTTCAGCCACTCTCGTTCCAACCACTGCTTGGTTGCTTCGTCTAGCGAGAGATCGATTGTCGTCTCCTTTCCATTCTTATCCTTCTTCGCAGAGGTCTCTACATTGTCCTCTCTCGTTGCTTTTTCTTCGAGCAATCTCAGCTCTTCTGCCGCCCCTTCCTTCGCAACCATCACCCGTCCGGCGATGTACTCGTAAAAGTCCGGTTGGAATCGTTCAGCTAGCATCAGCTTGGCCAATACGGCCTGATTGATCGAGTCTCCGAACCCTTGGGCATCCGCAATCGCGTGTCTGATAAGTAAGGAGTTCAGGAACCTCTTGATTTGCCTTGGGTTGCCCTTGCTACCCTCTGCGAGAATCGGGCCAATTTGTTGAGACAAGACGTATGTCTCACCGAGTTCGGTTTTGCGTTGTGCCTCTACTGCTTCGACATCTGACGATCTGATTCCCGATCCCAGCCAAGGTTTGTTGAGACTAGTCTTGGCTGTGCGGAGCAACTGTTGGAAACCCTCGTGTTCTGTACCTACCAGAGATTCAATCAACAAGAGCGTCACATAGATTGTGGTCTCCTGTATCCCTAGCGTTGGAATGCGGAATGGTACTTGGATAAGCTTTTCGAGATAATTCCGTGCATAAGGCATCGGTCCGGAGGCTGCGGGCAGTTCTGGGAAATGCTGCCGTACCGCATATTCGATCATTGCCTCATCAGCACCGATTACAAAGGCCGTACGCGGCACAAATAGGAACAATCGGATCGCTTCCAACGTATCAATTGCCGTTGTAGGGAGACAGCGATCAAGATCGTCGATCAAGACGACGAGTCGATCAATTTTGGCCTCAGCCAGTAGATTGCCGAAGTCTTCCCGAAATTGGTGGATTTGTTCCGTGACATGGGCATCCTCGGCCGGCTTCAGAGATGACATCGCTTCTTCGAGCTTAGCCTGAATTTCCTCTTGCGATATGGCCTTAGGATTACCAATCAATGACTTCAGATTACCTACAACTGCCTCAATCTGATCGGGAGAAGGCAATCCAGTTGTGAGCGTTAACGCAATGCCGCTGCCCCGCTTAGCCCACTTGAGCCAGTCTACACGCTTTATCAGGCGTGTGCTGAGTTCCTTGACCTTGTCTACATTCGGCCGTTGGCGGGACAGCTCAGTGATTGTCGACTCGATCAGAACGGCTTTCGCGTCGTCGAAGCCTTGAAATTCCCATCCATTGAACCAAAGGCAGGCAACTCTCTCGTCTTGGCAAAGCCCTGACTCGATCATCTTGAGTATACTTGACTTACCTGCTCCCCAATCGCCATGAATCCCTACTGATAGTGCCTGCTGACTATTATTCTTTAGTAATTCGATAACAGTACGGGAGATTGCTTCGTAATTGAGGAAATCTGTAGCTGTCTCATGGTCTGGTATCAGCATTTTTTAGAATAGTACTCCTTTGGGACTCGCGAACTGGCCATCAAACGTGTTCCGGGAGGCGTCTATATGCATCCCAGAAGCTCATCTGTGCAAACGAATCACATCTACCACTTTTCTATATCGACTGGCTGAGTCCGTCCTGCTTGACGGGTTGCCAAGGTCTCATAGGATAGTCGCTCCAGCAAATCCTCCGATTCGGGTCGCGCGAACAACTCGGCCCAACGCTGGTCCGACTCTAGTGCGGCTAGCAGAAAACGCGCAAATTTATTCTGTTCTTCTTGCGGGAGTTTGGCGACTCGCTCAAAGGCCTCCTGTAGAAGTTGGGTCATTGTTTTCCTCCTTGCGAAGACATAGTCTTCCGCTAGCGCACGGCGTCCATTTCCAAGGGCGCTGTCCATTGTCCCTTGCCCGCTATTCACCGTCTTCGCCTTCCCGATAGTTCAACTCTCTCTGGATGCTCTCCAGTTGGGCTACAAGTTCCTGTTTCGATGGCAGATAGAGTTGGTATTTCGACGCGTAGATATTGGCTTCTTCCGGTAGCGTCAGCTCAACCACGGCATCGTTCTTGCGGCCACAGAGCACAATACCGATGGTCGGAAGTTCGTCGTCAGTCTTCACATAGCGGTCAAAGTAGTTGACGTACATCTGCATCTGACCCAAGTCCTGATGGGTCAATTCGCCGCGTTTGAGGTCAATCAGAACATAGCAGCGCAGGAGCCGGTTGTAGAAAACGAGATCCACGCGGAAATGATTGTTGTCGAAAGTAAACCGCTTCTGCCGCGCCTCGAACAGAAATCCCTTACCCAACTCCAGCAAAAAGTGCTGAAGCCGGTCGATAATCGCCGTTTCCAACTCGCTTTCTGAGTAGCCGGGCTTTTCCTCCAACCCGAGAAACTCCAGCACCAGCGGATTCTTGATCAGATCCGATGCTTTTTCGACCACCTGACCCTCGCTGGCAAGCCGACGCACTTCCTCCTTGTCGCGGCTGAGTGCGAGCCGCTCGTACAGGGAGCTATTGATCTGCCGTTCCAACTCACGCACACTCCAGCCGTTACCCGCGGCCTCAAGCTCGTAGAAGCGGCGCTCCTCGGGATTGTCGATGGTCAGAAGGGTGACGTAATGGGACCAGCCGAGGGAGAACCGATCTTTGAGCAGGACAATTGTGTTTTCCAAAGGAATCGATTCGTCCGATGCTGTCGGTCGAATTGCAGGAGTTCCGTCAACGGACGCCAAGGATGCCAATTGGTCCGACACTGTCGGACCAATTTCCTTCTGCTTCTGGTAGAAACGTCGGTAGAGCTTCAAACGGGTCACCGAACTGCCCTTTATCCCGATCCTTTGCAGACGACTGGCGATCTTGGCCAAGAGTTGACTGCCGTATTCCGCCCTATCCGCGCCATGCTGTTCATACTCGACGATATACCTGCCGAACAGCCAATTCCGCGCCACAAGCGAGTGATCAATAGCTCGTGCCGCCGAGCGTTGTGTTTCCTCGTGGGTTCGCCGACACAACTCGACGAGATTATCGAAATCGAATACTTGACTCATAGCAAAATCCCTATCCGCTTCAGGTGTTCCTCGGCCTCGGTGCCGAACCTCGGCGCAACGTCAATCGTACAGGCAGGCGGTCCGTCCTCCCGCTCGACCATGAACCCCAACGCGCAAAGCCGCTCGTTCCACGCCTTATCGGTCACCGGCACCTCCTGGTCGCCGGCAGTAGTGGTAAGGTAATCCGCGAGCCGCGTCCGGCTCAGATCGCACAGGCCGCTGCCGGAAACGGGCAATAGCTCCGTGCGTTTCATCGCACCGCTCCGCAATCTACCCTCAGCCCCATCCGCCTACCCCGAACTCACGCTTTTCTGGCGACCAGCTCGCCCCACGCTTCTGCGGCAAACGCCTCTGGCATCTCGCCCCACGTGAGGAATGATGACTTTAGTTGAGCCAAGACCCGTTTATCCGTTAGTCCGTATTCCACAAGCTGATCCGAGAATTCAGAGTCGCCGCACAACTCCGCCAGAAAGTGCGCGTTTCTCCGCGTGGACTCCGCATCCGGCGTCCAACAGTCATACGACGCGGAAACCTTGACAATCTCGAATCCTGCCTTGCGGAATAGTCCTGGCTGGCGACGTCCACAGTACGGATCTCCGCCATTTCGTTTCATCAGTTCGATGAATAACTGCGAAAATTTCCCAAGCGGCTCAGGCGTAGGCTCAAGTAGGAATCCTCCGAAGTCGGCGTGTCTTGAGCCTACTAGCCCTCCCGATTTCAGTACTCGGCGAATCTCAGAGATAGCTTGCTCTGAGTCAGCGATGTGCTCTAGGACTCCGTGAACGAAGACGACATCGAATGACTCGTCATCAGCAGTCAGGCTGCAAAGGTCGTCCGTTTTGAACTCGATTGTAGGGAATCCATCGGCGAGGCGCTGAGCAAGATCGATTTGACTCTGCTCTCTGTCCACCCCTAAGACGCGCCCAGGTGCCACGATCTCCGCGAGTCCTTTGGTTATTGTCCCAGGTCCGCAGCCACCGTCCAAGAGAGCCATCCCAGGTACAAGGTATTCCAGAAGAAACTGAGCGTGCGTGTCGGCTGTGCGCTCTTGGAAGAACCGAGCCGTGCGCTCACTGTAGCCAACAGAATACCGATTCATCCGTTCAGCTTCCGTACGGAATAGGTTAGCGCCCCTTAAACCACAGCTTCATCGCTGTCCCACCCATAATCATCTCCTTCTCCGTTGCGGAGATATTCGGCAGATGGCAGTCGAGCAAATCCACCAGTTTCTGATACCCCGGCTCCACCACAATCCACGGCGAATCCGTACACCACATCATCCGATCCGCGCCGTACGCCCGATACACATCCTCGACCATGGACTGCATATCCCCGTAAGGCCAAGGCACCTTGGAAAACGCGTATTCCCCCGAAATTTTGACATAGACATTGGGAAAGCGAGACAGCGCCATCACTTGCGGATAGTTGGCCGGCGGCAGCGGCTCGGCGTCAAAGCGGGGACGGCCCCACCGGTCTGGCTCGTTGGGCGTGGTTGGCATCACGCCTAAGTGGTCGAGGGAAATGTTCACGCCGGGAAAAGCCGCGGCCAGCAGTTCGATGCAGGGGAACTGAGCTCCGCCAGTGTAAATGTTGATGTTGAGCCCCAACTCGTCCGCACACTCAAAGACCGCATAGGTCGCCAGGTCCTCGGCCCGCTGAGCGGCCGGGTCACCTAACGCCCCCAGCCGGATCCCCTCAATGCCAGTGGCGGCGACGAGCTCCCGCAGGCGAGCGGGCGGGTCCGAATCGTTCATGTCGATCAAGCCCGTCGCCGTGAAGCGGTCGGGCCACGTCTGTACGCAATGCGTGACATAGGCGTGCTGCTCGATTTGGGTGCCATTCATTTCGATCAGCACGGCGCGGTCGATGCCCGAAGCATCCATGTCGGCTATCAGCGCCTCAATCGGGCAGGCGCGGTCGGCCGGTGCGAGGCTGCTCAGTTGGCGGGGAAACCGCTCGCTCGGCAGGTCGAAGACGTGAACGTGCACATCGATTTTATCCATCTGCGTCCTTTCTCTAAGCTAGGGATCGAGATTTAGGTTCCAGCGCAACTCGCCGGGCGAGGCCGCGTGTTGGTAAATCGGGTTCATCAGCTCGCTGCGGTAGCGCGCGAAGAGTATGGGATCGATAAAGCGCTCCGCCTGCGACCAGTCCCAGTCTATATAGGTAAATGCCTTGATGTTGGGATGGTGGCGCAAGAAACGGAGGAAGGGGATGAACCAATGGGGCCACGCCTGCTCGGCCTGGCCTAGATCAGTAGTAACCGGCGTGACCACGCCGACGAGCACGGGGTAGCCGCGCTCCTGCGCCGCCTCGACAAAGGCGCGGCTGCGGCGCAGATCTTGCGGCGCAGCCACGTCAATCGACCACCAATCGACGTACTCATCCCCCGGATAATACGCCAAGTAATCGGGACCGCCGTCGTCCTTCTGCGTCCATACCAGTGCCACGTGGTCCAAGCCCCAGCGACCCCGCAGCGTTTGCGCTATGCGCCGCCAAGCCTCGGTGTAGCTGGTCGCGTCATAGGCGCGCCAAGAGCTTTTGAACGCATAGCCTAACCGCAGCAAAACCGGGCGCTCTAGCTGCTGCAAGCCCCAGCAGAGCCGCTCAATCGCCTCGTCGAGCTGACCATCGGCAATGGCCGCCTCATAGGGCTGGCCGGCGGAGTTGAAACCAAGGTCAATTTGGGGCAAGCCGTACCCTACGTGCTGGTCCAGATTCGCGAGCAACGCCAGATGCCAGTCGTAGGGCAGATCGTGTAGCTCGTAGTACACGGCGTAGAAAAGTGGGCGCGTGCGTTCTTCGTGGTCGAGCGGCCCGTAGCTGAGCGCAGCTCCGTGCAAGATGCGCTCGCCGAGCGGCTCTAGGCGATGGAGATGGTCGGTGCGCGCGGCAAAGTGGCCCAAGGGATCGGGCGCGAGCGAGGCCGCGTAGCAGCCTGCAAGAACGAGGGCGAAGAACAACAATAGAGAGCGCATGGCAGCCAACCTGTGAAGCGGGGAGTGATATTGCACAATATCGGCATTTTGAGTTGGCACTCAAAACCGCTCGCCGTTCGGCTGAGCTCACGTCGAAGCCGCAGCGTGGAGCACGCCGAGCGCATCGCAGGTGACGTGGAGGTTGGGCCGGCTGCGGTTGGGGCGGCCCCAATCGACGAGCGAATCGTCGCCCTTGCCGACGCGCCCGACTCGGTAGTGTTTGCGCTCGGCCGGGAACGTGCCGTCGGCGAGTTGCTTCGACTTGAGTAGATCGAGCGCAGCTCGGCAGCGCGCATCGGCTAGATGGCCAGCTTCGACCATGACCTTGAGGGCAAAGAGAAAGTCGCAGTGCTCGTAGCAGGGATAGTGCAACGAGGCACTGTCCGTGCTCAAGGGCTGGCCATTGGGCTTTTGGTAGAGGTGGTGGGCGAGCAAGTGCTCGGCGAGGCGATCGGCGGCATCGCCAGAGGCTTGGTCGGCGCGGAGGCGGGCGTGCAGGGCGAGGCCGCGCAGGGCGGTGAGCGCCTCGCCGAAGGCCGCGGGACTGCGGCCCAACGCCTTGGGCAAGCTGCCCGCTAGGCGCAGGGCCAAGGCGTCGGCGCGGCCATCGTCGATCTCGAGGAACAGCAAGTAGTACAGCGCATTGCCCTCGATTGCGCCGCAGACAGGCTCGGGGCGATCAGAAGCAAAAAGCCACTCACAAACTTGGTCGCGCAAGCCCCAGAGGCTCTGGTCACCGGGCGCGGAGCCTAGGTCGGCCAGCATGTAGAGCACCCAATGGGCACCGCGCCAGCGGTGAATCGGCGGGAGGGAAATGCGGCCTGCAGCATCCAACTCGGCCAACAGAGTGCGGACCAAGACCGATTCGCGGATCTCGGCGCGGAGAATGCGAATTTCGCGCTCGCTGGGCGGGCGGGCCGAGACATTGAGGCGGATCTTGTAGCGCACGAACGGCTCGTCCATTGTGGAGAGGACGCGGGCGATATGGGCAGTGGACATAGGTTTTGTACTCGGAAAGATGCGTTGGCGGGGAAAAAAGGGCTTGTATATTGTTGTGCAATCACAATAACAGACGCAATAGTTTGCTTTGCCTACGACGGGAAAGAGAGCAAATGCCTAAATCCAATCGAGGCTGGTCCATGGGCCGCCAGTGCAAACCGGCTGCTGAATACGACATGCGCGTCGCCCGCGGCCTGTTGCAACGAGAAAGCACCCATTGGCCAGCGTATGCGATTGTCACCACGCCCAGCGCGTACGCAGCCGCCCAGGAATACCTCGTGCGCGAGCCAGCGGGCGTGGTCTTTGCCGAGTGGCTGGACTCGGCGCATCAGCAAGACCTCAGCGACCGATTGCCAGCCGGGATCGAGTTGGTCATCGGCTTGGGCGGCGGCAAGGCCCTAGACGCTTCTAAGTTCGTGGCCTTGGACAAGGACGCCGAGCTAATCTTGGTGCCGACGATCCTCTCTTCTGGGGCAATCATCCACAGCCATGTGGCGCGGTGGGACGGCTATCAGACCGTGGGCGATTTGGACGACTGGCCGTGGGTAGATTGCCAATACGTGCTCGTGGATGTCGATGTGGTTCTCAAGGCACCGGATTACTTGCACACCGCCGGACTGGGCGACATCCTCTGCGGCCATGCCGGGTTGGAGGAGTGGCGGCGGCGGGCGGCGTTGGGACAAGGGGCGGCGTTCGACCCAGCGCTGGCGGCACAGCAGGTGGCCCATCACGAGTCGATCGCCAGTTCTTTTGCCGCAACACTCGATGCCAACGGGCGGATGACAGAGGCAAGCGCGGCCAACATCGCGCAGCGGATTAAGGAGCGCGATAGCCAGCAGCTAAAGGCCCCCACGGAAAGCGGCGATCATCCGTTTTGGATCGCGCTGGAGACGGCCAACCAACGGACTTGGATCCACGGCGAACTCGTGGCCTTGGGGGCGATGATCATCACGTGGTGCTACGCGGGGGATATGGCGGGGTTGGCAAAGCGGCTGGACCGCTGTCGGGTGCGCTGGCGGCCCAGGCAAATGGGGCTAGAGCGCACGGCACTGCAAAAAGGGCTGGCGTTTACACCGCGCTACATGGCGGAAAAAGGCGTCAACTCGGTGCTGCGAGAGCCGATTGAAGGAGGGCGCTTCGACGCGCTGTGGAGCTTTCTAGAAGAATAGGGTATCGGGCGCCCACAAGGGACGCCCCTACGGGTATTTACGAAATGGATTGTAGGGGCCGCCCTTGTGGCGGCCCTTCGCAGATTCCTCACCCCAGCCAGTACAAGATAATTACTGATGTTACGCAGTACGTGGCCGGTGGTTGGTTTTCGGTCCGATTCTCTTTGGGATCGCGGGCAGGACGCCCTTGATTCGACGAGGCCGATGGCCGTAGGGGGCGGTTTGAAACCGCCCCCTACCCGGGTGCGTAACATCAGGCGCAATCTCTGCCCTAGATATTCAACCAATAGTTGAGCTTCACCAAAAAGACGTTGGTCCCCTCGTCCACAAAGCTGCGCCGCAGGTTGTACCCGGGGCGAAACGCGCCCCAGTCGGAGTCGTCGTGGCGGAACTGCGACCAGACGACGAAAAGGGTGCTGCCCGGCTTGTACTCCCAGCGCAGGACGGCGTTGCTGTGCAGCGAGCGGTTGCGAAAATCAGGGCTTTCCTCTGGGCCGGGATGCGCGACAAACGAGTAGGAGCGCGGCTGGGCCAGCTCCTTGAAGTTGGCGTACTGACCCGCACTAATAAAAGGCTGGACATAGAGTTCCAAGCTCAAGTCGCGGCTGAAGAGAATGTTGGCCCGCGTCGTCAGGTCGAGGGTTTGGCTGTCTAACTCCCCATACACGAATTGATCGTCTTCTCCGTCGGCGTTCGCATCGAAGTTTTCGACCCATTGGGCATCGTTAAAACCCCAACTATAGCGCGGCCGCAGACTGATCTCGAACCGCGAAGTCGGCCGGATGCGGATGCTGCCGGAGACCTCGCTGCGGGTGCTGCCAGCCGAGTTGCCGTCCCACTCGTACTCGACCCAGCCGCTGACCATAAAGCGGTCGTCGCTTTCCAGTTCAATCTCAAAGCCGTCACTTGCCGGCCTCGCGATTAGGGGGCCGCCGCGGGTATCGAGATCGTCGAAGGACCGCCACATGTGGTAGTAGTCGAAGTGGATCCACCAGTAGTTTTTGAACTGGTGGTGGGTGTTGAAGTCAAAGCCGTTTTGCAAGTTGGTGCGATCGAAGTTCCACGTGCCCCAGCGGTTGAAGTTGTAGAAACTGCGGCGAAAGATGGCCCAGTCCTCTTCCTTGCGTAGCTGGACCCAGAGCCAGGGGTTGTAGAAATCGCTGCGCCATTGGAAGCCCAAATCGTCGATCTCGAAATGCCGCGAATAGGCCTCCCACCAAAGCTCGCCGCGCAACCAGCCGCTGTTCTTGCTCAAAACCGCCATATTGCCCAAACCGCTGCGACGCTGAGCATCCACTGTGGCGCGGCTGCCGGCGAACTGGCCCCAGAAGGTGTACCCGTTGTCGCGCCACTTGAGGGTCCAATCCACGCCGCCGGTATAGGCATCGCGCGCACGGTCGCGCTGCACGGCCGTGCCCAAGAGGCCGACGTGCGAGTTGCCAGCAAATAGATCCTGCTTGACGCGGCCGACGAGAAAGTGGGTACGCGGCTCGACGAGAAAGTCGCTGCGCTCTTGGTACTCTTCGCCGGACACCTCGCGCACCATGGTCGTCTCAACGCGCGCGTACTCTTTGGCGGTAAGCGCCGTCAGCAGGCCAAAAGTGGTCTTGGACGCGGTCTTGCCCGTCAGCTTAGCCGCGCCCAGAATGGTGGTGGACTCGCTCTCGTTGAGGGCGTCGTAGCCGTCGGGCAACGAGTGATAACTCGGCTGGCGGCCAATGCGCCGCGAGTAGAACAGGTCAATTGGAGTCTCGAACGCCTCGCCGTCCTCCACGAAGAAGGGGCGGCGCTCATCCTGGAAGGTCTCAAAGACCGAGAGATTGAGTTCGGCCGGGTCGGCTTCCACTTGGCCGAAATCCGGGTTGATCGTGGCGTTGAGCGAGATATTCGACGACAGCCCATAGCGCAAGTCCGCGCCAGCGCTGCCGAATAATTCGCGCGTATCCGCCACAGTGGAGCGGCCCACCGAGTAGGGCAAAAGTTTTAGCGCGCGCTTAGATTCGATGTCCGCCAAGCCCTCTAGGTGGGCAAAGCGCGAGACCGAGCCGCTCTCCTTGCGCGGAACCATGACCCAGAAGGCCTGTTCCTTCTTGCGGCTGATGTAGCGGGCGATGTTGATACCCCAGTCCCCGCCGCTGCTAAAGCGGAGGTTGTGGAACGGGATGGCAAACTCTACGCTCCATCCCTCTGCGCCGATGACGTGCGCGGATTCCCACACGCCGTTCCAAGTGTCGTTGTCCCAACCGTAGTCCTTGATTACAGCGTCGTAGATCGACCCGCCGGCATACACCGCAAAGGCATAGCCCGTCTGGTGGTCGTGATGCGTGTCTAAGCTAACTTGAATCCAATCGGCTTCGGTCCACTGGTCGCGGCGCACCAAGCGCGAGACGATCTGCTCGGGTGCCGAATCATAGGCCATGATCCCCACGTAGAGCGCCTCGTCGTCGTACGCCAACTGTACGGTGGTCTTTTCGCTCGCCGGCTGGCCTTCCTCTGGCTCGCGCTGGACAAAACCCGTAAAAATCGGGGCCTGCTGCCACACCGAGTCGTCGAGTACGCCGTCGATCTGCGGGCGGGCACCTTCTATACGCACGGCGTCGAGCGCGCGGTCGGGCGCTTGGTGAGCGTATAGGACGCGGGGTCCGATGACTGCACAGGCCACCGATCCCAAACAATACAGCCAATTGAACAGCCGAGAGCACACGTTTGCCTTGCGGTTTTGCATGTTGTTTGTCTTGTGGTTCTGCATGTTGTTCTCTGTGTCCTAAAGTCGAGGGGGTTGATATTCCTGGGGCAGCGGTTGCCGCCGCTGCCCCAGGCCGTTTCGCAATGCCGCTGCGCGTCAAATAGCCATTAGCTTAGGAAGCGCAGGAGCGGTATCATCGCGAATACAAATAGGCTGATTAGTACGTACATCAGTCCTTGGTTGATGATCTCGCGTCGCATAGTGTGGTTGCTCCTTGCGATGAGGTCCTTGGTTGGCTTGGTGAATGTCGCGCAGACCCGC
This sequence comes from Gemmatimonadota bacterium, assembly GCA_028875335.1. The sequence goes on from JAPPEF010000194.1 coordinate 17,146, forward strand.
TGCCGTCCGCCCGGGGTGGGCGGCAACGCCCCGCTGTCTAAGCCGCGCCGCAAAGCGGCGAAGCGCTGTCGCGCGTCGATGACCCGGCCGGCCCTGGTCGCAACGCGCATCTTGGCACCGCCGTGGGCGGTGTTGAAGTGTCGTGTTTTGTCGTTAGTCTTCATTTTTACGGTTCCGTTTAGTGCCTTCTTTACCTGAACAAAAGTTCAGTATCACCTGATACAATGTCAAGCATTTTCACAAAAAAAGAGGCCGCAGCGCGTTGTCATTTTCGCGCCACGGCCTCTTGCCACGTTGAGCTCTTGCAAAGACGAGCTTCAGTCGGGGACACAGCCCCTTCCTCTCGGCGCGAATAGGGTGTTTTCGAGCTGCACATCGGCAGCTAGATAGGTGCACCCACCATCTAGAATTCCCTCGGCGTCTATGCGCAGCGTCCCGCGCATGTCGAAGCGATGTACACCTATCATTTTCATTCTCCTGGTTTCAATCCACGCCCCACGCGGGGGCGATGCAACCGCGAGAGTTTAGAGTTTATTGTTGCCCTATAAATCTAGTTACGAGGGGGCGTAAAACAGTGTCAAGGGCCGCGCAAAAAATTTTTAACTGACGCTACGCACCCGGGTAGGGGGCGGTTTCAAACCGTCCCCTACATTAGCCGATCCAATAGAGCAGAATCGATAGCCCGAGCGGGCTCCACAAAGTCGAGCCAATGAGAATGCCGCCGAGCAGATCGGGGCGCGCGTCAAAGCGCACCGTGAGGATGAGGGCGTTGATGGCCGTAGGCAGGCAAGAGCACAGCAGCAGCACGTCGCGCACCGCGCCCTGCGCGCCGATGAGCAGCGTCAGGCCGATGCCAATAGCCGGTCCCAACAGGACCTTGGCGCCAATGCCGCCGTACAGGGCGGCTGAGTTGCGGCCGCGGAGGGGGATGTGCGAGACTTGGACTCCGAGGAGGATGATGGCGAGGATCGGGCCGGCTTTGCCGATCAGATCGGCCGCATCGAGGATGGAAACCGGGATCGGTACGGCGAGGGCATTGACAGCCAAGGCCAGAGCCGCGGCATAAATCAGCGGGAGTCTGAAAATGCTCTTGAACGCTTGCAGCGGACTTTGTCGCCCGCCAGCGGCGATATAGGTGCCGAGCGATGCGGCCGTAACATTGCCGTACACAAAGAGCAGCATGACGATCGCCAGTGCCTCGTCGCCAAATGCGAAGAGCACCACGGGAACGCCATACGAGGCGATGTTGACCGTGGGCAGGGAGAGGGTGACTGCGCTGCGGGTGGGTTTGTCCCAGCCGGCGAGACGCGCGACGAGCGCGATGGCGGGCATACTGACCACGTACATCCCAACCTGCCAAGCGAAGGTTTGGGCGGCCGCCGTGCCGGTAACCGGGTGGCGCACCAGCGCCGCAAACATCAAGAAGGGCAGACAGATGTATATGGCCACATCAGCCAAGGGGGCGGGGTCAACAGAGCGCCGCCGCCCCAACAGATAGCCACAGCCGATGAGCAGGAAAATCGGGGCAATGACGTCGAGCAGAAAGGCCATTACCGCAAGCAGACAGGACCGATGTTACACCTGCTCTTCACGGCCCGAAGTGGCCGAGCGGTACGCTGCGTCGAGCATTTCCACCCCGCGCATGGCCGCTTCGCCTGGGGTCCAGTTGACGTCGGTTTTGCCCAAGATCAAGTCGGCGAAGTTGTTCGGCGGACCATCGCACTCGTAGGCCCCTGCATCCTCGGCCACCTCCTCGACGACGTGTTGGCCATCGTGGCGGCGCAGGTGCATGCGGGCGCGCTCGCAATCGATGAGCAACATGCCCTCCGAGCCGAACAGGCGCACATCGACCTGAAAGGTCTGGTCTGTCGGCACGTTACCGGCACCGCTGACCGTGCCGATGGCTCCCGAAGTAAAGCGCACGGTGAGCGCGTCGTACAGCTCAACCTCGGATCCGGGCGCGCTCATGGCGGCAAAGACGCGCTCGGCGCGCAGCCCGGACAGCCAGAACAGCAGCCCCGAGGAGTGCGATATTTGCGCGTGGGCGTAACCGCCTTCGGCTATGGCAGGATCGGCCCACGTAGAGGGCGTGGGGCCGAAGAGGCTGGCGCTGTCCTGCCCAGAAATTTCGGACGCATCGACCTCTTCCCCCGAAAGCAGGGCGCGGATCGGCGAGGCCATGTGGCAGAGCGCGAATTCGACTTCGCCGATGGCTTGCTCGTCCATCAGCGCCTTGGCCCGCTGGATAAAAGGCTTGTGGTGCCAGCCGTAGGGCACGAGCAAGTGGCGGTCTCGCTCCGCGGCGAGGCGCACCAATTCGCGCGCGTGGGCAGTGCGGGTGGTCAGGGGTTTTTCGCACATCACGTGCAGACCCGCCTCCAAAGCGGCGCGGGCGTGTTCGTAGTGCAGGGGGTGCGGTGAGGCCACTACTACTCCGTCGAGTTCGCACTCGGCCAATAATTCTCGGTAGTCCTCGGTGGCAAACGCGAATCCGAAGTGGTCCCGCACCTGCTCCAGCTCGGCTTGGCCCAAGCGGCACACGGCCGCCAGCTCGACGTCGTCGCGGGCGGCAAAAACGGGCATGTGGTTGCTGGTGGCCCACCAGCCAGCGCCGATAAACCCGAGGCGCACTTTGTCTTGGGTGCTCATTGGCTATTGCTCCTTGGTTGGAGCGGCTAATGTAGGAGCGAGCGAACGGCGCAGCAAGTGCGGCGTTATTACAAATTAATTTGCCTACCGACTTATTTTTTTTATTTAATTATCTGACGTTACACACGAGTCCCTTATCGACGATTGACGCCTGACCATTCGCACGCCCGCCTTAGCTATCGCTTTAACTTTCATATCCCTATTATATCCCTCACCCACAAGGAAGGAAGAAATGGCTGCCCCCATAGCGCTTCAACTCTACACGGTCCGCGACGCCCTCGCGCACAACTTCAAGTCCGTGGTCACCCGGATTGCCGAGATAGGGTACGTAGGAGTCGAGACGGCCGGATTGCCCGGCATCGGAGCAGATGAAGCCAGCGACCTATTTGCCGATCTAGGGCTAGACGTATGCAGCGTGCATACTCAGCTACCCTTGGGCAAACAAAAAAACCAAGTCATCGAACTGGCCTACGAGTTGGAAGCCACCCGAGTGGTGTCCTCTACGCCGCGCGATGCCTTCGCGAGCGCAGACGCGCTCAAGGAGCTTTGCGATAGCTGGAACCAAGCCGCCGAGACCGCCGCCGAGAACGGGCTGGAGCTAGGCCTCCACAACCACTGGTGGGAGTTCCAAGAAGTGGAAGGGCGTCCAGGCTTTGCGCACCTGATCGACGAGCTCGACGAGTCCATTTTCTTTCAGGTCGATACCTACTGGGTCAATACCGGCGGCGGCGACTCGGTGCAGGTCGTCGAGGAGTTAGGCGAGCGAGCGCCGCTTTTGCACATCAAGGACGGCCCGTGCGATCCTGAGCAGGACATGCTCGCCGTCGGCGAGGGGGTCATGGACTTCCCGCCCATTATCGAGGCCAGCCACGGCACCTGCGACTGGCTGATCGTCGAGTTGGACCGCTGTGCGACCGACATGATGGAGGCCGTGGAAAAAAGCTACCAATACCTCGTTGACAACGAGCTGGCGCGCGGCGCTAGATAAAGCAAAAGGAGCATCATGACCAAGAAAGCAATTATGGTTTGGGGCGGCTGGGAGGGGCACGAGCCCAAGCAGTGCGTCGATATTTTCGCCCCCATTCTAGAAGAGGAAGGATTCGCGGTAACCATTTCGGATACCCTCGACGCATACAAAGACCGCGACCTCATGGCCGAGCAGGATCTGGTGGTGCCAGCGTGGACGATGGGCCAGATCGAAGGAGAGCAGGAACAAGGACTGCTCGCGGCCGTCGATCGCGGTACTGGCATAGCGGGCTGGCACGGCTGCATGGCCGATTCGTTCCGCAACAATACCACCTATCAATTTATGGTCGGCGGCCAGTTTGTCGCCCACCCAGACGGCATCATCGACTACACGGTCAACATCGCGGCCCCAGACGACCCTATCGTCGCCGGCCTAGACGACTTCCAAATGCACTCCGAGCAGTACTACATGCACACCGACCCGGGCAATGAAGTGCTCGCCACGACAACCTTGGAGGGCCGTCAGAGTGCGTCTTGGGTCAATGGGACGGTCATGCCAGTGGTGTGGAAGCGCGCGTGGGGAACGGGCCGGGTGTTCTACTCGTCGCTGGGCCACGTGGCGCGCGATTTCGACGTGCCCGAAGCGCGCGAAATCCAGCGGCGCGGCATGCTCTGGGCCAGCCGCTGAGGAAACCGCGCTATGAAGCTCCGCAAAAACCTCTCCTCGCAGGAGTGCCTCTGGAGCCTTGGGCTGGCGGCGGGCCTCCTCTTAGTCGTCCTGACGTGGTGGCTTATTAACCGGCTGTCTGAGGAATGATGGGTCGCAAAAAAGTGCTAATTACGGGAGCGGCTGGCCGCATTGGCGAGGTGATGCGCCAAGGGCTGCGGGAGTGCTACGATCTGCGGCTGATGTATCACCGCACAGTGCGAGAAGTTGCCGCAGGCGAAGAGGTCGTCCGCGGCAGCGTCGCCGATCTGGATGCTATGTCCACAGCCGTCGCTGGCGTCGATGCCGTAGTCCACCTCGCCGGCGATCCAGAGGTTAGCGCCACTTGGGAGTCGGTGCTCGAAAAGAACATCCAAGGCGTGTACTGCACCTATGAGGCCTGCAGAAACGCGGGCGTCAAGCGGGTCGTCTTCGCCAGCACCAATCACGTGACCGGCCTTTACGAGGAAGAGGGGATGTACACCACGCCGGAGATGCCCGTGCGGCCCGACAGCCTGTACGGGGCCAGCAAGGCATTTGGCGAAAGCCTGGGACGCTACTATGTGGATCGCTACAGTTTGGAGGTCGTGTGCCTGCGCATCGGCTCGTTCCAGCCGGATTCCGCAGTCGTCGAGCGCAAAAGCGACCGGATTCTCTCCACTTGGCTGAGCCACCGCGACTGCGTCCAGCTCGTGCAGCGCTCCATTGAGGCCGACGTGCGCTTCGGAATCTACTACGGCATCTCGGGCAACACCCGCGCCTACTGGGACCTCCAAAACGCCCGCCGAGAGCTAGGCTACGACCCCCAAGATAACTCCGAACACTTCGTTTAAGTGGTCAGTGAATAGCGTCTAACCACTCATCACGCATCGCCCTTCTTCCTCCGTCCCCGCCAAAAAGCCTCCAGCAGCCGCAAACATATACGGGCTACGTCTCGCAGGATATACAGTCCCAAGCAGACGCCGAAGAAGGCGGCGACTCGGGGGTCGAAGGCTAGTTCGACGATGCGGTCGAGGAGGGCGGGAATCACGTTGCATCCTTTAGACGCTTATGAACCAAGAGGGATTAATGAGTTCCCGTTGCAAGCAGCGATTTGATTTGCCCCCACGAGTTCTCGGCCACAGCCGTCGGCTCCCCGACGATATAAGACGCGGTGTCCCAGAAACGCACCAAGTAGGATTGACCCGTGGCGCTGACCAACGTGCGCCCATCCGGTGAATACGCCACGAAGTCCGCACGCCCTTCGAGCGTATTGAGAAGTTCGCCTGTCGCCGTATCCCAAAGACGTATCGTTCCGTCGAAACTCCCACTGACCAGCCTGCGACCAGTTTGATGCACAACTCGCGTTTTCAGGGGAAACTCCTTTCGGTGAGTTTTGAGGACTCTTCCACACGCCATTTTCAACCGCTCCTTATGGCAGCTTGGTCGTCTTCTTGGCTTCTATCTGCCCGTCCACCTCGACCTTATAGATGTACACCCCGGCAGCCACCGCCTTGCCCTTCTGGTCGCGGCCATCCCACACAAACCGATGGCTACCCGCCCCAAGCGGCCCGTGCCATAGCTGCCGCACCCGATGCCCCAACACATTGTAGAGTGCCAAGTGGACCCGTTCCTCGTCCGTCGCCAAATCAAGAGGAATGACTATCGCGGGATTGAACGGATTGGGATAGGCGTCGCCCAGCCGATGCTGCGCCGGCCGAGCCGCGGTCGGCGTTAGCACAGCGGTCGGCATCGCCTGCTCGGCCTCAGAACAAGGGGTGGAGGAGCAGAGACAACTTCGCCACCACATGTCGTCGTTGAAGTGGTACGTAGTGCAGTGCCGGTACGGCTCGGTCGAGTTAAACTCTGCACACTCGTCGGAGTAGCCACAGGCAGTATCTTGACGGGTCGCGGTCGTCGGCACCCACTCTGGCACGGCCTCCGAACAGGGCGTGGACGAGTACCAACAGTTTTTTATGTAAAAGGAGCAGTCCGCGGCCAAGGCATAGATGCAGTAGAGGTATTGCGCCTCCGGCTCCACTGGATCCGTATCTGCCCGCGAGCAAATTGGATGCTCGGAGTTGGTGCTACAGTCGAAACACTGAATCCAAGTGTTCGGGCACGGTAGGCAAGTAGGCGTAGGCGTCGGGCACAACCTGTTGGCTTCGGCTTTATTGATCCCGATCAGGCAAGTAGGAGTCAAGCACGCCGGGTCGGCGTCGGCTTTGTTACTCCCGATCAGGACCGCAAGCCCCGCGAAGACACTCAGCCCCAGCCGAATCAGAGCCAAGCCGATAAATTCACGCAACCTGTTCATCGCTTTGTCTCCCTGTCTGCATACCCTTCGAGCGTGTTGAGAAGTTCACCTGTCGTAGCGTCCCAAAGACGTATCGTTTCGTCGAAATTCCCACTGGCCACCGCGTCCCCATCCAGTGAATACGCCACATCCTCCTTATGGCAGCTTGGTCGTTTTTTTCGCCTCCATCTGTCCGTCCACCTCGACCTTATAGATGTACACCCCGGCAGCCACCGCCTTGCCCTTCTCGTCGCGGCCATCCCACACAAACCGATGGCTACCCACCCCAAGCGGCCCGTGCCATAGCTGCCGCACCCGATGACCCAACACGTTGTAAAGTGCCAAGTGGACCCGTTCCTCGTCGGTAGCCAGATCGAGGGGAATCACCATCTCGGGATTGAACGGATTGGGATAGGCATCGCACAGCCGATGCTGCGCCGGCCGCGCATCCACCGATGTCTGCACGGCGGTCATCTGATCCTGCTCGGCCTCCGAACAAGGGGTGGAAGAGCACTCGCAATTTCGCCAAAAAATGTTGCCTTCTGAGTTATAATAATTGGTGCAATATCGGTATGGCTCGGTCGAGTCCCTTCCTGCGCCGCACCACTGGTTCTGGTTATCGCAATCAGTCTTTTGATTGAAGCAAGCATTGGTCGGCCCTATGAACGCGATCGCGGTCTCCGGCTCGGTCTCTGAACAAGGGGTGGCGGAACACTCGCAAGCTTCTGTCCCAAAAACGTCGCCGTTTGCTTTATAGTAATTGATACAGTATCGGTATGGCTCGGTCGAGTCCCTTCCTGCGCCGCACCACTGGTTCTGGTTATCGCAATCAATTTTTCGGGTCAGCACGGCGGGTGCGATCCCTTGGTCGGCCTCCGAACAGGGCGTGGAGGAGTCCCAGCAATCCACTGTGTAGAAGTTGCAGTCCTCGTCCAAACCATAGGTGCAATAGCGATACATCCCCTCGGTATCCGCCGACCCACAATCGGAGCTGGCACTGCATACGGTCCAAGTGTACGGGCACTCTGTGTCGGCTACGGCTCCCCTTGCGCCGCAGAGAATCGCAAGCCCCGCGAGGGCACTTACGACCCATCCTTGCCCCTGTCGTATCCCCAGCATTGCCAAACAGGCGATCAGTAGAGATCGATAGTGCATAACGCAGCTCCTTTCAGAAGGTTATGAATAGGCTACGGATCGTCTATTCGAGCTTGACCATCTTTCGGGTGCGCAACTGCTCACCCACGCGTACCTGATACAAATAGGCTCCAGAAGCGACGAGTTGGCCCTGCCCGTCTCGGCCATCCCAAGTCAGCCGGTGTTCGCCCGCCGCCAACGGACCCGACCACACTTGGCGCACAAGCTGTCCCAACAGGTTGTAGATGGCTACATCGACAGCCTCGGCACCGTCGGGCACCGACAGGGGGATGGTTGTGGCCGGATTAAACGGATTGGGATAGTTCGCACCCAAGACAAAGGCCGACGGCGTGGCCGACTCAACGGCTACGGCTGTGGGCGGACTGCCCTGGTTGATAAAGACAAAAGCCCCACCAGGAACCCCCCAAGCCCCTAAAGTCCCGCCATCCTCATTCCGCCCCAGCACGACCAGATCGGCGGCCCCATCGCCGTTGAGGTCGCCGGCAAGTACCTCGTTGCCCGTGCCTCCCGTGCCCGGCAGCCGGTAACGACCTTCAAGCACGGGCACGCCATCACTCTGGCCGATCAAGACGACCAAGGCCGGACCAGTTTCCTCGTTGCCATCAACCAAGGCCACGTCCTGCAGACCATCGCCGTTGAGGTCGCTGACAAGGGGGTGACCTTGCACATGTACCTGCGAGCCGAGCAGGGTGTGGTGTGCCTCCACGCCCGAGGCGTCCAGACGCCACAGCACCAAGCCGTGGTTGGTGTGGGAGGAAACGGTTACCTCGGCGATGCTGACTAAATCCATCTGTCCATCGCGACCGGCCTGTAGAGGGGTGGAGTAACAGGGGTTGACCATGGACTTTAAAAAAAGCGGTGGCTCCGCGCTGGCCGCCCACGGCTGGGTCAGCCAACCCACCGTCGGCCCAGCCTCTCGGAGCTGCTGATAGCACGTTCGGTACCATAAAAGGCGCACGGCCCCTCCCGCTCCTAACCATCGCTCGGCGGGCCAAAGCCTAGGCCAGAGCCTCTCCTCGCTGTCGAGGGTGAACTGGTCGCTACGGACAAACGCCGCGTCGCCGTCGTTAAACCACAGGGTCGCTTGGGATGTACCCTCGTGGTTTTCCAATGACTCGTCGTCATACTCCATGACCAACAGGTCCACATCGCCATCGCCTTCACCATCGGCTAGACCAACGAAACCAGTGTTGGGCAGTCGCAGGATGGTTGTAAAACCGTCCTCGCCCCGGTTGTGCCACAGTTCGAGGTTCAATCCCTCTGCAAAGGCCAGATCCAAGAGTCCATCCCCGTCGAAGTCGTCCCCCCAGATATGAATGATGGGCGTGCTGCTTCCTACTTCTCTTCTTCCGTCCATGACGTCGCGGGTGGGAACCAAGCCACCCAAGCCGTCGTTGGACGCCACGGTCCAGCCCCAGTGTGGAAGGTGCTCGTGCTCTCCCGAGGCTCCGTCGTCTGCGTACAACAACCAACGAGTCCAACCTACCACGAGATCCAAATCCCCATCGCCATCTACATCGCCCAAAACGCCGGTATCATCGAACCCCAAGCCGATGCCCGGGCCAAGGGTGAAAAAGTCGGGTTCTGCGAACAACGCACCGGGCGAGGCAAAAACCCCGTGTGGAGCCGCCAACAGCAAAATAGCTACGATAAAGCGGTGCATAGTTGACCTCCTCGGTCGAAGAGTGGGATTAGTGCAGAAAGGCACGTAGGGACGGCTTGCGCTCCGCACCGCCCCTACGCACGAGGCGCGATTAACGAGAAAGCAGCGATTTGATCTGGCCCCACGACTGGGACTCGACGCTCGTGGCAGCAGGGATCGCCGGTTGCCAAGTGGGCCCGCGTCCGCCCAAGCCGTTGGTCAACTCGACCAAGTTGCCCCCGTCTAGATCAACGGCCCAAATGAGTCCTGGGTGAGTGAGAGAAGTGAAGGCCATTCTCATGCTGTCGGGTGCCCAAGTAGGCTTAGTTACCCATGTAGCGTCGCTCACGGTCGCGTTCCGGGGTAAGCCAAGCAGGGGAATGCCCGGGTACTTGCCGGTGGACCGGGCGATAAAGTACTCGTCTTCATTGGCATCGCGGACATAGAGGCGGGCGAGATTCTCTGCGTCCCCTTTTTCCCGCAACACGACGATGGCTTCTTTGGTTCCGTCCGGGGAAAGACTGGATTGGCGGAAGTGGGGCACCTCTCGCCAGTCCACGGGCGAAGGGCCACTGCCGTCCAGCGCCATAACGAACGCATCAGGGCCGTCCCTCTCACCTGCCTCCGACTCCTTAGTCATTGCCGCAGTCCACCTGACGACATAGTAAATGCCCCTCCCGTCTGCCGACCACGAAAGCGATATTTTATCGACGGAATCGTCTGTTAGCTGCTGTGGATTGCCGCCGTCGGCATCCATCAACCAAATCTCTCCACCGTACCGACCACGGGGATAATCATCGAGGTAGATATAGGCGATCTGCGTGCCATCCGGGGACCAAGCCGGGGTAGTGCAATGCCGTCCTTGGGTTAGGTTTACGGGATCGCTCCCATCCGCATTCATAATCCACACGTCCTCGTATCCCTCGCGGTCGGAGATAAACGCGATTTTACCGTCGGCTTGCCCCCAGCCAGCAACGGCTAACCCCAGCGTTGCTAAGCAGGCGATCAATAGAAATCGATAGTTCATAACGCGGCTCCTTTCAGAAGGATGAATGAGAAGGTTAGATGTATGTCATGGGGTTGAAAGCAGCGATTTGATCCGTCCCCACGAGGTCTCGGCCACGGCCGTCGGCTCCCCGCCGGTATAAGACGCGATGTCCATCACGTAAATCCCCCAGTCGCCGTCGCGGTTGGACTCGAAGGCGATGTACCGACCATCCGGTGACCAAGACGGAGACCTGTAGTTGGCCGAGTCGTCCGTCAGGCGGCGGGGGTTGCTCCCATCCGAATCCATCACGTAAATCCCAACCCTGTCGTACCACTCGGACTCGAAGGCGATGTACTGGCCGTCTGGAGACCAAGACGGAGACTTGTAGTCGGCCGAGTCGTCCGTCAGGCGGTCCGTCAGGCGGCGGGGGTTACTCCCATCCGATCCCATCACGTAAATATCGCTGGCACCGCGCTCGGACACGAAGGCGATGTGCTGACCATCCGGTGACCAAGACGGAGAATCGACCTGCCCCGGGTGGTCCGTCAGGCGGCGGGAGTTGCTCCCATCCGAGCCTATCACGTAAATCTCAGCCTTGCCGTAGCTACCGCGCCGAGACACGAAGGCGATGTGCTGGCCATCCGGTGACCAAGACGGAGCCCAGTCCCAATGCGAGTCATTGGTCAGGTTGCGACGGTCGCTCCCATCCGAACCTATCACGTAAATATCGCTGACGCCGCGCTCGGATACGAAGGCGATGTGCTGACCATCCGGAGACCAAGTGGGAAGCGCGGCCCAAGCTGGGTGGTCGGTCAGGCGGCGGTTGCTCCCATCCAAACCTATCACGTAAATCTTAGCCCTGCCGTCGCGCTCGAACCCGAAGGCGATGTGCTGACCATCCGGTGACCAAGACGGAGCACTGTAGCTGGCCGAGTAGTCAGTCAGGCGGCGTATGGCCCCAGCGACCCAAGCCCCCTCACTACTGCTCGTCACCGCTTGCCCAATCCCCGCCGACAGCTCAACATCCTCATCGTCGGTTTGCCCCCAGCCAGCGACGGCCAACCCCAGCGTTGCCAAGCAGACGCTCAATAGAAATCGATAGTTCATAACGCGGCTCCTTTCAGAAGGTTAGGAATAGGGTGCGCTACAGAGGGAATATACGCACATTCCGTGCCAAAAATACGGCCAACAACAAAAAAGCCTTTAGGAATACCCTAAAGGCTTGAAAAACATAATACTTAAAATATGAGACGAGGCTTTCTGCGATGCGCAGTCTCAGCCGTCGGCACAAGGTTTTCCACGTTTTTTCGTGGAATGTTCACGATTTTCCGTGGATTTTCCACGACTTTCCGTGTTAGCCGCTTGCGACGTCTTCGGTCGGCGCAAGCGGAAGGGCGCGATTAATGAGAAAGCAGCGCTTTGATCCGTCCCCACGAGGTCTCGGACACAGCCGTCGGCTCCCCGCCGATATAAGACGCGATGTCCATCACGTAAATCTCATAGTTGTCGTGGTCGCGGGAGGACTGGAAGGCGATGTGTCGGCCATCCGGAGACCAAGACGGATACTTGTCTTCAGCCGGGTGATCTGTCAGACGGCGAGGATTGCTCCCATCTGAGTCCATCACGTAAATCTCATAGTTGCCATCGCGGTTGGACTGGAAGGCGATGTACCGGCCGTCTGGAGACCAAGACGGACGCGAGTCCCAAGCTGGGTGGTCCGTCAGGCGGCGACGGTAGCCACTATCCGAACCCATCACGTAGATCTCATCGTTGCCATCGTGCCCGGACGTGTAGGCGATGTATTGGCCATCTGGCGACCAAGAGGGAGACCAGACTCCCGAGGCGATTGCTAGGCGGCGGCGGTTGTTCCCATCCGAATCCATCACGTAAATCCCAGCCTTGTTGTTGCGCACAGTCATGAAGGCGATGCGGCCATCTGGAGAGCAAGACGGATAATAATGCCTATACGAGTCGTTGGTCAGGTTGCGGGGGTTGCTTCCATCCGAGCCTATCACGTAAATCGCATAGTTGCCGTCACGACCGGACACGTAGGCAATGTGTCGGCCATCGGGAGACCAAGACGGAAACCAGTCGGCGGCCGGGTGATCTGTCAGACGGTGGGGATTGCTCCCATCTGAATCCATCACGTAGATCTCATAGTTGCCGTCGCGGGAGGAGTCGAAGACGATGCGCTGGCCATCGGGAGACCAAGACGGTTTCCAGTCCCAATCCGAGTTGTTGGTCAGGCGGCGTATGGCCCCGACGACCCAAGCCTCCCCATTACTGCTCGTCACCGCCGACAACGACGGATCGGCTGGATTGTCAACATCCTGCCCCCAGCCAGCGACGGCCAGCCCCAGCGTTGCTAAGCAGGCTATCAGTAGAGATCGATAGTTCATAACGCGGCTCCTTTCGGATGGATGGATTGAATAAGTAAGGTTAGATATATGTCTATATGTCATGGGACTGAAAGCAGCGCTTTGATCCGTCCCCACGACTGGGACTCGACGCTCGTGGCAGTAGCAGAAAGGACGACAGGTTGCCAAGCGGGATAATCTCCGCCCAAACCGTTGGTCAGATTAACCAAGTTGCTTCCATCTATATCAACAACCCAAACCTCCCTGTACCCTTGCTCGTTAGCGGCATAGAAGGCGATTCTCATGCTGTCAGGCGACCAAGTAGAGTGAGCCACTCTAGACCAGCCGGGTTCAAGTTCAGCTTGTTGATAGGGTAGATCGGGAAGGGGAATCTCCCTGAAATCTTCTATCTGGTCAGAAGGCTGCGGCCCCTCAGTAGGGGCGTAGCCTGCTAGGCCAGCTAGGCGTATAGGGGCGTAGCCAGCTAGGCGTAGATAGGCATTGCCCTCGTCGTCCTGCAACACGACGGTTGCTCGTTTGGTTCCGTCTGGAGAAAGATTGAAATTATCGAAGAACCGGCGGACTATTCCAGTCCCATCCGTCCGAGATATAGGTGAGGAGCCACTGCCGTCCAGCGCCACAGCGAATAGCTGTTGGGGGTCCCGCAGGTAGTAGTAAATGCTACTTCCGTCTTCTGCCCAAAAAAGCACTTCATTTCCGAAAGTTAGAAATCCCACTTGTTGCGAGTTGCCACCATCGGCGTCCATCACCCAGATATCGGCAACGGAATAATCGACCCAAATGGCACCATCGGAATCGGGCTCGTCTCTAAAGGCGAAGGCGAGATAGGCGATCTTCGTGCCATCTGGAGACCAAACCAAGTCAACGCAATGCCCATGCCGACCTTGGGTTAAGTTGACGGGGTCGCTCCCATCCGCATTCATAATCCACACATCCCCGGCCCCCTCGCGCCACGAGGTAAATGCGATTTTACCGTCGGCTTGCCCCCACCCAGCGACAGCTAGCCCCAGCGTTGCCAAGCAGGCGATTAGTAGAGACCGATAGTTCATAACGTAGCTCCTTTCGGATGGATAGCATTGAATAAGAAAGTTACCCTGCAGGGAAACGGGGATGATAGGCAGGAATTATTTTTGAAACAAGCTCTAGCCACTAAGCACTCAGTTCGGCCTGCTCTACTCCAAGACGGTCTGCGTCTCAGGGCGCCTCCTCCACTAGCGACACTGGGGCAATTTTATGCGCCACTGAAAACGCAAACGAGGCGCTTGTCATCTCCTTGGGGCGGTCAAAGGCATCTACCCGCAAGACCATATCCTCGATTTCGATGGTGATCGCTCGCACCTCTGCGTGCAGCGGCGCAAAGACTACCTTGCCGGTATAGGCGTCCCCTTTAAACACAAAGGTATGCCGCTTGAACAACGCCTCTCGCACCAAACCCATGCGCTCCTGGTAGTAATAATCTTCATTGCCGCCTTTGCCACGCCGCTCCATGTAGTAGCGCTCAAAACTGTTGTCCGCGTCGCGCTTGAGCACACCCCAGTATCTGTACTCGCCGCCCCGGTCTGTGCGCAGCACCATCTTCGCCGGATCAACCATCACCTTGGGATAGCTTTGGTTGACCACCGTCATCTCAAAGACGGTAAAACGCGGCGGCGAGTAGCCCCGGTCCAAATCGCGGTCCTTGCCATAAGTGAAGGGATTCAGATTCGGCTCGCGGAAGGTAAAGCGGGCGTACTCCTGATTCAGGGCCTGATCGCTTAGGTAGCGCAGCTTGAGGCGGAACCCCTCCTGTTCGAAGACGGTGGTACTATCCTCCGCGTCGAAGTAATAGCGACCATCCGCTAGCAGGCTCTCCTGCGGCACAACGTGCAGCGCGTAGCGCAAATCCGGCGGGAACCGAATGCAGCCTGCCGCCACAAGCAGCACAAGCATACTCCATCCCCACCGCTTCATTCCGCCGCCACCTCGCCTAAATACGTACGGCCGATCATCTCTCGATTGCTGCGGGCAAATTCCAAGGCGCGCCATTCCTCCTTTCTTCCCTCTAACGCCGCGACAGCCTCCTCATAGGCTAGCGCGGCCAAGCGCCAGTGGTCCATCTGGTAATAGGAAACCCCGATATTGCACCGCGCCGCGGCCTCACTCGGCGTGTTGGGGTAGCGCGCAATCACCTCCTCTAATACCGCGATAGCCCGCTCAAACGCGCCCTCGTCGTAGAGCGCCATGCCCTCGCTGTAGAGCGAGTCGGCCTCCGCATCCGCCAGATAGGCCAACAACTGACGCGCTTGCACGGCCTCGGTCGTCTCCGGGAAGCGCTCTACCACTTGCTCGTACAGCCGCGACGCCTTGATAAATTGGTGGCCGTTGTAGTAGTAATCGCCGAGGTGCATCAGCCCCTGATGGGCGCGTTCGTGCTGGGGATACTGGCGCACCAAGCGCAAAAACAGGTCGCCCATCGGCTCGATGCGCTCCAGTTCCAACTGACACCAAGCCGCCCCGTACAGGGCCTCGGGCGCGTCCTTGCTGTCCGGGTAGGAGCCGAAGACCCGCTCGTACCACGCCAGCGCCCGCTCGTACTCGGCCGTCTCGTAGTACAGTTCCCCGATCAGCAATTCGGCCTCCGGTGCCTGCGGCTGCTCGGGATAGGCTGCGACCAATTCCTCAAAGGCCGCCTGCGCGGCCACCCGTTCGCCCCGCGCCTGCAGGCTGTGCCCCTTGTAGAACAGGGCCGCCGCCTGCAGCCCCCGGCGCGGGCCCCGCTCCAAGACGGCGCTGAATGCCCGCTCCGCGGCCTCGTATGCGCGCTCGCCCAAGGCCACGCTACCTAGCTCAAAATGGAATTCCGCGGCCTGAGCCGGCCTGGATGCCCGCCCCAACCCTTCTTCCAAGACCGTCCGCGCCGCAGCCAAGCTGTCTTGGGCTGCCAACGCCCGACCCAGCAGCAGCCACGCGCGGTCTTCGTGCGCCAGCAAGGGCCGAACTTGAGACGCCGCCTGCGCGGCCTTCCCTTGATCCAAATACCACTGCCCCAGCCCCAACAAGCCCTCGACGCGGGTGGCCTCTTTTTCAACCATCGCCCGATAGACTGCTTCCATGCGCTGGCTGTCCTCCAAGGTCTGCGCACACGCGCTCATAGCCTGTAACAGGGTGCGCTGCTGGTCGTCGGCCATCGCCCCCAACTGCCAAGCCGCTTCCCACTCCTGCCACGCGGCCTCGTACTGCCCGGTCTTGTACAAGCTCCAGCCCAACCCCACCTGCGCCGCCGCCGCCGTAGCCCCCTCCAACTGCGGCAGGGCCTCACGCAACAGAGGCAGGGCCTGCGCGTGCTCGCCGCGCCGCTGGTGCAACAGCCCCAACTGCGCGGTCAGCTCGGCATTCGGCGTCTGCGCTATCTGCCGCGCAATCAGCTCTATAGCCGCATCGGTCTTGCCTGCCTCAACGTGCAGTTGCGCCCGTTCCAATTGCGCGTACGCGTACTGAGGCTGGGTCGAACTAATGGACTCCAGCACTCTGTGCGCTTGCTCGCCGCGCCCGGCCTGCCGGTAGCGCCGGCCCAACATCAGCGCGGCCAACCCGCGCACCTCCTCGTCGGTACATTGGGTCAAAATCTGTTCGTAAAGCGCGTCGCTCTGCTCGTGGCGCAGGCGGGCGATCTGTAACAGGGCGCGGCAAGCCAGCTCCGGGTCGGCCTCCCCGGCCACGACCTGCTCAAACTGCGCTAAGGCCGCGGCCGAGTCGCCGAGGGCCTGATGGATCGTCCCCTGCCAAAACCGGGCCTCGGACGCCAAATACGACCCCACCTCCCCGTACAGGCCCAGCGCCTCGGCGAACCACGCGGCGGCACTATCGGCGACCGCGCTCTCTTCCCCCATCAACCGCAGACACTCGGCTTGGCGGAATACGGCTTCGTCAACAGACACCCCGGCCGCCTCCGCAAATTCCCTGTACGCCGTCAGGTAAAACTGATGTGCCGTCAGCGCCTCCTCGTAGCGCCCTTCGTCAAACAGCAAGCTCATCAACCCGGCCTGCATCCGCGCCCGAAACGCCGGCCGCTCGGCCTGCTCGGCCGCATAGCGATACACCTCCAAGCTGGCATCTACCCCGTGCGCGGTCTGAGCCAACAGCGCCTGCCGCACCCACGCCTGCTCGGCCAGATGCGGCTCCTGCGGAAAGTCCCGGCTGACCTTCTTGTACGCGGCCAGCGCCTCCTCATACCGCTCCAGCGCCTTGAGCATATCCCCGCGCTTGATCCACGCCTTGGCTGCCAGCGAACGACGCGACTGCCCTTCGCGCAATCCGGCTAAAGCCACCGCCCGCTTCTCCGCGTCGTCCATGCCCGCTGGGTCGTAGGCGTCGGCCAACGGCCCAAACGCCGCCAGCGCGTCCTCATAGCGCTCCAGCGCCTCCAGTGCCAAGCCCATCTGCAACCGCGCCCGATCCGCCCGAATCCCCTCTGGTGCATCCTGCAAATATGCCTCAAAGGCCACCACGGCCTCGGCGTACTCTTCTTGGTAAAACCACGCCCAGCCCAAGGTATAGCGCGTCCGCTCGGCATAACGCCCATTGGGGAATAGGTGCAATAACACCTCCCCGGCCTTAGCTGCTGACGCGTACTCCTCGGCGTCAAAAAAACACTCTACCACGAGGTACGCCGCGGTCTCGCGCAGTTCAAAGGCCTCCTCATCGCGCAACGCGGCAAACCGGTCTGCCGCTTCTTTCAAGGACGCCGTGGCCAGTCCAGCCAACGAATCGGCCTCCACGGAATCAGCTAACGCGGCCTCCTGCTGCCACCACTGCGCCTGCTTGCGTCCCATGTTGGCCAACTGGTAGCGCGCCGCCGCTTGCACGCCCACCGACTGCTCATCCACCACCACGCGCACGGCCGAGGCGCGCAGCAGCACCCCATCCGGCTCTGCCAACATGCCCTCGTACATCCGCTGCGCCCCGGCAAAGTCGCCAATAGCCAGCAGCTTTTGCGCCCGCGCAAAGCGCTTGCCCAAGTCCTCTGGATTGGTCACGAACTGGCTGCCGGTCACTAAACCGGCTAGCACCAAGGGAAGCCAAAGAGCCATTAGCGATCGTATCCGGCGATGACCGAGATGAAAAACCGCGACACGCCGCCATCGCGGGTCCGCGCCACGGCCGGATCGGCAAATTCCTCGTGGCGCAACTCAATCCCGGTGTTGGAAACAATAGTGTAGCCGATGTACGTGCCCCGCACCGTGAACATCAGCACGGAACTCGCCGAGCGCAGCTCGCGCTCCCGGTCCACTCGGTCGATAAAGCGGAAGGCCAGCACGGGCAACAGTGTGCGCGTGAACGGCACCCCCATCCCCTGCTGGCCAAATTGCACCAACGTATTTTCCGTCAGTGTCCAATCCACGCGCAGAATCGGCGCGATCTGGTTCCACGACTCCACGGCCCGCCGCCGGTCGCTGGCAGTGACGTGCTTGTACAAATGCTTAATCATGGCTTGGACGCGCAGGCGGGCTAACTCGTACGTATAGTCAGCTTTGTTGACCATCGTGAGGGTCTGCATAAGGGCATCCGCCGCCGGCTCGGCTGAGCTTGTCGAAGCCAACTGCCGGTTCAAGATCCACTGCGCATTGTTTTCAAGGTGGAGTTGGTCCAACCGCTCAAACCGAGTGCCGACAAACGAGGTGTGTACCCACGAGTCGGCCATCAGCAAGGCATCCGGCGTCGGCGGCTGATCCGGGTTGTTGTTCTCGCCGGCGCGGAACACATAGACCGAGTCCGGCACCGTGTCCTCGACCCGCTTGCTGTCGTGGTCGAGCTGGACTTGCCCCCAACGCGGCACGTCAAAGCCATAGGACACCCGTCCATAGCGCGACACGGCCCGGCCCGGCCCGGCGATCTCGTCCTGGCGATAGTAACCCACCCCAGCCGACAGACCTTGCCACTGAGGCAGGGCGACAAAGCCGTGCAGGCCCCGCCGGTCGCGGTCGTAGGGATAGTCGGGCTTGTTGTCGTTTTCGCGCTCGTCAATCACGCCGTTGTTGTTCAGGTCAATGCCATAGACAAACTCCTGCGGGTCGGAGTAATACAGCAAAAACGGCTCCTCAAAGTCGGGAATGCCATTGGCGTTTTTGTCGTCGTCGGGGATGTTGTCGTTGTCCTCGTCGAGCCCAGGGAAGACGCCCGACTCGGTCTCCGAGCCGTTGGGATAATCGCGCAAGTTGTCGTCGGCATAGCGGTCGTTGTCGTCGTTGTCATCAACTAAGGGAAACTCGGACAACATCTGCTGGTCTTGGCTTTCCCCGCCCAAGTCCGTGTAGAGCCGCACCCCACCGCGCCGACTGTCGTACCCGCCGCCGTATCGCGGCCCTAGGCGGAAGACTTCCCCGCCCACCTCCCAGTGGCCGACATCCTTGAGCGCATGGACGTACCACGCCGCCGCCCGCCGCTGGTCGCGCTGGCCGCGCAGCACGGGGAAGCTGCGGTAGAGCAGGTTGCGCTGATATTCGCCGCGGACCTTCAGGCCGACAAAGGTGGCCTCCGCATCAAAGCCGAAAAGCGTCTGCCCGGTAGCAAAGCCGTGCTCAAACTCCACGGCCCGCCGATTGGAAAAATCCCGCACCTCGCCAGCCGCCCGCACCCGCGTCTCAAAGGACGTATTGCGCGGGGTAAACTGATTGCGCAGCGCGTCGAAAAAGGGATGCTGTTGTGCTACCTCAATGCGGTAATCATTGGCCACTAAAGCCCGCACCCGCGCCCGGCGCGGCGCAAAATTCTCCGGTATGACGAACAGATATTCCACCGCCTCCTTGCCGCGCACCTCCCTAAAGCCATCGCCGCGCCGCCCACCCAACACTTGCGGTAGCAAACCCGGAGCAAAACGGTCGTCAGCCGGGTCGCTGCTGATCGTCGCCTCCCCTGTCGGCCCTTCTCCTTCCAATTCGAGGACGATGTCGTACACAATGGCCCCGGCTTCGTCGCTTTGCGGCGAGTCGTCGCGCACGCGCACGGTGATCTCACTCGGCGGCTGCATGGCCGGATAGGGAATCCCGCCGCTCAAAAAGCCACCGGCACTGCCCCGAGCCGTATTGGCCTGATGTTGGTTGACAAACGTCGCGCCAAAGCGCAGCACATCGCCCAACCGGGTCTGCCAGTGGCCGGCGATATTGTACACCGGGTTGTCCTCCGTCCGCTCCAAGTAGTCAATGAGCGACCCTCGCCCTTGGGCTACCGGGTCGGAGAAGCTGTTGAGCGTGGGAAACAGCGACGAGTCAAAGCCGCGCGTGGTCAGCAAGGTGATCTTGTTAGCCGGAAAGACCACGTCCCAACGCAGGCCATTAAAGCCGGCCTGCCGCAAGGTCAACGGCGTAAACTCCGTGCGCACCTCGTCGCCCACGGTCAAAGACCAGTGCCACGGACCGTAGCTGTCGTGGGCGATGATTAGGTTGTTGAGCGAGCGGTAGAGTCGGTCTTTGCGGATGCGGCTGCCACCGGGTCGCTGCTCATCCAATTCATAGACCAAGAAGCCCTCGGCGAGGAAGCGGCCGAGGAAGTCGTAGCGCGGGGCCAAGCGGATCTCGCGGCGATAGGGTCGGTAGAGATCCTCGCCGTAATTGGTGTAGGCGCTCAGGGGCGGGCGGCGCAAAAAGTGGCGCGGCGGTGCGGCATCGGGCAGATCGGCTGCGAGCGGATGCCCGGACAGCAGCAAGGCGATCCAGAGGACGACTCGGAAGAATGCACACTTAGGCATTGCGACGCCTTTCTAGTATACCACCCCTACTAGACCCGTCCACACATCGGCGCGGTCAGCGTCAATTTCAACGCGCAGCAGATAATGCCCAGGCGCGACCAGCCGCCCGCTGTCGTCGCGGCCGTCCCACACCAAGCGCTTGCGCCCGGCCGCAGTCGGTTGTCCATCCCACAGCACCCGCCGCGGCCGTCCCGCCAAGTCGTACAGAGCCACCGTCAATGCCTGCGGGTGCTGCACCTTGGCCAAGTCAATTTGAATTTGAGTCGCACCAGAGGCCGCGTTGAAGGGATTGGGCCGCACCGACACGCCGGTGCGCGGCAAGGCGCGGGAGACCACTCCCTCGCCGACCAACGTCCACGCCTCTTCCGCCACCGGCCGCACATGCTGCCAATCTGCGCCATCGCCCAAGGCCACCGCCGCCCGCACTGCCAGCGTTGGCCGCAACAGCACCGATGCAAATTCCACTTCGAGCCGTCCCGACCGGCTCACCTGGTGTTCGGCCCCCAACACCAACCAGAGTCCCTCATCGTCCCACCCGGCCTCATACGCATCCTCCGGCAGCACCAACCCGTCAAACCGCACTTGCCGCACCACACCCGGTAGGCCGATATGCACTCGGTCAAAACCGAGATCCTCCGGGCCGATTTCCACGTCGAAGGTATAGGTGAGCACGGTCTCCTCGCCTAGTACCGGTCGCAACGGCGCAATAGCCCCGGCCACTGCTTGCGCAAAAAGCTGTTCCCCAAAGGCGACCGCCACCCGCATGAGCCTCGGCGCACTAAGCGGATCGCGCGTTTCCATGACGGCCCGATACTGCACAAACCGCGCCGGCTCCGGCTCAGTCAGGGCCACGCCATCGCCGACTTCGGCCAAGTCCCACGCCGGCACCCGGTGCCATTCGGGCCACGCCACCCCATCGGCTGACGTGCGAAATTGCACCCGCAAAACCGTGCCCGGCGGCGTTTCCCCGGCAAACCACACTTTCCCAAAGTTGACCGGCTGTCCCGCGTCGAACACCGCCGACTCAAATGTCCCCTCGGCCCGGAAGCCCTCGCCGAATACTTCCACCTCGCCAATGGAGACCCAGTTAGGTGGATCTTCCCGCGTCAGGCGCAGGCGCACAAAGCGGCCCAACACCGGCAGCGGCCTCCCGTCGGCGCTAGTCTCAATCCACGTTGAATCCACCGACGTATCGACTGTCGGACGAGTGTTTTCCGCCTGTTGCGCCACCAATATCCAATCGTCGGGCGTGGCCTCCCGCGCCACTTCGAGACGATAGCCTTTGACGAAAAACAGCGGTCGTTGGGTCACGGTCTTGCCCGGCAGCAGGCGCACTTGGCTGACGCCGCGATCGCCGCCCAAGTCGAGCCGAATCCACTTGCCCAACACTTCGACTTCGTTGTCAAAGCGCCACTCGGTGTCAGTATTGCCGTCGGTGACGCTGCGGCGACCGCTCAAGGTGTTCGGCCCGGACGAAGCCACCGCATCCAAGGCGAGGTTGACCCCGCGAAACGACGCCAGCGACACCCATCCCAAGCTGTCGATCTCCGTGCCGGCAAAGAGTCCAGCCGAGAAACTGTCGGCTCCCTCCTGCAACCACTCGCCCGCCAGCGCCGGCGCACAGCACAGCACAGCATAGCACAGCCAAAAACATACCCTACTCATCATCTATCCACGCCTCCAAACCCCAGCTTTTTAACGTACTCTGTATGGCAGGAGCCAGTTGCTGGAAGCGCAACGTCAAGCCCAGTTGCCCCAAACGGGTCGCGTCTTGCCCAAGCAATGAATTGAGGCTTCGCACTTCGTTGGCCACGATGCAGACCTCCGTTACCTCCTCCTCGACCTGCGATTGTAGGAAATCATGCAGGATTGTCGAACTCCGTCTTATTGACATACCCCATGAGTTCGATGGTTAAGATTTTGCCGCAGCGATTCAAGGTGTTAATGCGTATCATGCTGATGCCCTCCGAGTTTCAGTCCGCGGCAATTAATTGCCGTGCCAATGAGCCTTCCCGCGTCAACGCGTACACCACGATATTGACGCCGAGGTTATAGACCGACAACTCATCAGCACCCGTGTCAAAACGACCGATAAAGTTGGCGGCCCGATCCGACTCGCGGATCCGCACGGCCTCCCCAGCCCACAGCTCCGCATAGAACTTCTGTGAGTAAACCCCCACTATGTGACCATCAACCTGAATGCTCTCTAGGTAATTGGGCGACAATTCGAAGCACCCTGCAGTGTTCCAATACCAGAAGTAGCTCTCGTGGGCCGTCCAGCCCCAAGTGGTACCCTCGTCAAAATCCCACATTAAGGCAAAGGCTCTGGGGGGAACCGCCAACAACAAAATGGCTGAGAGCAAGTAGCACATAGAACATCTTCAGTAATGGGGAGTGTTAACCGATCAAACGCCCTACCTCTATGTGCCTGCCTGACGCAGTAAACCAGAAGACAAAAACCGATGTAGCACCCCATCCTAAAAACCACATCAGCTATATCAGGACAATATATACGAGAACGTGATGATCTCCTTTCTAAGCCGTAGGGATATTCAATCGTCTGTTTTTGTCTGGTTGGACAGGATGTATATGCCACTGCCCCCACCGCGCACGGCATTCTCCAGCACGGCCAAGTCTATATCACCATCTCCATCCACATCACCGCCCACGACCGTTCCGCCTAACCCCTGCAAAGGGTAGCGCCCTTCCCGTAGTGGCAATCCATTCTTCCTTCCCATACTTACGACGAGTGCTGGCTGGCGAAAATCGCGATCGACAAACACCGCATCCAAGAAACCATCTTCGTTTAGGTCGGAAAATACCACATCCTGTTGCACGTAACTCCTTTCATACCATGCAACCTTGTCCAAGACGCCGTCGCCGGGGTTGATTAAAAGATCTAGCCCGGTGAGCACAGAGCCAGCCATAGAGGCGACGGCCCTGCCCGCAACCATATCGGTATCGCCATCCCGATCAAAATCACCCGCATAGCAGATCAAATCGGCCGCCGCATCCACTCTTAGATACTCTTGGATGGTTTCTCCATTGTCGTCCAAATAGGTCGCCATATAGTCATGCGGCGTGCCAACATCGGGGCCTCCCCAAAGCAATCCAGTCCTGCGGCCACCCGGAACATGGTGGATCAGACGCATGGGGAACCAATCAAACTCGCCCAATTCAGGTGCCAGAGCCATTTGTTCGTCGAACCGTCCCTTCCCGTCATTGAGCAAAATGACGGCACGTACCGAAGTCTTGGAGTAGAACTCGGTCAGCCATATATCCTCGTCGCCATCCCCATCGACATCTCCTATACCCAAGGGAACCGCCCCATCCGCTTGCCGCACCACCGACCAGCCAGCTAATGAAGGCTCCAATAAATCGAATGAACGACCAAAGCCCACGATGAGTTCCATGCGGTCATCGCCGAGCAAATCAGCACCGACCAGCCTAGGTATGGGACCGATTTCGGGGAATTGTTCAATGCGGACCTCTGGAGAGAAACGGCCCCCTTCATTGAACGCACACAGCCAACCGGCCCTGCCGGAATTAGTCCCAAGCTGCCAGTATTCCCATACCGCCGCCATATCCATGTCGCCATCGCCATCCAAGTCTCCCAACTCGGCTACGGGCTGGCCACGCTGTCCTATGTCCAATCCATGCCGGTCTAAAGGATAAAAAAGCGGTAGGGCGAAGAGCGTTCCGACAGGGTCCGGATCTTCCCCTCTCGGTGGCGCGACCTCTGGGGTCGGCCTTTCCGCATGGGTCAACTCGATCCAATCGATTTCCACCGCCTCGGGAATTTCCTCCGGCCCCTCCACATCCTGCGAGGGATTAGATAAGGATAGGCGAAGGCGTATTTCGAGCAATTCATCTTCCCAAGCACGCCGATAGACCTTCTCGCCTAGTACGTAGGTTTTAGACGCCACACTATCAATCGTCACCTCCTGCCAGTCCGCTGTGTACGTATGGCGTTGGCTTTTGAGCAAGGTGACATGATCAATCCCCGTTTCCGGCTGCGCGTTGATAAAGAATCCTCGGAGGCCCTCGTTAGCGGGATTCTTCCAGAGGAGCGTAATCTGACTCTCGACCGGCTGTGTGTGCAGCACGCGCAGGCGGATGCGCACGCGGTTGAACAGGGCCGAATCGCAGCTAATCGGCGGGGAGATCAATTCGACTATCGGATTGACCCCAGGCGCAAAGTCCTGGGGCGAAACGCGCCATACTCCGCCAGTTGTCTCCGAATGCAACGGTGATCTAATTACTGCGCCCGAAGCCTCACTTTCCCAAGCCACCCAACCCTCGGTATCACCTTCCTGTGCAAAATCCCAAGTGGCAGCACAGAGACGCGAAGGGAGTAGCAACCACAGAACCACAAACGCGACCAACCCACCAAACCGCAGGGCATGTTTCGCCACTGACGCAGGAGCAGAGCAACCTTTCTGATGTATCAGAGCTTGATTCATAGAGGGCCACCAGCCATCATTTTTTGTATATCCTCTGCTTGTTCTATCTGTCCCAGTTGACGGAATATTTCCTGCGCCTGTTTCCAATTTAATACCGCGTCGTGGTGCTTTCCCCAAGCCGCGTACATAGCGCCCAATCTCACGTGAGCGATGGCGCATGCCTCGTCGTTGCCTAGGCTCTTTTGGCAGGTCAGGCATCTGCGGTACATTGGCTCGGCGTGGTCAAAAGAACTCTCGGCATAAAATAGATCGCCCAATATCTCAGCCTGCCAAGCAATGCCCTGCACATGCCCTATTTCCTTGAACAACTGTAGTGCTCGGTGCGCCATTTCTGTCGCGCTTTTGTGCGCTTGGCGCTTCTGATATACCATGCTCAGATAGCCGGCCGCGCTGGCTTGGTTGCGCTTGTGTCCCAAGCGCTCCTGTACGGATAGGGCTTTTCGATACATGGATTCGGCCTCGGCGAGCCGCTCCGTCTGGAAGTAAATTTGCCCCAAGGTGTCGTATTCAATCCCCAGCCCTTCAAGACGATCGAGCGGTTCGTCTATGGCCAGCGCTTGGTGCAACAATGCCTCGGCGCGGGCCGTTTCGCCTTGAACCATGTACACGCGGGCGAGGCTTTGGTACTGGTTGGCCATACCGGCACGGTTGTCTATAGCCCGGTATGTATTCAGAGACTCTTCTAGGTACTCCAGTGCGCGAGCTAATTGGTCGCGGGCAAAAAACAGATTGCCCATATTGCCGTAGTCCAAGGCTCGTCCGGCTTGGTCTGCCAATTCTTCGCGCAGGTGCAAGGCATAGCCGTACAGGCGCTCGGCATCGGCAAAACCGTCCTGCATTTGTGCAACAAAACCCAAGTTGCTGTAATTGTCCGCCAAGCGCACCCAGTCTTCACTCGTCTTGTTTATCTCGTAGGATGCCATGAGCAGTTCCCACGCCCACCCCAAGTTGCCCTGCACCTCACATAATAGCCCCCAACCGCTATAGGCATCGGCCTCTAACTGGGCATTCCCCGACTTTTTGGCCAAGACGCGGGCACGCTGATAGGCGACCTCCGCCCGTTCAAGTTGGCCGGCTCTCTTATACAGATGGCCTAGTTGAAGATGGGCCGCTGCCATCCCTTGTTTATCTTCGGTTGCTTCAGCCTGGGCCAGCTCTTCAAGTACTTTCTCTTCTTCTATCTCTTGGCGACTCATGGGATTTGCGCTCCACTCGGTTCTGCCCATAGTGGATGATGGTCCAACAATATCCTCAGATCGCGCAGTCGGCCGGTGGGCCAGTGCACGTAGGCATGGTGAAATTCTACCAAGTCTCCTAGCAACATCTCTTCGGGCAGGAAGGGATTCGGCCATATACTGGCGTACCAGAAGTGGAACAGTAGCAATTTGGGATCGCCGTGTTTCCGCTTCATATATTGCATGGCTCGCTGGGGAGCGAGCGTCTCCTCATGCACCTTGAGCGGGTCGGAAAAGTCGTGGTAGTGATAAAGATGATAGGTCTTGGCCTCGGGTACAAAGCAGGGCCGACAGCCGCGCTGTTGCAGCCGATACGCTAGGTCCCATCCTTCGCTAAAGGCCATGTCGGGATCAAAACCACCCACCTCCAAAAAGGCTTCCCTAGAAACCGCGCCGTTGTGCGGGAAAAAACCCATCCAACTAATAGGAGAATCGGGGTGCCGGTCAAAAAGCTCGGCTATCTGTTGCTGCAAGGTCTCGAGTTCGGGAAAGGGATATCCGCCAAGCACAGCTCGGGCTTCGATGCGGTCAAAGGCTCCGAGGACCATATCCTCTGTCAGCATCAATTCCTGCCGGTGCACACGGAGGTATTCGCGTACTACGCTCGGCGTCTTGTCCTCCATTGGGATACCACGTTGGGGATCTTGCAGATACTCCAAAGTGGGCAGACTGTATTCGGCACCGCACAACAGAGACCCCCCCTGTTCCAGTGCTTCTATATGGCGTTGGAGCCATTGTGGATGAGGCAGGGCGTCCCCGTCCAAAAAAGCGACGAATTCCCCGGTTGCGGCTTCCACGCCCCGGTTGCGAGCCGCGCAACGACCTTCGTTGGGCCGCAGGCGAACGATCTTTAGGTCCATCTGGCGACCAACCTCGTCGAGCATCTCGGCCGTTCCGTCGCTACAGCCGTCGTCCACGACCACGACTTCAAAGCTCGCAGCCGATATGGTCTGGCCTCGCAATCCGGCTAACACCAGCCTCAAACGTTCCTTCTGATTATGGGTGGCAATGACCACGGAAATGTCCATCTCAGATGCACTCAAAGACAAGCCGGCACTCGTATTTTAAACCATCCGGCACGTGAAATTGTGGTCCGGACGCGGTTTCGCGCCAAGCCAACAGTTGTGGTATGGTCTTGACTGAATTGGAACACACGACGCGGTGGCAATCCAACTGGCCAAAATAAAAATCGACATAGCGACCGCCGACTTCGGCGATATGGCGACGCAGCATCTCGTCGGAAACATTGTCCTCAGTCGCCGCCTGTGGACCAATGACAATACCGTGGAACTCCACCGGCACCCAACCTTGTCCCGGCGCAAAAACCTCCGCCCAAGTGTGCCCAAAGATAATCTCGTTATAGACCGCCATCTCAAAACGACCCTCTCCGGTGGGGTAGCCCGCTAGGGCACCGGTGACCTCCCGCGCCGCGATACCCTGTAGACGACAAAGGGCGATAAAGGCGTTGGACAGGGTTATGCAGTGGCCGCCGTTATCGTTCAACACTATGTGAATAGAAGAAGCCAAGTCCTGCGATGGCTCTTTGGTCTTTTTGAAGCGCTTGGTCTCGGCCAATTGGGCGTAGATGCGACGCGCCTTTTCTAATGGGTCTTCCACTCCGTCTAGGTCCAGTTCGGCAAAAAAGTTTTTGACCACCGCTTCTTGCGCTAGTTCGGGGTCGATCTCGCTGTAGCGGCGATACTCGCAAGTCGATAGCCGGGCCGGGGCCGTTGGTCCCATACGCCCCTGCACGGTCAACTCACAGGTGTAGGAAAAATCTATTGAGGCCGGAGCGGCCTCCTCCACCCGGATGGGATAGCCGTAAAAAAAACCGGCTGGCGGAGCAAAACACGTTCGCAGACCGTCTGGCGTCCAAGCGCACAACTCGATATTCCCCTGATGGGAATTGGGTATGGGATAAGGGAGAAAGAGCCGGGCACTAACGTCTAGCGGCAAGGTCGATGGGTAGAGCCGATAGGTATAGGTGAGGCGGTAGCGCTGACGATTCCGGTGCAGTGCGATGTGGCCATTCACAGGATGGAAAAAATCGCGGCGTTTCTCTTCGAGGGCGCGATAATCGCTTTCAAAGAACATAGGCTCGTGGTCGTAGAGCCAGTTCCAAGAATACGCCCGGTCAAAGGCGATCTTGCTACCCTGTCGGATGTGCGGCAGACCTCGACTCAGGTTGCGGTGCAGCAAGGTGCGGAGCGCCTCGACGCCGAGGTTGGCCGGGGTACTCAGGTTGAGGTGGTGGAGAAATTCAGGCTCGGGTATCCGATAGGTCGCTTCTATCTGGTGGGCGGAACGCTGGTCCACAAAAAAGGCGTCAACCGCATCGGCCGCAGCCTCGCCCCCATCCCATTTTCCAATATGTGCGGCAAAGACCCGACAACGCGGAGCGAACTCGTCGCTCCGAGATAGAAGGTCGTCTATGGCTTCTAACAGGGGGTCCACTCTGAGAAACGCATCCCAATTGAGCTTGCATCCCAAGCCGAGGTCGTGCACTCGGTTGAGGTGGTATTCTTGATCCAAGTGCTCGGGTGCACCGATCACGGGCACGCCTTGGCGCAAGGCATGATAGATGGAACCAATGCCGCCAATACCGACGAAGAGAGCCGCACGCGCTAACACCCAAGCCGCAGGCACAAAGTCAACGACGCGGATATTGGGTGCTGCTACCTGTCCTGACCAACGACCCGCTGTAGTCACCAAGACGCGATAAGGTTTGTTGGCCATACGGCGCAGGGCCTCGTCGAGAAAGCCGGGATGAGTACCGGTGCTGCCGCAGTTAAAATAGACCAGCGGCAATTGATCGTCCCAATCGTCCAACTCCGCGATGGGACGGGGTGGCGGGGACTCGATCAATGGCCCCACATAGCAATAGTAGGACGGGGTCTGTTCGCCCGGTGGGTGGAATTGGGGCACATCGGCCACTAAGTAGAGGGTGTGGTGTGGCTTGAAGGTCGATATGTTGTCGCGAGCGTATTCGTTGAATGGCTCGGTACCCAAGGAAAAGGTCGTGGGCAGGCGAATGGGAAAAGGATAGCCCGGTTGGTTGTAAGCCGCCTCGATCAGGGCTATATCTACTCCCTCAAGAGAGGCAGTAAACCGCAAGGTCGGCCGCATGTCCGCCAGCGCGAGGGCAGGGCGGAGTTGCCGGAGGAGGGCGCGTTCGGCTTGGACACAGCGGTCTATCCACTCCGCATTGTAATAGCCGTAGTCGCTACGAGCTACGTATTGGTCCATGCGGCTTTGCGGCATGGTATCGATTTCGTACACTTGAAACCCCTCATCGGCGATCCGGACGGCGTGAGGCCCCACCCCCGCGAATTCGACAGGGTAGCCGCGCACTCGCAGTGCTCGTCCCACGACTAGAGGGCGGATGGTGTGGGCTAGGCTGTAGCCGTGAAAAAAAATCAATACGAGGTACTCGTGGCGTGGCAGGCACTCGACTGCGCCAGCCCATTGCAGACCGACGCTCAGATTCTGTAAGCCAGCCGCTATATGTTGGCGCAATTTATCCAGCATGTCCTTTCCTATATACAGGATGCTCTCGCTAAAAAGGAAAAAGCTCGGTTCCTCGAACAACGCCTTAGGGAACCCCAGAGTCGATGAGTGAGTATTAAGCCGGTCCGCCCTACCTCTATTCAAGCGACAGACACAGTAGAACAGAGGACGTCTTCCCCTATGGTGCTCGGCCCGAAAGTACCACAGGGGCACGTCGTCTCAGCAACTACCGTATAACTTCATAGGGTCTCGTCTATGTGCCACACGTAGACGTGCTCAATGCCACCGTGCCACCCTGCATCGCTGGCAAGGCGAAGTCTGGCGCGGCCTCTCCCGGTCGCATACATTTCAGTGCCCTCCTTACTTATAGCTTTTGCATAGCTTCCCATATTGGGGAGGTCCCGGCCAGGGGCACAACATTCTTCAGTCCACATCAACCAATTGCCGTGACAAGGATCCCTCGCGCGTCAACGCGTACACCACGATATTGACGCCGAGATCATAGACCAGCAACTCATCAGCACCCGTGTCAAAACGACCGATAATATTGGTGGCCCGATCCGCTTCGCGGATCCGCTCGGCCTCGCCCGCCAACAGGTCCGCGTAGTTCTTTTGGGAGTACACTCCCACGAGGCGGCCATCCACCTCAATGCCCTCCAAAAAATTGGGCGACAATTCGGCGCGATTCTCAGCGTTTGAATACCAGAATCTGATGTCCCAGAAGCCTCGCGGCAGCGAGCCCACATCGTAGAAGCAATGATAGAGCGGGTGCTTGGGCGGCAACCGCACAAAAGACCAGTCTTTGTGTTCGGCGTAGTCAACTTGCTGAAAGGCTTGACGAATGAAATTGCGCAACGCCGGCAAGTCGTGCTGATAGCTCCCAGCGATGGAGAGAGGAGAGGAGACAATATCCGCATAGAGGAACCCGCCCGACGTGAGATAGCGACCCAGATTCTTGGCTTCGGCTTGGGTGAAGGCTACCTCGTAGTGGATCGTCAGCAACAGAAACGGCACCTGCACCAGCCGCGGGTCGTCCAAGGCCATGCCGTCCAGTACTTCGGTATGCACCTCGGTGCGCTCGCTCATTTTGTCGGCTAGTCCCTGCAGGATGCGCCGCTCAGCAATGGTCCGTGGCACCCCACCGACGCGTGGATGACCCGCGTTAGCGTCGGCGCGTTCAAGGGCTTCGCTGTGGACACTCGACAAATAGAGAAAGCCCTTGAGCTGACGCCGGTCTTTCGGATCAACCACCACCATCGCCCGGTGCCGACCCGTGTCTAGCGCCTGCACATCTATCAGTTCCAAGGCCAAGTCAATCTCATCCGCGCCCTGCCGCGTCCCTTTCAGTGCGCCAGCCCGTAGCTGTGGCCCAATGTGCCGCGCCGGGAAATCCGGCACGGGCAGCACCAGCCGATCCGGCAGCGACGCCATCGGCAGCCTAAGAGCCGAGGTTTTGAACACCGGCAACGGACGCGACGCCGACGGAGCAGGACGGACCGCGGCGACCGGGACCGCTTGGAGGGCTGGACGGCGCACTAAAGGACGTTCGCGGGGCCGTTGGCGACGGGTGAGGGTGCGCTGTGGCGGCGGCCGTTTGGTAAACTTCACCATGATCTGCGGTAGCGCCGGGAATTGCGTAACCCGCTCGCGCTGCGTGAGGCCGAAAATCACCAGTAGATGCAAGGCCAGCGACAACACCAAGCAACTTTGCAGCTTGCTATTTTTTTGGAACGAGACTTTCCATGGCCGTTTCATCGGCTCACATCCCTTCGCAAAGGATGTTGGGGCGTCTATTCAAGTTTGACCATCTTGCGGAGGCTCGTCTGCTCGCCCACTTGCAATCGATACAAATAGACTCCAGCAGCGACGGATTGCCCTTGGGCATCCCGACCATCCCAAGCCAGCCGATGCTCGCCCGCCGCCAGCGGACCAGCCCATACTTGGCGCACCGGCTGCCCCAAGACGTTGTAGATAGCTAAGTCCACATCGCCGACTCCGGCGGGCACAGTAAAGGGGATGGTCGTGACCGGATTGAACGGATTGGGGTAGTTGGCACCGAGGGCAAAAGCTGAAGGTGTGGTCACCGTCTCGATAGCTACGGCCGTACTTGGGACGCCTTGGTTGATAAAGACAAAGGCCCCACCAGCGCCCCCTTCCACACTCCGACCCAGCACCACCAGATCGGTCGCCTCGTCGCCGTTCACATCACTAGCGAGTACCACGCCGCCGATGCCCGGCAGAGGGTAACGGCCTTCAAAGACGGGTACGCCATTGCGCTGGCCAACCAAGACAATCAGTGCCGGACCGGTCGCCAAGTTGCCATCGACAACGGCCAAGTCCAGCAGGCCATCACCGTTGAGGTCACTGGCAGTGGCCCGACCCGGTAACGTTACCTGCAGACCGAGCAGAGTGTAGTGGTTCAACACGCCCGAAGTGTCCAGATTCCACAGCGCCAAGCCGTGGTGAGTGATGCCGCTAAAAAGAGGGCGATCCCGCTTGGGAGACCCGATTAACTCTCCTACTCCATCGCCATCCAGATCGACGAGCAAGTGCAGGTCACAGGGGTTGGCCACGGCCTCAAAAAACAGCGGTGGCTCCTCACTGCCAGACCACGGCCGGGTCAGTTGCCAAGTACCTTGGGGCTGGTAGCACGGGCGATTCCACAACAGGCGCACCGCTTCGCCCAGCGGTTGCCCAGCAAGCAGGCGGGGAAAAAGCCCTTCCTCGCTCTGCTGGGCGACCTGATTGCTGCGGACAAACTCGGCAACACCGTCGTTGACCCACAGGGCCATTTTTAGCCATGTGTTGTCATGCTCTTGGACCAACATATCCACATCGCCGTCACCATCGCCATCGGCTAGACCAATGAGCCAGACGTCGGATAGCTGTAGGATGGTTTCAAAGCCATCCTCGCCCCGGTTGAGCCACAATTCAAGGAGGTCATCATCTTGAAAGGCCAGATCGAGGAGTCCATCACCGTCGAAATCACCCCCCGCAATGATGGGTTGGCTGAACCCTTCCTCCTCTTTTTGGGCGAGGACCTTTAAGGTGGGGACAAAGCCACCCAAACCGTCGTTGAACGCCACCATCCAGCCCACTTCTGCTTTTTCTTCCGTACGGTGGTACCAAACCGCCACGAGATCCACATCCCCATCGCCGTCCACATCACCCAAAGTACCGGGCGAGTTTTGCAGATCATCTCTTATCTCAACGCCCAAGGGGAAATAATCAGGCGCGGTAAACAAAGTGCCGGGCAACTCCGCCTCCACGGCGATCTCCTGGGGCTGCAATTCCCCCAGCAGCAACTCTTCCTTCCCCGTCAGTTGAATCCAGTCCACTTCTACAAAGACTGGATGATCATCCGGGCCCTGCGCGTCGGTGTTTAACTCTAGATCTATCTGGAAGTGGAAGAGGGTATCCTGCCAAGTGACCTCCACTTCTGGGTCCGCTTCCGCAGCGGCTTTCAAGGCACGTATATCTATAGTGATGTCTTGCCATTCAGTGGAATAGAGTTGATGATAACGTAGCACATAAAAATTACCTGCATAATCAGTATGATCCCACACGTCGTCTGACGCCTCCGTGAGGCGTCTGTACTCGGCATTGAACCACCCCATCTGGAGCCGCCCTTCGGTGGGGGTATGGTGTATGATGCGTAGCCGTAAAGTGACCCAGTCGAACAGGGCGGAATCTTCCCCAATCGGCGGTGAGTGCAATGTAATGGCCGGTAGTTGTGCGCCCGGCACTGGCGCAATGCGCCAGACGCCGTCTTCTACTTCGCTGTACACCGTAGTGAGACTAGTGCTAGTTGCATTGCTAAATAGACTCTCATGGGCGGTCCAGCCCCACGAGGTCCCCTCGTTAAAATCCCATGTTAAGGAGAAGGCTCCAAGTGGAGCCGCCAACAACCCAATAACAAAGAGCAAGCAGCGCATAGTTCACCTCCAAAGTTGATCGGTGTCAAGCAGACGATAATTAGCCAATGTGGCACCCGGCCCTATAATGCCACATTGGCTATGTCTCATTTCAGCAGGAGGTGCATATTTTTGATCCTATCGGCTCACAGCCGCCAATCTCCGCGTGGCTGTGGTATTGCGTATACCACTTTATAGGATTCCCCTTGTGATCCGTCGCGCATGGTTCGTCTTTGAAGCAGATCCATCCATACTTCTTTTTGTAGCCTTTGCCTTCAGGTATTCCGCCGCAGTAATCGGCCTGAGTTCGCTCGGCCGTGCCGAAAACCACCGCCAGCCCAGCCACCACGCTACCCAGCCACCCCAAGGCCAAGCCCTGACGCGGCTCAACGTGGCCGCTCGACGACGTGACGAACTCCACCAGCGGAGCCAGCAGCGTTGCCTCAAAAACAAACGTCAAAGATTGCATGATTAGTTCTCCTTTATCTAAGGTTAGGTGAGAGGATCAGCAAGCCATCAAGGTGCTGATCTGTATTAAAGCAATAGCACCTCCTTTCTGAGCCGTGGTGATGATTGAGCCAATTCCTCAAGAGCCTTCGCTAGGCTGTACTCGGCCAAAACCCTGGACAAACTCCCAAACCGGCGGCCACCCAATCGCCAAGTCCACCACCTTCCCCTCGGTATCGATATGATACACCGCAGGAACCCCAGGGATTTTGTATGCCTGTGAAATCGCGCCAACCGAGTCGATCAATACAGGGTACGTAAAGGAATAGGTCTCGCTGATCTTCCGAGCACCCTCCTCCCCTGTACAGATGAATACGAGTTGTTGGTCTGCATTCAGTTCAAAGGCTTCGAGTTTCTTTTTTAGTTTCTGACAATACGGACACTCCGCAGTAACAAAGGCGAGCAGAGCGGACTTTCCCTGCAATGTGCTCAATGCCACCGTGCCGCCCTGCACCTCCGGCAGAGCAAAGTCCGGCGCGGCCTCCCCTAGTCGTAGCACCTCGGACAGAGGATTGGCCGAGGACTCGGTCCAGACCACCGGAGAGATGGAGACCGAAGGGGAGCGCAGCGTCAAAAAGAGCACAACAGCGGCACAGGCTATCACCGTCCACACTACCGGACGACGCAAGAGCGTTACAAATGGCATGGCGCATCCATCCTTTTAGGCCCCTCCAGCCAAGTATATTACGGCTACGGCACCCTGGTCTCCGGTGGCTGCCTTGGCAATTTTGCCTTCGGCATTGACCAATACGGAGGTGGGAAAAGCATTTACCTCAAAAGGCTTATTAGCTGTCAAAAGGGAATCAAAAACGACGGGGAACGAAAAACTGTATTCCTCCATTTTGTCTTTCATCGCCTGCCGGTCGCCCGAGGCAATAAACAGGACATTCACCCCCTGCACCTGAGATGCATGTAGCAAGTGGGGATAGACGGTCTCGCAGGCACTGCAAGTAGGATGGGCGAAAATGAGCAGATAGGGCTGGCCCGCAAACTGCGCGTTGGAGACCTGTCCCGTGCCCACCAGACTTTCGAGTTCCAGTACAGCCGCTTGCGTTCCCAGCAAATCCCAAAACTCCACATCCAGCGGATCAATGGGAGGCGGGTTGACGATCTTGGCTGCCAAGAATGCACATGATCCCAACAGGGTGCCCGTGGCCGCGATCAAGGTCATGGCCCAGCGATTGGGTTTGAGGCCGTTCACAGTCGTTCCTCCTCGCTTGCGGGCACTCCCAGCGGCTGATCTCGCACCCACGCCGCTGCCTTGTTGAGTTGTTCGACAAGGCCTCCGGCTGAAAAAGTGGCCCCGCTGATCCCATCGACATTGAACTCTAGAGCCAGTTCGCTCGCCACTGAGCGACCAGCGAATTGGAGCAAAAACCGCGCTGTATCAACCCGCTCGCCACGCACCTCCCAATAGTCGAGCAGGAGGATCTGCACCAGCGTGTCGCCCTCAGCGTCATACAGCGCGGCAGCCAACACATCCCGGCACACACTACAGGCGATATCGTGGCGGAATAGCACCAGTCGATAGACCGTTTGGTCTCTGCGCACGACGTTGTAGTCAGCCACTAGGCCAGAAGTCGGCTCCGGCTCGGCAGCCCATACCGGTTGGAGTTGGAGCGTACTGTCGGAGACGACTTGGCTTACTTGCGCCAATAAATCCTCCGGTGAAGGCACTGGCACAAAGGGCTTCGGCTGCAACCGCCGCACGCGCTCGTCTAGCGATTGATAGCGGCTCGCCAATAAAAAAAAGGTGGG
This sequence comes from Gemmatimonadota bacterium, assembly GCA_028875335.1. The sequence continues at coordinate 53,012 of JAPPEF010000194.1, forward strand.
CACCAACGCGACCAATAAGACGCCAAAAGCAAGCGTTACAGGGTCTTTTCTATCTCTATTCATGGTTGCTCCACCAGCAACTGCTGAAGCGACGGCAGCCAAGGATAGAACATTTGTATAAGGGGTTTGATCAGACTGCCGCCCAAGACCACGGTCAATACCCCTGCAACTGCGATTATTGGCGCGAAAGGTACGGCTAGTTCAACTTCCAACTCATTGCCAAATCGCGCGAAAGAACCGCCCGCTGATTTTTCGTGCAACGTCCGCACATGCCCCTTCGTCAATGGCCGACCAGGATAACACAACACTTCCTGCCCTTGCCCGACCTCTGCGCCACAATAGTATTCTTCTGTTCCGTCCTTATCAGCAGCGCAGATCGCTAGACGCGGCACCATGCCTTCGCGCAATGCCTGAATAGGCATCGCCTGTAAGAAAGACCGAGGTGCTATGCGATGGATGATCTTGTAGAGGGAGAACACACCCCAAGAGAGCACCCACAGCGCCAGATAGATCGGCCAGTCCTGGAACTTCAGTATAGTGTAGCCTGCTAGGATAAGACCGGGCAGAACTAGAGTCAGCCGGTAACTCCGAGGCACGAAGTGGTCAATGAGCAGATAGAGTACTAGGACGGCCACCACTACCTCTACAAAGGTCATTGCCTCTTCCCCCAATAAGGTGCCGAAACCCAGCACTAACCCTACCAGACCGGCCAACTCCAAGCCTAGGTACAGCCATTGCGATGTACCCCAACCCGCCTTGGCCTCCGCCCACCGACCTGGACGCAGAACAGCCCACAATACCAGCACGACAAAACAGTTGAACACTAAGGCGTTGAGCAGTAGCGCCCAAATCGGCGAATTGAAAGAGAAGAGGGAAGTAGAAGGGAAGAAGGTCGGAGGAAGCACTAGGACAAAAGCCCAAAATAATTTTGCGTCTCCCGGAGCCCAGAATCCATAGATATAGAGTAAGTAACTGACTGCAAAACCGAGCAAAAAGACAGTGCCCGCCTGATCTAGTTCGACCTGACCCCAAATCCAGAATAAAATCTGGCTTACCAAACCTAAGGCCAGTAGTCCCCAACTAGCCCAATTGGGGATATTGCGAAAGTGAATATCGGTATAAGTTGTATAGCAACCGGAGATGGTAATAGCACAGGCCATAGTTAGCTCTAACAAAAACATGTGACCAAAATCATTGAGTAGTGATTCCATATCAGTTACGCCTCATGTTAGATGCGATTTCTACATCTGCGAAGTGAGGATTATCTATCAAACAAGCCTTCCTAAGAGTAAGGATTCTGCTGTATCCTGCCTCGACTTCAAGCTATAAGCACATTTCGTGCCATACTGCAGGCCATGCACAAAAAATCCTTCAGAAGTACCCTAAAGAATTGAAAAACATACGACTTAAAATATATGACGGAGCTTTCCATTCTTCGTGGCTCATACGTAGTTACAGGTATTTATACGATTTGTCGTATGATTTATACGATTTGTCGTATGACCTACGATTTGTCATATTAAAAATACCACCACTCCAGTTAGAGACTATACGAAAATTTCGGTAGTGAGCTAGTAAGAAAAATTCGGGGAGATTGGCACAATTTTTGCCGAGGCTGTATATTAGTAAACCCGCTTGCACCCATAGGCTCAGAGCCTATGGTGCGCCACCTCCCTTTCAGGAGGACTACCTGTTACGTCCCTTTATAAATCTTCCCACTCACCTTTTAATTCAGACTCTTTTATTTTTTCTAGAAATGTACCTGCTAAACTAAGCGTTGCAGCAGCTTTATTCTCTGAAAAGTATCTACTTCCCCCTTCTCCCAAAATACGAAAAAGCCGTTCACAATTCTTTTCTAGACGCTCAGGAAAAGAAGGATCATTTTCACTAAAGGTCTGAGCCAAAACTGCCAATGCAGCGGACGTATCAACCACTTCGAGTCCGTACTTCTCAATATAATCCATTTTCTCCTACTTTCCTCCGTTTATAGGTTTTCGGCCGATTCGGTTCGGGCAGACTTCGTCCACCCATTTTTGTTCTTTGTTATTTTTTACTATGTTGAGGACTCCCATGAATCTCCCAATGTATCGCAATCAGTATGAGCGTCATTTTTTGCCTCTTCACATCCAGCACTCTTGCCATTCCTGCATTTCTCTACCCAATCTTCGAGTGCTTTTTCACGCGCTATCTCTTTGGAGTCGCTTACACCATGTCCGGTGTATTTTTTGTCTCCAACAGAATGACTTGCCGAGCATACCTTATCAGATGAAGAATACGGATCAGTGCAAGCTGAAATTAATATGATAATCCCTACGAGCATTATTCTGAGTTTGTCTGTCTTCATAGCATCATACCTCCATGCGAATAGGTTGCTTTTTGAGTTTTTCGATTAGTTTACTTGCTTCCTATAAGTTTTCGGCCGATTCGGTTTGGGCCAGGCTTCGTCCACCATGCCGAGAATCCAATCCAGACCTTATTTCCTCATGTATTCCATCCCCGAGTAAAAACAGATACCAAGAGGAAATGGAATCAGGGGATGTGTGGACAATTCTACCTGTTCTTTCTATATAATTGTTTTAGATTTTGCTCATTAAGGGGCATCCTTTTTAAACTGATGCCCTACCACATCACGCCTTCTTCGGTCGCCGCAACCCGTACACGCGCATGCGGGAACGCAGCCGCTCCGGATTCATGCCCAACAAGCGAGCTGCGCCCCGATCTCCATAGATGAGCCAATTAGTGGCCTGGAGTGCCTCCACGATTTGCTGCTTTTCGTCCTTGTCCCCGGTCCCCTGTTCAACTGCAGACGCCGTCAGCAAAAGTGATCCCTCTTCGTCCTCGTCTGCAGCCGATAGCGGCACATCCTCCACCTGAATGACACCGCCTTGGCATACGACCACCGCCCGCTGGATCAGATACTCCAACTCGCGCACATTCCCCGGCCAATCGTGTTCCTGCAGATGCGCTATCACCTCGTCGCCTAAGCTCGGCACCGGCCGCTGCAGCTCTTCGGCAAATTGGGCTGCAAAATGCGCCGCCAAGATCGATATATCCTCCCGGCGGTTCCGCAGCGACGGCAGCACCAACGAGAACACTCTTAAGCGGTAAAACAGATCCTCCCGGAACGTCCCCTCTTGAACTGCCTTTTTCAGATTGCGATTGGTTGCCGCTACCACTCGCACATCTATCGGTACGGGTACCCCACCGCCGACGCGGATTAGGTGGTCCTCCTCCAAGATGTGCAGCAAGGTCCGTTGGGTATCCAACGGCAAATCGCCGATCTCATCGAGGAACAGGGTACCGCCGTGTGCCCGCTCAAAACACCCCATCTTCTGCGCCACCGCGCCAGTGAAAGCTCCCTTCTCGTGGCCGAATAATTCGCTTTCGATCAGCCCGGTGGACAGGGCACCGCAATTGACTTGGATAAATGCCTGTTCTCGGCGCAGGCTCAGGTCGTGGATCATACGGGTGAGCAAGCCCTTGCCCACGCCGGTCTCGCCTAGCACCAACACCGTCATATCCGTTTCGGCTACCTGTCCAACCTCTTCCAAAAGCTGGACCATGGACTGGCTCTGGCCGAGTACTCTCGTATCCAACGCCCGCGACTTATCTTGCTCATCGGGGACCACCCGCACATCCAAGCTGGCGATGTCCGACAGCAAACCATCTCGATCTAGGGCACGCACCTCAAAACGAAATTCGCCAGCCGGCACGTCTCGGTACGACACCCTATTGTCGGATGTGAACGCGCTCCACTCGGCTGTCGGAGCGTGGCCGACTAGCCGGTGACTGTAGCGCGTGGTCCCAGCTTCACCCCTGAAACGGATGCCTTGGAAATGAATCTGTATCTCGGGTGTGCTCTCCGAGCAGGACAAGGCTTGGGAGGTCTCCAAAAGACGCTCCCCCACGGCTTGGCGGATCACAATACTCGGGGGCGTCTGGCTGGGCTGATACGCAACCAGACCCGCCCTCGTCCCAAACCACAGCCAGCCCCGGCTATCGCATAGAATGGCCTCGATCGTATTCACATGCACGGATCTGCCCAGACGGATGCACTGAAAGGTCCGGCCATCATAGTTCAAGACGCCCCCACCGCTGGTTCCAATCCATATACGCCCTTGCTGGTCGGCTTCCAACGACAGAATACCATTGGCCGAAAGTCCACCCTGATCTATCGTAAACTGACGCACCTCCTGGGAGTTGCAGTCAAAGGCGAAAAGGCCATTGGCAGTCCCCACCCAAAGCGTACCCTCATGTTCGTACAAGGCGTTCACATAAGAAACGGTTTCTAATTCGGTAAGCTCCGACTCACGGAAAAGGCCGTCCGTATGGCAGTACAACGCCGGCCTTTTCCCATGAGTCCCAATCCAGAAGACACCGTCGCTATCCTGTAGCACAGTGCGACAAGGATGGGGCAACCGTTCCTCAAACGCGGTGAAGCAGTCTGCTTCGATCCAACCGAAGCGCCCTTGGGAAGTGCAGACCCTTATGCGTCCCGTCTGGTCTTGGCACAGCCCGGCAATGTCCTCATGGTGGTCCGCTTTGGCGATGGCGATGGCTCGGGGCGCGGTCCCCTCCCATTTGAAGACCTGTCCGGCGGGACCCCCACTCCAAAGCTGCCCCTGTCGATCGACTACCAGTGCCGAGACCGCATGATCCGTCGCCACTGGGCGAATCTGGTCGTCCTCTAAGCAGGCCAAGCCCCCCGCCGTGCCAACCCAAATCCTACCTTCGCGATCTTCGTCCAAACACCGGATCTCTTTATTCGGCAAACCGTCGGCTTCACTGTATAGCTGGGTACTAACCGGATCGCAAAAAACTAGCCCGCCGCCCCACAACCCCACCCAGATATTCCCTTCGCGGTCCTCGTACGTAAGGCGCGTATCCGCAAAGTGGGCACTTGGCAAGCGAGCCGAGAAAGGATGCCAGTCCTGCCCATCGTACACCAATACACCCCGGCGAGCCACCCACAGCCAGCCCCGCTCGTCCAAGCGCACATGCCGCATCCCGTGCCGCACTACCTCCCTGCCCTCAAGCTCGCTCCCCACATCAATCAAGTCGAACTGTTGCTGCTGTGGATCGTAGCGGCCGATCACAGCTTCGCTGCCTATGTAGTGGAAGGCAATCCACAGACGGCCAGCAGCGTCTTGGGCGAATTTCCAAGGCCAGCGCCTACTGCCGTTCGTTGCGCCAAAGTCCGTGCCCATGCACTGACCATCTAAGTTGATGACCCCTTGGTGCAATGTCGCCAGCCACGTCGTACCCGCTGAGTCGGTGGCTACGTCGTGTACCCGCCCGATGGGCTGATCCCCAATAGTCGTCGTACGCTCTACGCACCGATCCCCAACAAACCAGCCAATCCCCGCGCCGGTCAGGACCTGTATCGAGCCATCAGTCTGCGGTTGCAGGCTCAAAATGTCGTTGCAGGGCAGCCCGTGCTCCATGGTGTACACTTGAAACCCACGCGGGCCTAAGACAGCCAGTCCACCGCCGAGCGTACCGAAGAGAAGCCGTCCGTCTGTATCCTCGGTAACGGTCATTACCGTCAGATGAGGTAGCCCCTCCCCCAAGCCAAAGGTATCGAAATGCTCCCCGTCGAACCTACTCACCCCACCGTCGGCCGTGGCGATCCAGAGCAGCCCTTGGCGGTCCTGATAAATATCTTCCACGTGCATACCGGCTAGCCCATCAGAAATGGTGTACCGGTGCCCCAGCACATGATCAAAGGATTTTATTTTTTTTGGGGTCTGTGCGGCGTGGTTTATCTCGTCCACCTCCACCCTCTCCCTATCTACGCTTTAATTGAGGTCTACTGCATCAGCCTTGCGGCTGCGCTGCTGAGGAGGTCTAGGCACATTCTGTGCCAAAAATTGGGCCGCGGACAAAAAAATCCTTTAGGAGTACCCTAAAGGATTGAAAAACATGATACTTAGAATTATGGTACAGGTCTTTATATGATGCGTGGCCTCGCCATCGACACAAGGCAGCATACGATTTTTCGTATTCTAAATACGATTTTTCGTATTCTAAATACGATTTTTCGTATTCTAAATACGATTTTCCGTATGCGCCGAGGCTTAGCTATCCCATTTTCGCTCCACGGCATCAAGGCGAGCAGAAGGAGCTGCGGAATAGACATAAAGTAAGGCGGTCCGCTTTGAAGACTTGGCTTTTGAGTTAGACTCGCGCTAGCTCCAGGCCCTGTAAGGAGTTGCCCTTTACTTGCCCGTGCTGGACTTTTTCGGTCGTCGCAGTCCATAGTAGCGCATGCGGGAGCGTAGCCGTTCCGGATTCATGCCCAATAAGCGCGCCGCGCCGCGCTCGCCATAAATCATCCAATTGGTCGCTCGCAGTGCCTCCACAAGCTGCTGCTTTTCGTCCATGCCTTCGCCAGCCGCTGGCGCGGGTGGCCCAGTATCCCTGTGCCGTGCAGTCGAAAGCAGCGGTAAATCGTCAGCACGTATCACCCCGCCCTCGCACAGCAACACCGCCCGATTGATCAGATGCTCCAACTCGCGCACATTCCCCGGCCAAGCATACGCCTGCAAGTGCGCGGTCACTCCGTCGTCTAAGGTCGGCACCGGACGCTGCAGATGCTGAGCATACTGCTTCGCAAAATGCTCAGCCAGAGCCGGTATATCCCCTTGCCGTTGCCGCAGCGGTGGAAGCTCTAAGGTGAAGACGCTCAGCCGGTAGAATAAGTCTTCGCGGAATGTACCCTCTTGAATGGCCTGCCGCAGGTCGCGGTTGGTCGCCGCAATGACCCGCACATCCACAGATACAGGATGCTTGCCACCGACGCGAGTCAGGGCATTCTCCTCCAAGATGTGCAGCAGCACCCGCTGAGACTCCAACGGCAAATCGCCGATTTCGTCGAGAAAAAGGGTCCCGCCATCGGCCAGTTCAAAGCGCCCAAGCTGACGGCTAGCGGCTCCGGTAAAGGCCCCTTTCTCATGGCCAAACAACTCGCTTTCAATCAACCCGGCCGGCAGCGCCCCGCAATTGACTTGGATGAAGGGCCGCTCGCGGCGGGTGCTTGTCTCGTGGATGGTCTGTGCCAGTAAGCCCTTGCCGGTGCCGGTCTCGCCTAACACCAGCACGGTCATGGCTGTCTCGGCGACGCGCACGGTCTGCTCCAGCACTTGGCGCATCGCCCAACTCTGACTGTGCACGACGTGATCGGTCGCTCGCAGCGCGTTTTCAAGGGCGTGGATGCGTTCGGTTTTGGCGTCAGGGAGAATTTGAATCTCTAAGCTGGCGACCTCAGAGATCAGGCCATCGCGGTCCATCGTCCGCACCTCAAAACAATACTCGCCTACTGGCAAGGCGCTGTATGCAACCGCATTGGCGGCCGTAAACGCGCTCCATTGTTCCGTCGGACCGTAGCCCAACAGACGATGGCTGTAGCGCATCTGTCCTGCGCCGCTGCGGAAGCTGATGCCCTGGAAGTAAATGCGGATCTCAGGAGTGCTCTCGGGGCAGGATACGGCTTCGGGCGCGGCCAAGCGGGTGCCAGCCATGACCTCGCGGATGACCAAGCACGGCGGCGTGCGTCCCGGCTGGTAGGCGACTAGTCCTGCCCGCGTGCCAAACCACAGCCGACCGCGATGGTCGCACAGAACCGCTTCGACCATGTTTTCGAGGGCGGATGGCCCCAAGCGGATACTTTGGAAGGTCTGGCCGTCGTAGCGGAGGACGCCGCCGCCGCTGGTACCCATCCAAATATGATCCTCTGGATCAGCCGTCAGCGCCAAGATGCCATTGGCCGACAGCCCAAACTGTTCGGAGGTAAAGTGGCGCACCTTCCGCGACGCGAGATCAAGGGCGAAAAGCCCCTTGGCTGTGCCTATCCACAGGGTGTTTTGGTGCTCCCACAAGACGTTGACATAGGCAATGGACTCTGCTTCGGCTATATCTGCCGGGCGCAAGTGCCCATCCTCGTAACAGTAGAGTGCCGGTACTACTCCAACTGAACCGAGCCACAATACTCCGTCTCGGTCTCTCAGCAGCGCTCCGACCCAGAACATCCCGTCTTGGTCTTTCAACGCGGTGCTGCATTCATCAAGATAAATAAAGCGATTTTCCTCTATCCAGCCGAAACGGCCATCGGACGTGCCGACCCAGATACGCCTTTGCCCATCTTCGCATAGCCCCGCAATTCCTTCGGGATGGGTTCCTTCGGCCACCGAGATCGCTTGTGGCGTTTGGCCCTCCCACTTGTACACCTTGCCCGCACCCCCACCACTCCAGACTTGCCCCTGGTCATCCACCACCATCGCCGAGACGATTTCCCCTGTCTCGACCGAACGGACTTGATCCTCTTCCATGCAGGCCATGCCCCCCATCGTGCCGATCCATACCTTCCCTTCTGGATCTTCGCCCAAGCAACGAATCTCACGATCTGGCAGGCCGTCGGCTTCCGTGTAGCGCCGGATACTAGTAGGATCACAAAAAATCAGTCCACCGCCCCAAAGCCCGATCCAGATATTGCCCTCGCGGTCCTCGTACGTCAGACGCGTAGCTGAAAAATCAACATCCGGCAAGGAAGCAGAAAAGGGATGCCACTCCTGCCTGTCGTGTACCATCACGCCTCGATGGGTCAGCCAGAGCCAACCCCTCTCGTCAGTCCGCACGTGCCGCGTCCCGCTCTGTACCACCCCCTCGTCGCCCTTGCCCACGTTAATGAACGCGAGATGTTGGTCCTGCGGATCGTAGCGACCGATCAAGACTTCAGTACCCATGTAATGGAAACTAATCCACAGATAGCCGGAAGAGTCTTGGGCGAACTTCCAAGGCCATTGGCCCGCCCGGTCGCCGATACCCATTCGCTGCCCATCCAAACTGACGACGCCTCGCCACGCCGCCAACCAAGTGGTACCGCCCACGTCGGTGGTCATATCGTACACTCGCCCCAACGGTTGGCCGCCAACTTCGGTTATGCACTTTACACAGTGTCCTTCAGCAAACCAAGCCACGCCCGCATCAGTCAACACCACAATCGAACCATCCAGCTGAGCTTGCAGACCCAAAATCTCGTTGGAAGGCAAGCCGTGCTCGGTGGTGTACACCTGAAAGCCGCACCCGTCGTAGGCAGCAAGCCCCCCACCGAACGTGCCAAACAAAAGCCGCCCGTCCGCTTCCTCGGCAATAGCCATGACCGTCAGATTGGGCAATCCGTCCTTGAGGCCAAAGTTATCAAAATGGGCGCTGTCGAACCGGCTGACGCCGCCGTCGGCCGTAGCGATCCAGAGAAAGCCCTGGCGGTCTTGGTAGAGGTCTTCTACGTGCATCCCCGCCAGCCCATCAAAGACGGTGTACTGGCTGCTCAACACGTACTCAAAGGATATGTCGCTCATACGCGTCCTTCCGACGATTGGGGAGATCCCGGCCTTTAACACATGACTCGACTCTAAAATACAACCGCCGACAAAAAATCCTTTAGGAGCACCCTAAAGGATTGAAAAACATAACACTCAAAATATGAGACGATTCTTTTTACGATGTGCAGCTTCAGCCGTCAGCGCAAGGTTATCCACGACTTTCCGTGTTGGCCACCTACGATTTTTTGGAATAGAGATTACTTTTGGATTTTGCGCTTGTGGACCGATAAGGCAGGATTGGTGCAGAAAGGCGCGTAGGGGCGGCTTGAGGACCGCCCCTACGGACGAGATTTGATATCGCTCTTTTCCTTCTTTTTTGCGGTCGGATCGTCTATTCGAGCTTGACCATCTTGCGGGTGCGTAGCTGCTCTCCCACGCGTACCTGATACAAATAGGCTCCAGAAGCGACGAGTTGGCCCTGCCCGTCTCGGCCATCCCAAGTCAGCCGGTGTTCGCCCGCCGCCAACGGACCCGACCACA
>JAPPEF010000129.1 GCA_028875335.1 Gemmatimonadota bacterium
ACGACAACGATGCCCAGCACCCCCCAGCACCCCGCCCGATTGTCCGCGCATCCCCAGCCCCGCCCCATCCCGTCCCGCGCTCTAGCCCGCCCTATCTCGCTGCGAAAGCGGCCAACCCGCCCCCTTGTCCGCTCTGCATCCTCGCGCGGAGATCCCCGCAGAGATCGAGGCCCCGCGGTACGTGCTGAGTTGTGGAGCTGCGCCGCCCCGATCCCCGCCCGCTTTCTGCAGGAGATAGCCCCGCCCTGCACTTCCGCCGCTCTGCACCTTGGGGATCCCCTGCGCGGAAAACGAGCGAGCCGCCGGACGGCGGTTGGACGTACGGCTCCTAAACGATGAGCACCCCCGCGCGAAACCCGACATTTTTGGCATCGAGGCCCCGGAGCTGCACGTTCAGCGCCGCCCGTCGATCTGCGGAGAAATCGGCCATCTCAGCCCCCAAATTGTCCATATCCGCCCGCGATCCGGCGATATTGGCCCCCAAATCGTCCGCTTGTTCGTTCTTCGCCTGGTCAACACTGGACGCCCTTAGAAGGGTTATCGCGCCTAAATGCTGCCCTCTGGTGGTGGTCTGGTTTTCGCCTGGTTCGCTCATCTTGACGGAACGCCCAGAGCGGACACCCTCAAGGGATGCACACGCGGTATATAATCCGCAGCAGCCCGGCCACCCCTAAAAGGCTGGCGCGCGCAAAGATACGGCCTGCCGGATTGGACACCCGCCCAACGCGGGAGAAAACACGGTACGCCGTGGATCTGCGGCCCTATTCAGCCCTCATCTTGACGCTAGGGGAACCGTACAGAGAAAGGGCCGGTTGACTTGGCAGCCGTCCGGCCCTTACTTGGAAAGAAACCGCGATCATCGGGGCCGCTAACCCCTCACGCGGTTGATTTTAGCCATGCCCAAACCTACACACACCCCCCAGCGACGGCAAGCCGATCTAACGGCCCTCAGCTTCGCGGAGCTGCGCGAAGTGTTGGCCCGCGCTCATGCTGCGGATGATTGGGAGCTGGTTTTCGCCGTCGATGCCGAGGCCGAGCGCCGATATATCGACGCCGGAGCTGCTTCGCCCGAATTCGTGGAAGTGAGCGCCGCCCGTCGGCCCGTCCAGCGCGAGATTGTCCGCTTGTGGCGGTCGCAGCCGCGCCGCCGTGTGGCCGCCTGTAAGCCCCGCTGTGCTGCGCTCCCCTCTCCCCGAGCGCGTAGCACCCGACAACAGCACCGCACGCAGCACCGAGGCGAAAGCGACGGCGAGGCGTCCGAATCCGGCGACGCTTCACCCGCTCCCCCTCCCCACAGCTCCCCCGCTGTTGTAGTCTCCCCGATTTTCCCGCACTGGTTCGCGGCATTTCTGGCAGCCGCGTACCCGGACACACAAAAAAAGGGCCGCTCCGCATCCGCCAAGATCGAGAGCAGCCCTAAGTCAAACCAAAATGCGCCCCGAAGATAGGGACAATCGCGCTCAACGTCCATATTCGCCGCTTTTGGACGCCAACGGTTTCGAGGCCCTCAGCCCCGAATACTCGAGTACTGCGGCCGCGCTGGGCAGCCTGCACCGGCCCAGCCCTGCGCCGTCGATCGACGCGAACACGGCCGCAGATCCACAGCGCCCCGAAGTCGAGGCCCGCCCCTCAGCCGATACCCTGCACCCATGGGAATTGTCCAAGCTGGCGAGCTTGGAGCTTGCCGAGCGTTTCGACAGATCCGCGGCCTTGATCGAGCACGGCCGTAAAATGCGAACTTGCCAGCACTACCTAATCTTCCGGCCCCTGGTCGATGGTCGCTGGGCGATTGCCGACACGCGCCGCTGTCGTCAACGTCTCTGCCCCAACGACGCGCTAGCCCGGGCGCGGATACTTCGGCCCAAGCTCTACGCGGTTGCCGATGGGATAGGCCGACATGGTGAGCTGGTCTTTTGCACGTTCAAGGCATCCAGCGCAACGCCGGCCGCACTTTCTAAGGCTTGGAATAGATTGGCTAATGCCCGCCCGTTTCGCCGGCACGTCCTCGGGTACTTCGTCGGCCTGCACTTGTCGCAGTCGCTCAGTCCGCACTTGCACGCCGTCCTAGTCGTTTCAGCCGATAATGAACGCCCGCGCGTTCCTTCTCTTACTAGAAACTTCTTGTACACCCCCCCCGAATTGCCGGAAATTTGCCGTGCTGGGCACGCCCTCGCGCCGCTTTCTTCGTGGTGGTTGGACGCGGCCCGCGCTTGTGGTATGCCCTCGACGTCGGCCCACTTCGAGGCTGTGCGCAGCCCGTTTCAGGCATTGCAGTATATCGCCCGTCCGTGCAACCCCGCGCTTGTCCCTGACGCGGATCTGGCCGCGCTGTGCGCCCTGCTGCACGACATCAAGACGTATCGCGCCGCCGGAATTGTGCGCGAGTACTGGCCCGATGACGGCGACGGCCCGGACTGGCTGGGCGGTCCGTCGAGTTCGCGCCGGTACGGCTGGCAGGCCGATCTTGAGGGCACGCCGGACGCCGGTTATGAAATCACCCCCACCTAGAGGAGTTCGAGCATGGAAAGGCCCGAAACCTGTACTTGCGATCTGGCCCCTTGTGTGCCGAACAAGCGCAGCCCACAAGGGGCGTGTGGACGATTTGGAAGGCGGAAGCACGACGAAACCCCGCACACCTACAACCGGCGCTATTATCGCCCTCACTGCGCTTGCTGGCAATCGGGCGACGTGTGCTGTTTTTGCGATGCCCCGGCCTGTACGTGTGGCGTTTGAGCGTGTGGGAAATCTCCGATTTTCCACGCGGAACCACTGATAACAGGCATTATCGTTAGTATAAAAATTATTCAAGTTGGTCTCGCAGAGTGGAACAAGTGGGGCGCGAGCCGAACCGCGAGGTTCCCGTGTGGGAAATCTCCGATTTTCCACGCGGCCACTTGTGCAACGGGACCGCCCACCGTGGAGGTTTAGCAATGTCCCAAAATTCGGCCCGTCGATCCCCTTGCCGTCGATCCTCGCGCCCTGAGCGCCGCCCAGCTTGGCCTAGCTGCAAGGCCCGGAGCTGCACCCACCTTGCAACCCTCACCGGCTATTGCCAAGCCTGCAACCAAAAGCGGAGCGCCTAACCGCGTCGAGTTGCCCACACCGCCCGCCCGTCCAGTCCGTCCCCGTGTGGACAATCGACAACGGCGCTGGGCGAGTTGGTGCGCCGGTTGGTCGCTGCGCTCCCTCGCCAGCTCACACGGCAAAAAGCCGCCGTGCGTTCTGGCTGAACGACAACGATGCCCAGCACCCCCCAGCACCCCGCCCGATTGTCCGCGCATCCCCAGCCCCGCCCCATCCCGTCCCGCGCTCTAGCCCGCCCTATCTCGCTGCGAAAGCGGCCAACCCGCCCCCTTGTCCGCTCTGCATCCTCGCGCGGAGATCCCCGCAGAGATCGAGGCCCCGCGGTACGTGCTGAGTTGTGGAGCTGCGCCGCCCCGATCCCCGCCCGCTTTCTGCAGGAGATAGCCCCGCCCTGCACTTCCGCCGCTCTGCACCTTGGGGATCCCCTGCGCGGAAAACGAGCGAGCCGCCGGACGGCGGTTGGACGTACGGCTCCTAAACGATGAGCACCCCCGCGCGAAACCCGACATTTTTGGCATCGAGGCCCCCAAATTGTCCATATCCGCCCGCGATCCGGCGATATTGGCCCCCAAATCGTCCGCTTGTTCGTTCTTCGCCTGGTCAACACTGGACGCCCTTAGAAGGGTTATCGCGCCTAAATGCTCTCTCTGGTGGTGGTCTGGTTTTCGCCTGGTCTGCGCTCATCTTGACGGAACGCGGAGGGCCACCCCTAAAAGGCTGGCGCGCGCAAAAATACGGCCGGACGGATTGGACACCCGCCCAACGAGGGAGAAAACACGGTACGCGCTGGATCTGCGGCCCCAGCTTGCCCGGGTCCGGCCCACTTTGTAGCTTGGTTGTCAACGAGCTGGGCAGCTCGACCCGCCTACATATTGCGTCAGCTCGGGACCGCGACCGCTCGCCTTCTAGCTGCCCAGCTCCGCGACGGCCCGGCCCGAGCTGGCGCGCCTAGGAGCCGTTCCCATGGCCGCAGACGCGATCCTTGCCGAGGTCGCCCGCAACGTCTGGAAGCGCAACCACGACGGCGCAGACTGCCCCCCGGAGCAGATCCCGACCGAGGCCCAGCTTTGCGCATGGTTGGCCGAAGTGCCCGCGTCCATCCTCAAGGAGGTCAGCGAGCGCCTAGACGCCTTGCTAGGTGATCCCTATTACGAGGGAGGGACGCGAGCCTGGACCGCGACCGGACACACCCCAACGCCCTTTTTAGCCGCGATCGTACAGTATTCGGACGACGTGAGCGCCTTTGCTCTTGACCTGGTGTACGTGCATGAGCAATGGACGGAACACGACCGACCGAGGCCCAAGCATCCCCTAGGGCCGATTGTCGAGGCATGGCAGGAGCGGCCCACGCCTGTCGATCCCGACCGTCGATCGAAGCCCATACTTGCCAAGACGCTCTTGCAGCGGATCGACCGCGACACGCCCCCAGCGCCCGCGCTGGACGTGGTGGACGTGCCCGGCTTGGTTCCCTACCAGTCCGAGCTATTCCGGCCGGAACGCGGCGACGTGCCCGGATTGCTCAAGACGCTGCATGAGCTTGAAATCGACATGCCGGGCCGACGAGGCCGCGCACCGATGACCGCGGTACTCTGGCTTGAAGGTCTCTTGTCGATCCCGACCCAGTACCGCGACGGACGGCTGCACGTGCTGCCGTTCACGCGCAAGGAGCTGTACCGCGACTGGGCCGGATGCGATCCGCGCAATTGGGACCGGCGCGATCTGGCCCGACAAGACGAAGCCCTCGCCCGGATGAGTAGTGCGCGCGTTTCAGTTGGTGAAGGTTGGTACGTGCCGCTCATCGTCCAAGCCGTCGAAGGCCCGCAGCTCAATCACGGCGTTTCTGTGCTGGCGCGGCTGCCACCCGAGGCCCAGCAAGGCCCAGCATTGCCGCGGCGAATTCTCCGCGCTCTGATCCCCTCGAAACTCGCCTGGCTGGGATTTATCGGACTGTGCGCCCACTTCGACCGCTACGGATCCACCGGAGGGAAGTTAATTCACGCCCACCAGCCCGAAGTTGTCCGCGACAACATGGGCCAGATGCTCGACCACAAGGGCGAAGTGATCCGCGACCGCCGGGGCGCTGTGTCAACGCGCTGGAGCGATCCGCGCACCCAGCGCACCGGCAAGCGCGAGCTCAACCCGAAGCGCGACCAATACCCGGAGCTGGGCCGCGAGGAGCTGGTCGCCCTGATTTACCCGCTCGATCCGCCCACCAGCGCCGCAGACTTCCGCGACAAGTGGCGACGGACCAAGCAAACGCTCGAGCGGATAGAGAAGGCCGGCGGCATCATCATCGAGCGGACGCCGGCAGGCTGGCGCTTGATGCCCGGATTGTGGACGCTGGCCGCACATGAGCCGATCCAGCCCGCAACCCGGTTAGTGGACACAAAGAACCCGGTTAGTGGACACAAAGAACCCGGTTAGTGGACACAAACGCGCCCGTAAGTCGTTGCGGCACAAGGGACCGAAAATGACCCCTACTAGACCTACCCCCCTACAAGGGGTAGGGGTAGGCGGATGCGGCTTGGGCCGGGCGGCCCGCCGCCCCCCCTACCGTTGAAAAAAACTCCCCGCCCCGCCGCCGCTTTTGCGCTGCGGCCGCACCCTGAACGGAGGATCTGCGATGTCTGATTCAGTTGTTGTAACGCCTCACAAATGGCGAACTGGCAGTTATCTTGTTTCATGTGGAACGGTAGAAGCAGACGTCAATTTAGAACTTGGTTTCTACTCCCTCGAAGCTATTGAGGGTCGGTTGCTTTTTGAGCAGGACGAGAACAAACGGGCCAATCTTCAAAAGATTAGAGACCATGTTGTACAGATGATCCCCGATGAGTTCGAGTATTGACTGGAGCGCCTGAGAGCGATTCTAAGCGCATCGACGGCCCGGAGGACTTCGGACACCAACCCGCCCGCGATCTGCCGCGCAGCACCCCGCGCACAAAGACGCGCGGCCAGCCCGCAGCCCTGCACCACCCCAACGGCCCGCCTCGCTGCGCTGAATGATTCCCCAACCCCAAAAGACGAGGCCGACAAAGCCCGACAGTCTGAGCGGCGCGGCTAACTGCGAGAGTTGCCCACACCGCCCGCCCGTCCAGTTCGTCCCCGTGTGGACAATCTCAACGCCGCTGGGCGAGTTGGTGCGCTGGATACTCGCTGCGCTCGTCAGCCCTTCGAGGTTCGAGGTTGTCCGCTCGACTTGACTGTGCAGTTTGCCGCGAGCAGATCCCCGGCCCTGTACGTACGGGCTGAACGACACGACAACGATGCCCAGCACCCCCCAGCACCCCGCCCGATTGTCCGCGCATCCCCAGCCCCGCCCCATCCCGTCCCGCGCTCTAGCCCGCCCTATCTCGCTGCGAAAGCGGCCAACCCGCCCCCTTGTCCGCTCTGCATCCTCGCGCGGAGATCCCCGCAGAGATCGAGGCCCCGCGGTACGTGCTGAGTTGTGGAGCTGCGCCGCCCCGATCCCCGCCCGCTTTCTGCAGGAGATAGCCCCGCCCTGCACTTCCGCCGCTCTGCACCTTGGGGATCCCCTGCGCGGAAAACGAGCGAGCCGCCGGACGGCGGTTGGACGTACGGCTCCTAAACGATGAGCACCCCCGCGCGAAACCCGACATTTTTGGCATCGAGGCCCC
>JAPPEF010000346.1 GCA_028875335.1 Gemmatimonadota bacterium
CCTCCTTACTTGGTGGTTTGGAGAGATAAATAAAGGGTACAAGGCCAGCACTTGGTTTAACGGGTATGAGATAATCTCAAGCTACGACCCTGTAATCTAGGTTTCAAAATTTTATATAGAACGATATCCTCTAATAATTTACCTATATGTTGTCCAAACTTATGAGAAGGAGAATATGCCATGTCTAACCCTTTATCCAGAGTCTGCCTTCATGTAGAGGAACACTATGCTTTCTATTTTTCCATTTTACATTTCGGTCTCTGATTTTTTCAAATGACCACGAACTAAAATTCGCCGCTATCGCGAGTTCACCAAGCCATTTTTCGACAGGAACATAGATACCATAGGGAGCTGAGTCCCCAATAACAAAACACATAGTACAACCTTTTTTTGTTACTCTTCGAAGAGAATGAAAGGTATTACTCATATCATTGAAGTAGGCGGCGATCATAGTATGGTATGCTTTCTTGCCTCCTTTTCCTTCTCGTATTGTTTCTAGTTCATGACAGACTTTAGTTAATTCTTTTTTAATTGGTTCGATAGCTGTCTCGTTTAGTAAGATATCAAGCTCAAGTTGATCTTTGGAAACATGCTGAGAGCTAGAACGTATTAAAAACTGTCGTACTGTCCCATGCAGATCACTCCATGATCTTACTTCTCCCCAAAAGGTCATTTCTAGTCTTGTTGCATCCGCGTAATCATAGTTATTTGCATAAGGTGGAGACGTAACAACTAGGTCTATTATACTCGTAGGAATTTCAATTAGAGTTCTAGCATCGCCAAGAATAATAGTTGCCTTCCTTCCGTATGAGTTGATTGACATTTGTTGCATATCATCAACCATAGTTCCAACCTGAGCGTTTAATGCTTCAATCGGTTGTAAAACTTTAGCCTTTCGTTTATTGGGAAGTATATATTGCCATTGTGCAGTTCCAACATAGCTTACCGGCCTCAGAATGGCGGAAATCGCTAAAAATACTAGAGAACGAATCTCTTCACTCAATGATCCTGAAATTTCTGTATAAGCATCCCTGATTTTATATAGATCGAGAAGTGTCTTTTTACTATAACACTTGATCAACAATCGCGGTATGTCATCAGGTACATTGAGATCTGATTTTACTGCAAAGTTCTCTATATCAGTAATCGCCTGTTTGAAATCGTCAGTTTTTTCATTCCAAGCGAGTTTTCCTTTAGCTAATCTGTAAACAAACGGATGTGCTTCAACTCCCCAAGATTTTAATCCTAATTCGTCTCCTACTAAGCAGACAGTTCCCGAACCCATAAAAGGGTCTAGGAGGTTTTTGGCCTTATATTGGGATATAACCTCTTTAGCCCAATCGGCCGAAAAACCCGCAGAATAGCGAAACCACCTATGGACCGGAAGTTTCATGTTATCGCCGAAGGTCCCTGATCTGGCAATCTTATCTCTTTTCTTACTAGATTGAGCAAGAGGTAACGATTCAAATAAGTCTTGTTGTAAGGGCTGGGTCATGGAATCACTCACTGATTTTGAGGACTTCTCAATAGTCAAACATAGGAGAAACCTTGACAAGCTTATTTTTTGCTTCAGTGGCCAACGGACGCCGCTCCCTTCTCCCCGACCAACTCAAACGCACCAAAACGCGATAGATTAAAGGCGCGGATCAGCGGATGGTCCTCGTCGTGGGCCATGGTGTGGGCCATGGTGTAGCCGCAGACTGGCGAGGCCTTAAAGCCCCAAGTGCCCCAACCCGCGTCGATGTAAAAGCCCGCAATCGGCGTCGTGCCCATGATCGGCGAGAAGTCCGGGGTCATGTCGCACAACCCAGCCCACTGGCGCAGCACCTTGACGTCGCTCAAGCAGGGAAAGAGGTCGAGCATGTGGCCGGCCAAGCCCTCGGCAAAGTCGAGCGTCGAACGCATGGACGTTAGCTCGTAGGGATCCAAAGAGGCACCGGCGACCAACTCGCCGCGCGAAGATTGACTGACGTACGTGTGCAAGCTGGCCGATACGACAATCGCGTCGAGCCACGGCTTGAACGGCTCGGTGACAAACGCCTGGAGTGGATGCACCACCAGCGGCGAGCGCAGGCCCACCATCCGCTGTATCTGCGGCGTCCAGCCGGCCACGGCGCTGAGCACCTTGCTCGTCTGGATAAAACCGCGGTCCGTGTGCACGCCCAAGACCCGCCCGTCCTCGACTTCAATGTCGGTGACGCTAGTCTGCTGGTGGATTTCAACGCCTTTGCTGTCGGCTCCACGCGCATACGCCCACGCCACCGCGTCGTGGCGGGCAATGGCACCCGGCGGGTGATAGAGCGCGCCGACGATGGGCGGCTGGTGCCCTCCGCAATTCAGGTCGATCTCGGGGATGGTCTTCTTGATGAACTCCGGGCCGACGACTTCGGAATTGATGCCGAGGTGCTTGTTGACCTCGGCTCGCCAGCGCTGGGTGCGCAGCGCAGCCGGCGTGTGCGCCAAGGTGAAGTGACCGCGCTCGGAGTAGAACAGGTTGTAGTCGAGCTTCCGCGACAAATCGCGGTACAAATCCACACTGAATTGGTAAAAGCGCGCACCCTCTTCCGTCAGGTAATTCGAGCGGATGATCGCCGTATTGCGGCCAGTGCCGCCGTGGCCGACGTAGCGCTGCTCTAGCACGGCCACATCGCAGATGCCGTGCTCGTGGGCGAGATAGTGCGCCGCGGCCAGCCCGTGCCCACCGCCGCCGATGATCACTACTTCATAGCTGTCGCGCAACCGCTCGGGCGAGCGGAACATGCGCGGCTCGGAGTAATCCTTCTCGAAGCCGTATTTGAGCAGCCGGTAGGGCATGGCCTCAGCACGAGGTCAAATACCGGTCGATTTCCCAGCGGCTGACTTGGCTGTCGTACTCAGCCCACTCGTCGGCTTTTATCTTGAGGAATTCGTCGGTAATGGGGCCTAGTGCGCTCTGTACCACTTCGTCCTCGCCCAGCGCGTCGAGCGCCTCGGCCAGCGACTGAGGCAAAACCTGTATCCCCTCCGCCTGGATCTCGTCGAGGGGGCGCTCGTACATGTTGCCCAAATTTGGCTCGCCCGGCTCTAAGCCGCGCTCAATGCCGTCAAGCCCGGCGACAAGATAGGCAGCTAGGGCCAGATAGGGATTGGCCGCGGCGCTGATCGTGCGGTCTTCAAAATGTCCCTCGCCGGCCGTGCGGATCATCTGCGTGCGGTTGTTATCGCCGTAGGTGATAAACGCCGGCGTCCAAGTAAAACCCGAACGGCTCGAATAAATTCCAGCGCCGAGCTGGAGGCGCTTGTAGCAGTTCACCGTCGGGCTGGAGACCGCGCACAGGGCGCGCGCGTGGTGCAAAATGCCGCCGAGGAAGTGATAGGCCATCTTTGAGCAACCCAAGCCCCGCTCGTCCCCTTCGTCCAAGAAGAGATTCTCGCCCGACTCGGCATCGGCTAGATGGTAGTGCGCGTGCAAACCGCTGCCAGTGCGGTCGGCAAACGGCTTGGGCATATGCGAGGCAATCGCGCCGTACTTCTTGGCGATCTGCGAGGTGGCCATCTTGAAGAAAATGATGCGATCCGAAGTCGTCAGCGCATCGGCGTAGTCAAAGTTCACCTCGAACTGACCGTTGGCATCCTCGTGGTCGCACTGGTACACGCCCCAACCCAAGCTGTTGAGCGACAGCGTCAGCTCCTGCAAGTACGCCATGGCCGGCGACATGGAGCGGAAGTCATAGCAGGGCTTGGCCAGCGAGTCCACTCCGTCTGGGTCCCAAGGCCGAATCGAGCCGTCTTCATCGCGCGCGAGGAGAAAGTGCTCCGGCTCCATACCCACGTTGAATACATAGCCCTGTTGCGCGGCGTCGGCGAGCACCCGCTGGAGGTTGGTGCGCGAGCAATAGGGATAGGACTCCCCATCGACGAAGAGGTCGCTGGCAAAGCGCACGGTGTTCGGCTGCCAAGACAGCCGCGCGTACGAATCGAGGTCGATCCGCGCCAGCATATCGTGCGAGTGCGGCCCTTGTCCCAAACCCCAAATAGACGCGCCGGCAAAACCCGCGCCTTCGTCAAGCGCGTCGTCGAGCGCCGGCACCGGCACCATCTTCACTTTGGGCGCGCCGGTCATATCGACGAATTGTACGAGTAGGAATTCAATGCCCTCTTGGGCGAGGCGTTCTTTGATCTCAGTGCGTTCAGTCACAACAGGCTCCTTTAGTTGGCGTGTTTCCAGGAATCCAATCCGTCCCGGCCAAAGGGATCTTGGCCATGGCCGCCGCCTCAATGGTCAGCGCCGCCAAGTCCTCTGGCTCCAGATTGTGAACGTGCGATTTGCCGCAGGCGCGGGCAATGGTCTGGCACTCCATAGTCATTACCCGCAAATAGTTGGCGAGCTGGCGGCCTCCGACCACTGGGTCGAGGCGCTCGGCCAAGGTGTCGGTTTGGGTCGAGATGCCGGCCGGGTCTTGACCGTCCTGCAAGTCGTCGTAAAAGCCAGCCGCCGAGCCAATTTTTCGGTACTCGGGGTCCAAATGCGGACTGTTGTCGCCCAGCGCAATCAGCGCGGCCGTGCCAATCGAACAGGCATCTGCCCCCATCGCCAGGGCTTTGGCCACATCCGCGCCGCTGCGGATGCCGCCAGACACAACGAGCTGCACCTTGCGATGCATGTCCAACTCGTCGAGCGCTTCCACCGCTTGGCGCACGGCTGGCAGAGTCGGGATTCCCACGTGCTCGATGAATACCTCTTGGGTCGCACCCGTGCCCCCCTGCATCCCGTCGAGCACCACCACGTCGGCACCGGCCTTAATCGCCAACAGCGTGTCGTAGTAGGTCCGCGTCGCGCCGATCTTGACGTAGATCGGCACCTGCCAGTCGGTGATCTCGCGCAATTCCACAATCTTGATCGCCAAGTCGTCCGGGCCGGTCCAATCGGGATGGCGGCAGGCCGAGCGCTGGTCAATGTCCTTGGGCAAGGTCCGCATCTGGGCGACGCGGTCGCTGATCTTTTGGCCCAACAGCATCCCACCGCCGCCGGGCTTAGCCCCTTGGCCGAGTACCACCTCAATGGCATCCGCTTTCCGCAGGTCGTCGGGGTTCATGCCGTAGCGCGAGGGCAAAAGCTGATAAACCAAAATCCGCGACTGTTCGCGCTCCTCCGGCGTCATCCCGCCGTCGCCGGTCGTGGTGCTCGTGCCCACTTCGCTGGCACCGCGGCCGAGCGCCTCTTTGGCCTGCGCCGACAACGAGCCAAAGCTCATTCCCGCGATGGTAACGGGGATGTCGAGGTGGATCGGATTTTTGGCGTAGCGCGTGCCCAGCACCACATCGGTGTCGCAGCGCTCGCGGTAGCCTTCCAGCGGATAGCGCGACATGCTCGCGCCCAAAAAGACCAAGTCGTCAAAATGGGGCACCCGGCGCTTGGCGCCCCAACCGCGGATATCGTAGATCCCGGTCTGCGCTGCGCGCTGGATCTCGCAGATGACGTCGCGGCCAAAGGTCGCCGATTCGCGCAGGCCCTCTGGGCTGTAGTGTGATTGCATCATAGGTCGTCTAGTACTGGGCCGCGTTATCTACCTTGAAGTTGTAAAGCTGGCGCGCCGACCCATAGCGGCGAAACTCTTCGGGGCGCACATCGGGCAACTCGGCTCGCGCCAACAGCTCGGCCAACGCGCTCAAGTGCTCGTCGCGCATGGGCTTTTCAATGCAGTCGGCCCCCAAGCCCGCGGCCCGGCCGCGCACGAAAATCCGCGCCTCGTACAGCGAGTCGCCCAACGCCTCGTCCGCATCGCCGCAGACGACTAGGTTGCCGGCTTGCGCCATAAAGCAACTGCTGTGGCCGACCGAACCGCCGACCACAATATCGATCCCCTTCATCGAAATCCCACAGCGGCTCGACGCGTCGCCTTCGATGACCAGCAAGCCGCCGTGCCCAGTGGCCCCAGCGCACTGACTGGCGTGGCCCTTCACTCTCACCACCCCCGACATCATGTTTTCGGCCACCCCGACCCCCACCATCCCGTGGACGGTGATATGGGCGCGCTGGTTCATGCCGGCGCAATAGTAGCCAACGTGGCCTTCGATATCGATTTCTACGGGCGCATTGACTCCAGCGGCCACGGCGTGCGCACCTCGGGAATGCAGAATCCGCCACGGCGTCTTGGCCGTCTCCTCAGTCAGATCGTGCAGGCGCTGGTTGAGCTGGCGCAACTCTCCGGTCGCCAAGTCGAAAACCTCCGCGCCCATCAATTAGCTCCTCCCCAAGTGTACACCCGCGCCGGCTTAGGCTCCCACACCTCCGCATCGTCAATCCCCGGCAAGCTCGATAGCGCCTGGAACTCGCTGGCCATCGCCACGTACTCATTCGTCTCGGCCAGCACCGCCGGCTTGCAGGCGATCGGGTCGCGCAAGACCGCAAAGCCATTGACCGTGCCAATGGCAAAGGTATAGAAGCCGTCGAGATCGTCGAGCGCCGCTTGCAAGGCCGCTTGCAAGGTATCCCCCTGCTGCATCCGCCACATCAAGTAGCCAGCGGCCACCTCCGAGTCGTTTTCCGTGCGGATCTCAATTCCCCTACGCTCCAAGCGCGTGCGCAGCCGATTGTGATTGCTCAGCGACCCGTTGTGTACTAAGCAGAGGTCCATGCCCGTGGAAAAGGGATGAGAGCCATCGGTGGTCACCGCGCTCTCGGTGGCCATGCGCGTGTGGCCGATGATGTGCGTGCCG
>JAPPEF010000067.1 GCA_028875335.1 Gemmatimonadota bacterium
CCTTGCCTTTACCCGAATCGCCCCAGAAGGCGTCAACGACGATGATGGCGCTCATGGCGCTTCTCCTTTTAAAAGAGACTGTTTATGCATCGACTTCCTAAGCCATTCGACGACCTTAGGTACTAGCTCAGCTACTTTCTGCTGATTTAGAACAAGACCCCAATGAGAAGCTCCATTTACACTTAGATGTTCAGCAGGCAGCACCAAGTCGGCATAAGCTTCTTTTGGCCAGAATTCGTCTAAGGTTCCTGTAATAATGAGCAAAGGACACGCTAAGGAGTCGATAACAATACCTCGCTTTCTTTCATCACGGGCCAAGACGGATTCCTTACACAGGGATGAAAGGGCGATCGTTCTTTCCTCTGTACTCAGATCTGGCATAACGGTCTGATCTTCTGGGTTGTTACTTGTGATACCATATTCTTCATATGTAAACTCTCCCGTACGGAGTTCTATAGAAAAATCTATCTCGGATGCTGGAGTGCTGGGCGCTAAACCAATACAAGCCGTAGTAGGTATCTTGGTAGCTGTCATTAGCGCGACTAATCCTCCCATACTCCAACCTATCAGAACGGGCGGTTGGTTAAGCTGGCTAGCTAGAGCACAAACATCGTTGACATAATCATCCATACTAGTTCGGGATAGATCGTAGGGTACACTTCTACCATGCCCACGCAGACTTACGGCGAACGCGGCTGAACCTTCGGCAGATAACGTCTCCAACCAGTACCTCCATACCGACTCTGAATTGGCAGCTCCATGAATCAGAATACACGGAGGCAACTTGGCAGAATGGGGGACTACTGATACGGAGTGCACTAAAGTCATAATGAATGGTCCTTTCATGTTATATAACGGGCCACCGGTTTGCGAACGCAGATAGGCGTTGTCTAACCAAGGTAGCACATTACCACAGCGAAAATCACTGTGGTGTCTTATGCGCCGTGCAGTTCGCGCAGATTAGGACTCTAAAAACTATTCAGACCTGCTCCAGAACGCACCCAATACCTTATGGACGCTAGGCGTGACTTCGTAGTCTCCGATGTCGCGAATACCTACCCAAATATGTATATCATGTTCCGTGAGTTGAATTGGGCTTGTACGGCGTACGCTCACCTCAAAGTTGAACTGGCGCGTTCGACTACCGCTCTTAGACTCGTAATCGAAGTTGGGCAAATGGCGGCGAATATCGACTATCTCAAGACCTGTTTCCTCAAAAATCTCACGCCTAAGGGCACTCTCAAGCGACTCGCCGTCCTCGACCTGACCGCTTGGTAGCTCGTAAATACCGCCCATAAAGTCGTCTATCTTACGACGGAGGAGGAGGACGGTACTTGCTTTAGCGATAACCGCACCGACGACATAGCGCACGATGCCTTCTGACTTAGCCTCTTCAAGGAACGCGTTCTCAGTCATAACAAATCCTTGTGGCAAGCGACAACCTTGCGAAATCCATCGGTGGCATATCGGCCACTAGGCGTACTCATCATAAGAGTCTTTCTATTCAGATTTCGTCGCGAAACCTGAATATGGCCCGATGAGTACGCCGATTCAAATACCGGATACATCAGGGGTTTTCAGACAGCCTCTGAGGTGAGTAGATGCCCACCTGACATCCGGATGCCTCTGTCTGCGAATCCCAGCCTCTGAAATGTCCACGGCAGTCACATCAAAACCGCGCTCTGCCAAGAAGAGAGCGTTGCGGCCTTCGCCTGATCCCAAGTCAAGGACTCTCGAACCAGTTGGTAGTTGCGATGCGATGTCCCGAATCTCTTGGCTCGGCCCACCGAATGTGGAAGCATTCATATCTGAATATGTGTCTTCCCAAAATGGTTTTTTCATTGGCGATTAGACTCCTTCATTGTGGTGTTCCGTACCAACGGGTACTTATATAGCGGGCCACGCCGTCCTCTTCATTGGTGGCAATGATCCCGGTGGCTTGTTCCTTGAGGGCGGGGATGGCGTTAGCCACGGCTAGGGCTTCGTCAGCCATCTCGAACATGTCCAAATCGTTCACTTGGTCGCCAAAGACGACCAGACGGCGGTCTTCTATTCCTTGCATGCGCTTGAGACTCAGGATGCCCTGCTCTTTGGTGGCGCGAGCATCGTGGATGGTCAGCCAGTGCCAGCCAGGTGAGTACTGATTCTCGTAGCAATGAGTTTGGACCCGTTTGGCGTGCCGCTGGTTGATCGCCTCATCCAATTTCTCCAGCTCCGGCCCCGTGCCGATAACGGTGAGACAGACCACTTGGTCGTCGAGGCCGCTTTGCAAGTCGGCTAAATAGCACAGGCGTGGATCGTGGTGGAGTTGCCTATTCCGCAGGTACCAAGCCATGCCGTCGTTGGTGATATCTCGGTAGTAGAGACGGTCGGCAGTACCGTCGTAGGTCGAGATGAAGGGGATGTAACCAGCGCCGGCTATTTGTTGCCACAACTCGGACAGAATGTCGCGGTGCAGGGTGCGGACCAGATAGTGCTGCCCGCTGGCCAGATCGGAAACAAAGGCACCGTTGAATTCGACTACTGGCAAGCGCAGCGGTAAACCGGCCAGTACGTGGCGCATGGAGGCTATGCTGCGGGCGCTCGCCACAGTGAAGAGCAAACCCTGATCCAACAGAGCGTTGAGGGCATCCTTGCTGTACTGAGATAGCGAAGTATCGTTGCGCAGCAGAGTGCCGTCCAAATCGGAGACGTATAGGGGAGAGTCAGTGGTTTTCAAGGGATTTCTAAAGGGTGAATTGGTTGACGCCCCTAACGATAAGCGAAATGGTAGAATAATAAAAATTTATATATCTTATTCTTAGGATAATTGATATAAATAAAGGACTCCGAATGGATTTCTACCAATTGCGCAGTTTCTACGAAATCGTCCGCGAGCAGAGCTTTACGCGGGCGGCCGACAAACTCTTTCTGACGCAGCCGGCCATCAGCCTACAGATCAAGGCATTGGAGAACGAACTGGACGAGATTCTACTCGAGCGCAATCGGCGGCAGCTCCGTCTGACGCCAGCCGGTGAGATCCTCTTTGCTCATGCGAAGGCGGTTCTCTCCCGGCTGGAGAAGGCGCGCGATGATATTGCGGCACTCAAGCAGGTCTTGCGTGGACGGCTGGCGATCGGGACTAGCGATACCAATTGCACCTATATTTTGCCCAACGTGCTCGCCGAGTTCCGCGCCCGCTACCCGGCGGTCGAGTTAGACATCCGCAATCGCATGTCACCGGAGGTGAGCAACCTAGTGCTCAACGACGAAGTGGAGTTTGGGTTGGCGACCTTGCCGGTCAAGCACCGCGACTTGGTCAGCGAGTCGCTTTTCGAGCGGCGAGATGTACTCATTTGTCCCCCGGACCACGCGCTGGGCAAAAGGCGCAGGATAGGGCTCAAACAGCTTGCCGAATATCCGTTTCTGGCCTTGGAACGGGGGAGCACTAGCCGGCAGTTGCTCGACGAGGTTTTCCAACGGCAGGGCTTGGCGTTGCAGGTCGAAATGACGCTCGGCGGGATCGAGATTATCAAGCGCTACGTGGAGATCGGGTTGGGTATTGCGCTGGTGCCGGAGGTGGCGGTGGAAGCAGAAGTCGCCGCGGGGAAAGTACGCGCTATACAGGTCAATGGATTGGCCAAACGCCAAATAGGCCTAATCGAGCACCGGCAGCGACGGCGTTCGCCGGCGACGGAGGCTTTCTTGGCGCTCTTGCGGGAATTTGTCGCCGCAGGGAAGATTTGACGAGCAAAGCCCATCGCCGAAGAACATCGCGTCGCCCGATGAATTCACCGTGGTACGGAGCGGGTAGGCGACGAATTGATCGAGCGCGTCGAGCTAATCGGTCGCCGACGGTGGCTGGGAGATGCGAATCCGCCCGCCGCGAATCGTGATGATCGCCTGCTTTTCAAGCGCCGGCCGATGCCGCTCAAGCAACTCGGCCATTAAGGCGATGCGTTGCTCAGTCGGCACGTCCGGGAGGCGTACTAACCCCGCATGTGGAACTTCCCAAACGAACACCAGCTTTCCGAAATCGGTATCAATCGTCACTAGAATTCTTTGTTCGCTAGCGGCAACTTCGAGCAACGCCTGGTCGCCGGGGTCCGGTCCAAGCTCCCGCGACTCGACGACGTCATGCCCTTGGCGACGTAACCACTCGGCTAGCAGGTGGCCAGCACACCGGTCGATGAGGAATCTCAAGGTGCTGCTATGGCCACGGCTGACAGCGTATCGTGCGATATCACCGCGTGCGCGTAGGCAACACACGCCTGTAGGTCGGCTTCTTCGAGTTCGGGGTAATCGGCTAAAATGGCCTCTGGCTTTACACCTTGGGCTAACAAGCTCAGGATAAGTTCCACCGAGATACGCATGTCGCGAATAATGGGTTTGCCATCGAAAATATCTGGACGCACCGTGATGCGCTTGAGGAGTTCGGGATGGGTCATATTTGCACTCCGAGGTTGGTTGATTCCCTTCATAGGTGCCATAAGGCTTTTTGCCGATCCGCCTTTAGGAGACCAAGCGATCATAAGATAGTATAGGGAATTTCGTGGGTAGGAAAATTTTCTTCAAATAGCAAATCACGGCCGCACCGCCACGCCGTTGCGCCGGTACGCGCGGTCGCCGCCGTAGATCAGCGAAGCAGCGAGCATCGCGCAAAAGATACTGTTGTAGGGTTCGCCTAATCATATGGCGGATTTACGATTGAATCGTAAATCTGTCAAAACACTAGCCCTGATCACTGGTCAGCCCCACGTCACCCTATAGTTGTTGTCGATCTCTTGCTACAGATACTGCTCGTACACGGCGAGCGTCCCCTCAGCCATGGCATCGGCGTGGAAGTGATTGTGGACCGCCTCTTGGCCGGTTCGTCCGAGTTGGCGTCGCCGATTTTCGTCGCGTAGCAAGGCGGCAAGCTCGTTGGCTAGGGCCTCTGGGGAATGGGGTGCGACGAGGAGACCGCCGCCGGTGGCTGCGATCAACTCGGGGAACGCGCCGTGGTCGGGCTGGACGACCGGGATGCCGTTGGCTAAGGCTTCGAGGACCGACAGACCCTTGGGATCGGCGTAAACCGAGGGTACGGAAAAGACGTGGAGTGAGGAGAGGAAGCGTATTTTTTCGCGGCGATCGACTTCACCGTGGTAGGCGAATGAGTCGGCTAGTCCCCAGCGGCGGATTTTTTGCACCTGCTCGGCGAAATAGGGCTTGTCGTAGGCGCTGAGATAGCCGGCGGCTTCGAGGCGGAGGGAGGCAAATTCGGGTTGGTCTTTTAACTGTTGAAAGGCATCGACGAGCAGGTGAAAGCCCTTTTCGGGGCATATACGGGCGAGGTAGCCGATTTTGTAGGGACCGTCGGCGGGCGGTGGCTCTTGGCCGTGTCCGCTCAGGTTGAGGCCGAGCGGCACCACGTGGATTTTTGTGCGCGGTATCTGTAGGTATTCGGCCATGTGATCTTGGTAATACGCGCACGGGGCGATGAAGGCGTCGATGTCTTGGGCGCGTTGGCGCAGGATGTCTCGGGCTTGGGTCTTCGAGGGTTCGACTAGGCCGTCTAAGAACAGATCCTCGCCTTGGAGAGCGCAGAGGACGGGGACGCCGAGTTGTGCTTTTAATTGCCGGGCCATGCCGATGAACATGGCGTTGGTTAGCTGGATGAGGTCGGGTTTGAAGTCGCGCTGGAGCCAAGCGATGAGTCGGGTGAGTTCCTTTTGTTGATTCCCCTCTTCGCCAGCGAGGATTGAGACGGTGAGTGGTCCTAGATCGCGGGCGTTGGTAGAGGATCCAAAGCGCGCGAGAGTGCGGATCAGGAACGGCGAGTCGAGGACGCGGTCGAAGAGGCGGTGTGTGCGGCGAAAAAACGGCCACTGCTGTTGCAAGAAGATGCTGATGCCACCGTAGAAGACGCGGTCCAGCGAGACGTTTTCCTCGTCCGTGCGCAGTGGCGTATAGGTCGGGATGAGGGCGACATCGGCATCGCAGCGAGAGAGGGCGGCAGCGAGTGCGTTGTCGTGGATGCAACTGCCGCAGTACATGCCGGCGGCACCGGCCGTGATGTAGGCGACGCGCATCGCTAGAAGAATTTATCGACGGTGCTTTTGGCCGGTGGCTTGGTCAGCAGCGAGCCGACGATCATGGCCACGGCAGAAGCGGCTAGGATCACCACCACGGGCATTACCCCGGTCATGCCGACGGTATAGCCGGGGATTTTCCACCCCTGAAAGAAGAAATAGCACCACAGCGCGGCCACGGTGAGCACGGAGGCAAAGGCACCGTACTTGGTGCTGCGCTTCCAGAACAGCGCGGCTACTACCACTGGAAAGAGCGCTGCGAAGCCGGTGAAGGACCAGATGGCGAGGGTGAAGATGCTGCGGGCCGAGACCAGGGAGAGCACGTAGGTAACGGCGAAGATGGCGATCACGAAGAGGCGGCCCGACAGGACTTGGGCCTTTTCGCTCAATTCGTCGCCCTTGCGATAGTGGCGGACGATGTCTTGGGTGAACATGTTGCTGATGGACAGCACCTGCGAGTCGAGCGAGGACATTATGGCGGCAAAGACCCCAGCGGCGAGTAGGCCGGCTAGGGCACCAGGAGCGTGTAGGTCGATCATCTTGACCAGCACGGAATTGGCGGCCGCGCCCTTGAGGCCCGGGAAGTCAATGCTGCCGAAGATCCCTAGGAGTACGCTGGGGATCCAGACGATGGCGATGCACAGGGGGTAGAACATCAGCGGCCAGCGAAAGGTGCGAGCGCTTTTAGCGGTTAGCCAATGGGTGAAAAGGTGAGGGAACATGCCGACCGACAGCGGGATGCAGGTGTAGGTCAACAGTTTGATCGGGCTGATATTGTCTCCTTTGATCAGCAGTTCGGGGTGCGCCGCCGCGACTTGCGCCAGTGCGCTGTCCAGCCCGCCTAGCTTATCGACGATGACGAAGAAGGTCACGCCGCCCAAGATCATAAAGACCAGGGTTTGGAAGGCGTTGGCCCAGGCGGTGCTCCTCATGCCGCCGAAACTGACGTAGGTCAGCACCACCAAGCAGATCAACAGGCCACCGGCCCATTGGGGAATCTGCCCCTTGGTGATTTGGGCGAGGGTAATGCCGCCGCCCATGACGCCGATGAGCAGGTAGGGAATCAGCAGCGCGATCATGACGACGAAGAGCAGCAGACCCAAGCCGTCGGAGTCCCAGCGGCGGCGGAAGTACTGAACTTGCGTGAGGAGGTTGTGGCGCTTGCCGAGCGCCCAGACGCGGGTGCCGATAAAGAAGAAGACGGTGGGGATGATCAGAGCCGCACCCGAAGGCATCAGGGCAAAGACGCCGATCCCGGTGTGATAGGCTTCGCCGGAGGCTCCCAAGATGGCGAACGCGGTCATGTTGGTGCCAAACAGCGACATCAGCAGCAGGAAGGGGCCGATGGAGCGGCTGGCGACGAAGTAGTCCTCGCCAGTGCCGCGAAAGAAGCGGTTGGAGAGGACGCCGATGCAGAGTACTAGGCCGAGGTAGCAGAAGATGATGATCGTGGTCATGCCGCTTGCTCCTCGTCCTCTGCGTCCAACTCGGACGGCCAAGCGTAGTTGACCAGCAAGATCATCAGCCCGGTGGCGGCCACGCAGAAACCGATGTGGTAGAGCAAGCCGATGGGAAGTCCCAAGACGATGCGCGGATCGTCCCAGAGCCAGAGGTCGTTGTGCAGGAGGTAGAGGACCAGAATCCCCAAGTAGAGGAGTCGGCGGACGGTGGCGTTCACTGGGTTACTCCTGAAGGTTGCGGGGTTAAGGGGACGGCGGCGGGCATTGGACAGACCTCGCTCATCGGCCCGAAAATAGGCTCGACATGCTCGCTGAAGAGGTTGCCGCTGAGGACGTCGATGACCCCCTGTTTGCATTCGGGGTGGCGTTTGAGGAATTCGGCGAAGCTGAAGTCCTTGGAGTAGAAAGCGTACACCATTTTGCGCACCGCCTCCATGCCGTGCACTAGCTCCGGCCCGAAACCGCCCAACTGCTCAGCAGAAAAGTCGCCTTTGGCAAAGGCTTCGGCGATGGCGTCAGCGGCCATTTCGCCGGATTTGAGCGCTAGGTACACGCCCGAGGAGTACATCGGATCGAGAAAACAGAACGCGTCGCCGACCAGCACCCAACCTTCGCCAGCGATGCGGCTGGCGCGATAGGAAAAATCCTTGGTGGTCTTGACCGGAAAGAGCTGCTCAGCGTGTTGCAGGCGCTCCTGCATGGGTCGGCATTTGGCTAGCTCTTGCCCGAAGATGGTCTGCGCGTCTTCGCGGCGGCCTTGGACCAAGTAGGAGATCGCGCCGACCACGCCGACGCTGACCTTGTCGTCGGGCAGGGGGATGTACCAGAACCAAGAGTCCCGGCTCTCGGTGTGGAGGATCAAGGTCGCGCCTTCGTCAATGCCCTCGTCGCGCTGGCCGCCGCGATAGTGGGTGTAGATCGAAGCCTTCTTTAGCTCGGGCTCGGGCTGGGTCAGCTTGAGCTTGCGGCCGATCAGCGCACTCTGGCCGGTGGCATCGACTACTACTTGCGCGGCAAAATCGCGGGTTTGGCCGTCGGCGAGCTTGGCGCGCACGCCGGTAGCGCGGTCTCCCTCGAACAGGACTTTGAGGACCCGGGCACCCTGATGTACTTGGGCACCTTTTGCGCGGGCGTTGTCGAGGAGCATCTCGTCGAATGGGCCGCGCAAGACCTGCCAAGTTATCGCGCTTTCGTGGGGATTAGTGTCAGAAAAGTAAAAGGGCGTTGAGCCGCGACCCGACTTGCCGAAAAACTGCACGCTGTGCTTGCGGGGGAAGGCGCTGTCTCTGAGCCGGTCGAGTACGCCGAGCCGTTTGAACGTCCAGTAGGTCTCCGGCATCAGGGACTCGCCGATTGTGAAGCGAGGGAACTGCTCCCGCTCAAAGAGCTGGACTTGGCGGCCGGTTGCGGCGACGAGGGCGGCTACGGTGCTGCCGGCGGGGCCACCGCCGATGACGATGACGTCGCTCACGGGTTGCTCCTGTGATCGGTGAAGCGCTGGGCTTTGAGTTCAAAGCGCGGCAGGGTGTTCGGCGCAGCGATTTGAATGGCGGCGCGCAGGCCTAGGCGGTGGGCGAGGGCGCGTTCTACTTGGTCGGCCGTGTCGTTGGCATTGCCGTCGAGTTCTAGGCGCACTTCCAACTCGTCTAGTGCTTTGCGCCGGTGGACGTCCACGGCGAATTCAGTGACTGCGGGGAATTGGCGCACGACGTTTTCGATGGCACTGGGATAGACGACCACGCCGCGGATGAGCAGGGCGTCGTCGAGGCGGCCAATGACTCCGCCTTGGAGTCGCTGGAAGGTGCGACCACAGTCGCAAGGCGCGCGATTGAGAGCGACGCGGTCGCCGGTGCGGTAGCGGATAACCGGCATTCCCGTGCGGCCGAGATTGGTGATGACCAATTCGCCCTCGTCGGCTGATGCGCCGCTTTGCGGATCGACGATTTCGCAGATGAACTCACCCTCGTTGAGGTGCAAGCCGGCCTGTTTGCAGCAGTCGAAACCCCAGGCGCCTACCTCAGTGGCTCCGGCGTGGTCGGAACAGCGGGCACCCCAAGTGCGTTCGAGTTGGGCGCGGGTCGCGGGGAGGTTTGCGCCCGGTTCGCCCGCGTGGATGGTGGTATGCACGCTGCTCGCGGCGAGGTCGAGGCCGCGCTCGCGGGCGACTTCTCCTAGGTGCAAAGCATACGTTGGTGTACAGACGAGGACGGTGATTTCGTTTTCGATGATGGCGTCTAGGCGCTGCGCCGAAGACATGCCGCCGCCGGGGACGATCAGCGCGCCGATGTGGCTGGCTCCTTGGTGCCCGCTCCAGAAGCCGATGAAGGGACCAAAGGAGAAGGCGAAAAAGATGCGGTCGCGGTTGCCGACGCCCGCGGCGCGATAGACTTGAGCCCAGCAGCGGCCCCACCAGTCCCAGCTCTCGGCCGTGTCGAGCCAGCGCAGGCGTTGGCCAGTGGTGCCGGAGGTCTGGTGGATGCGGGTGTAGCATTCGGGTGGATAGGTGAGGTTCGTGCCATAGGGAGGATGGGCGACTTGGTCGGCAGACAGTTCGGCGCGGGTGGTGAAGGGGAGACGAGATAAGTCGTCCAAAGCGGCGATGTCCTCAGCCTGCGTGATCCCGGCCGCGTTGAGCTTGTGGCGGTAAAATGCGTTCGTTGCCAACACTTGGCCCAGCAGGGCGTGCAGGCGTTGAAGCTGGTGTTCCGCCAGCGCATCGCGGCTGAGATGCTCGCAGTTGCTCACAGTGAATAACCTAGGGTCGCTTTGAAGGAGAAAGGGGCGGCTGGGATGACCGAGGTGCTCCCGAATCCTCGGGTTTCGTATTCGCTGCCGGTCGCGTTTTTGAGGTTTATCCGCAGCAGTCCCGGGCCTCGCCGATAGGTCAGCCCGCAGTCGAGCGTTAGTGCGCCGTCGATCTCATAGACATTGTCCTCGGCCACGAACTGGCTGCCGACGTAGCGGATGCCGGCGGCCAAGGTAAGGTTTGCGCCCAAGTCGCGGGCGGCCCACAGCGTCAAGAGGTGTTCGGGCGCGAAGGCTGGCACATTGCCCGAGCGGTCGAAGATGCGGGGGACGAAGCCGAGGACCATTACGGATTCGTTGAAGCGCGTCAGCTCGGCATCCAAAAAGGCGTAGGTGCCTTGGGCGTACCAGCCTTGGGCCAGCCGCGCTGCCAATTCCAACTCCAAGCCCCGGGTGCGCTGGTCGCCGAGTTGCTGAGTGACTCCGTTATCATCCGGGATGGCGATGTGCTCTTTGTCGAGGTTAAAGACGGCGAGATTGGCGTTTAGTTTGCCGTCGAGCAGCGCGACTTTGGCTCCAACTTCGTATTGGGTGCTTTCCTCGGGGTCGCGGTCGCCTACTACTTGAGAGGAAGGTGGGGCAAAGGCGCGGCCTGTATTGGCGTAGAGCGAGAGAGTCTGAGTGGGAACGAAGATCGCGCCGAGCATTGGGCTTAGCTGCCGGTAATCGCGCTTGGTGGCGGTGAGGTCGTCCTCGTAATCGATCCGGTCGAAGCGGCCCCCGAGCAAAAGCTCGAAGTGGGGGCTGAAGATTATGCGATCGACAAAGTAGGGTGCCAGTGTTTGCGCGGCGGCTTGGGCTGCGGTTGCTTGGTCAGGCAGGGGGACCACGAGGGAATCGGTCCCGGCTTCTGCTGGCATGAAGGGAGCCAGACTCGGTGGCAACGTCGCGTCGAGGGTGAACAGATCGACGAACGAAAGCAACGCCACGTCGAGGGTAAAGTCATCTGCATGGTTGGCGACTTCCAAGCCAAAGAGAAGCTGGTGCTCGATTCCGCCGGTTTGCAGTCTTAGTAGGCCTTCGAGTTGGTTGCCGACGATCCGCTGCTGGTCGTTGAGGTCGAGCAACGTGCGGGCGAGGTCCAGCGAACCGGCCGCGTTGGGAAAGGCCCCGTTGAAGAGGGTGCCCTGTGAGGGCCAGTCGAGGCTGGTGTAGTAGAGTTTGTCGCGCAAAGTGAAATTAGACGCTATATGCCATTCATAATCGGCGCGCAAGCGCAGGATGGTCTGCTCGGAAAGGTCGAAGGGCGACTGGTATGAGCGAGTGCGCGGCACATCGGGCAGTGCGCCGCCGACGATGGGCAGCCCCGAGTCGGAGCTATGTTCGCTCGTCAAGTACTCGAAGTCGAGGTGCAGTGTCGAGCGCTCGCCGAGGTTCAGCCGCAGCGTTGGGTTTACAGCGAGGATCGAGCTGTTTTTGTCGTCGCGGTAGCCTTCGGCTTCCTGCCACAGAGCGTTGAGCCGCAGGGCGAGGTTTTGGTCGGGTAGGGCGCGGCCGGCGTCGAAGGTCGCGCGGTAGGCGGAAAAGCTGCCTAAAGAGGCGTTGATACGGGTGAAGTCGCTCGCCGGATCTGGCCGTTTGCGGACGAGATTGATGGTGCCCGACAGCGGGTTGCCGCCGTAGAGGAAGGCACCGGGGCCTTTGAGGGCTTCGACGCGGTCAACGTTGTAGAGTTGGTAGAAGGTCGCTTCGGGTTCAGGGACTCCGTCGGAGAGCACCAAGCCGTTGGCGAGCGAGTCGAAACCGCGCAGATAGAACAAGTCGTGGACGCCGAAGTTGGTGTGGACGCCGACGCCGCTGACATTGGCTAGCGCGTCGCTGAGCGTTGCGCCGTCTTGGGTCTCAATCAGGGCTTGGGGAACGATCCCGACGCTCAAGGGGGTCTTGCGCAGGGGCAGTGGCATTTTGGTGGCGATGGCGTTGGCGCGGGGGATGGCCAGTCGCGAGCCGGTGATGATCGTTTCATCGACGACGTGGAGTGAGTCGTCGGCG
The DNA here is from genome assembly GCA_028875335.1 of Gemmatimonadota bacterium. Next base: position 12,308 of record JAPPEF010000067.1, read on the forward strand.
CTCTGGGCGTGGACGAGGGTTGTAGTCAGCGACAAAGCAAAAAATAGTAGTGCGCCGTACAGATTTCTCATTGGGCTGCCCCCACCACGTCTAGGCGGACGATTTCTTTATCGTCGCGGAGGTATATCCGGCCGTCGACGAGTGAAGGAGCCGTCCAGCATTTGCTGGGGAGGACTTGGGTGTTGGCCTTTTCGACGAAGCCTGCGGGCGTGGCCTCGGCTATGCCGAGATTGCCGCGTTCGCCCAAGATGACGAGGTGATCGTCGGCGACGATTAGGGTGCCCTTGCCGTAGCCCCGGGTTTTCCATTTTTCCGCGCCGGTCTCAGCATCGAGACATTTGAGGATCGAGCCGTCAAAACCGTAGAGGTGCCCTTCGTAGTAGATGGAGGTGGCGAAGTGATTTTCCATCTCTTTGTTGCGCCAGACTTCCGCCACCTCATAGCGCCCGTCTGTGGCGGAGACCTCTACCACACTGGCACCCGTGCCGTAGCCGGAGGAGATAAAGAAGCGGTTGGGGGGAATAAAAACCGGGGTAGCAGCGTTGACGTTATGTCTAGTCGTCCAGGGGTGTTTCCACAGTACTTGGCCGTGTTGTGGCGTGACCGCGATCAGCCCGTTGCCGGTGAAAAACACCGCTTGATGCGTTTGGCCGATGGTGGTGGTGATAGGAGAGGAGTAGCCCAGCTTGTCGCTGCCGGTTTTCCAGGCGATGTCGCCGCTGGTTTTGTCAAAGGCGATCAGCGAATGACCGCCCGTTCCGCCGGCTTCGATTAGAACGAGGTCTCCTGCGACTAGGGGCGACGGGCAAAAGCCCCAGCGGGCCTTCTTGCTGCCGAATTCGCGCACTAGGTCGTGGCTCCATTTTGGGGAGCCGGTCTGGCTGTCGAGCGCGTAGAGTTTGCCGTAGGCGCTGGAGACATAGACCATCCCGTCGTCCACGGTGGGGGTGGCGCGCGGACCGTCGCCGCCTTGCCGTTCCATTAACATACCGTCGGTGCGGGTGCGCCACAGTACTTCGCCATTGCTGGCGTCGAGGCAGATCGCGTATTCATTGCCGCTGTGGATGTACATCGTATAGATGCGATCGCCGACGACGGACAGGCCGGAAAAGCCCTTGCCGCCTTGGACGCGCCAGGATTCTTCAAACGACGGCGCGTCGCCGAACAGGCCGGTTTCCGGCGAGATGCCGTTGCGGTCGGGGCCGAGCCATTGCGGCCAGCCCGTGGATTGCCATTGCGACCAATCTTGGGCCAAGGCTGGCAAGGTGCATAAGACGAGGACTAACAGGGTGTTACGCGCGATACTCATTGGGTTGCTCCTTGCACATTGAGGCAGACGATCTCGCTTTCGTCGCGCAGGTAGAGACGGCCATTGGCCAGCGAAGGAATGGTCCAGCAGCGGCTGTCGAAGACGGGGTAACTGGCCTTTTCGACAAAGCCTTCGGGCGTGGCTTCGGCTATGCCGAGATTGCCTTGTTCGCCCAAGATAATGAGATGGCCATCGGCGATGAGCAGGGTGCCCTTGGCGTAGCCTCGGGTCTTCCACTTTTCTTCACCGGTCGCGGCGTCGAGGCACTTGAGGATTGAGCCGCCAAAGCCGTAGAGATGGTTCTCGTAGAGGACCGAGGTGCCGAACTCGTTTTCCATCTTTTTGTTTTGCCAGACCTGCTCGACGGCGAGGCTGTCGCCGTTGCCCTTGATTTGCAAGAGTGTGCCGCCGTTGCTGTTGACGGTGGAGATAAAAATTCGGTCGGGCGCGATGAAAACGGGCGTCGCCGCGCTGACGTCGTAGCGGGTTTTCCAAGGGTAGCGCCAGTAAACGCGGCCGTCTTCCGGCGCTAGGCCGGTAAGCGAATAGGCCGTGAAGTAGGCGAGTTGGCGGGTGCCGGCCGCGGTGAAGGCGATGGGCGATGAATAGCTCATCTTTTCGTTGAGGGCGGTCCAAACGGTTGCGCCGGTGGCTTTGTCGAGGGCTACGGCGGTGACCGGGGTTGTGCGGTCGATGGCCATATCGACGACGAAGTTGCCGTCGTGGCCGCCGGCTTCGACTAGGAGCAGGTCGCCTTCGACTAATGGGGAGGTACTAAACCCCCACCTCGGCACTTGGCTGCTGAACTCGGCGACCAAGTCCTTTTCCCAGATCGGCGTGCCACTCGCGGCTGCGAGTGCAAAGAGCTTGCCGGTGGCACCGAGGACATAGACGGTTTCGCCATCGACGGTGGGCGTGGAGCGCGGGCCGTCGCCGCCTTGGGTTTCCTTGTAGTAAGGGCCGGTGCGGTGACGCCAGATCTCCTTGCCAGTCTCGGCGTCGAGGCAGATGGCGAACTCGTCGTCGCCTTGGGCGAACATGGTGAAAACCCGACCGTCGGCGATGGAGATGCCGGAGAAGCCATTGCCGAGCGGGACGCGCCACGCTTCGGCAAAAGGCTGCTCGGCAGTGAAGAGGCCGGTTTCGCTGGAGATGCCGTTGCGCTGGGGGCCGAGCCACTGGGGCCAGTCGGCCGCTTGTGCGGTGGCACTTAGGAACAGTAGAAATGCGATTGCTCTTTTCAATGCTACCTCCTACTCAGGTATAGCGTGCGTTGCGGTATTGGGTTTGGTAAAAGTCGGGCAGGAGCTGATCGACGCGCATGAGGCCCTCGTCGGTCAATGCGACTGAATCTGCGTTGAATTGGAGCATGCCCTCGTCGCGCAGGCCGCTGAGTGCAGTGGCGAAGTGGGCGACGATATCGACTCCGAATTTGGCGCGAAAATACGCGGTGTCCAGTACGCCCAATTTGAGTTGCAGGATCACCTCGCGGGTGAGTTGCTCTTCGCGGTTGGTGGCGAAGGCGCGGTGGATGGGGAGATCTCCTCGGTCGATAGCACCGAGGTACTCGTCCCACTGCGGCGCGTTCTGGTAGTGGACGCCGCTCAGGTGCGAGAAGGAGGCGACACCAGTGCCGATCATGTCTTGGCCGGTCCACACGGCGTCGCGGTACACGAAGCGGGCGTCGGGCGTTTTCTTCATGGTGTAGGCGCTCGAACGCACGTACCCGGCGGCGGATAGTTGCTCGAAGGCATAGGCGTGCCAAGCGCGCTTGGTCTTCCAGTCGGCCAAGGCCAGTGGCTCGCCGTCGCCAGCGAGTAGGTCCTTGGAATAGACCGTGTTATAGGGTAGCTCCATCTGATAGACGGTGACGCTGTCGGGGTCGAACTCGATGGTCTTTTGCACGGTCTGACGCCAACTCGGCCACGTCTCGCCGACCATGCCGGCGATCAGATCGACGTTGACTTGGTCGAAGTCGAGCGCGTGGATCCAAGGCATGACTTGGTAGATTTCCTTGCTGACGTGGGCGCGGCCGTTGTGGCGCAGAATCTCGTCGTCGAGGTTTTCTATTCCGAGGCTGAGGCGGGTGACGCCGATGGCGCGGATGGCTTCTAATTTGGCTTGGGTCAAGGTACCCGGCTCGCATTCAAAGGCGACTTCGTCGGCGTGATCCCAGGACATGGCGTCTTTGAGGCGCGCTACCAGCGCTCGGAGATGCCGCGAACTGATGTAGGAGGGTGTGCCGCCGCCGAAGTAGATAAAGTGCAGTGGTCGATCTTTGACTGCTGGCTGCTGGGCGTAGTGTTCCACCTCGCGGGCGAGGGCGTCTAAGTAGGTCTGGATCTGCTGGCTGTTTTTGTCCGTGTACACGCGGAAGTAGCAGAACTTGCAGCGCTTGCGGCAGAAGGGGATGTGGAGGTAGAGGCCGAGCTTACTGTCAGGACGTGGCAGATCGGCGAGTGCGCGATGTACCTGTGGGACATCCTCCTCGCTCCAAAACGAATAGGCTGGGTAGTTGGAGACAAAGACGCTGCCGACCTCGGTTTCAGTGCGGTCGGCGCGGGTGGTTGCTGGGTCGCTACCGAGTGAGCTCATGGTTTGACTTCTTTCCCAAAACAATACAACACGCCGTCGGTGACTCCAATGACGAGCCGACCGGCCGCGATGGCCGGTGAAGCCGCGATGGCTGCGCCCGTTTCAAAGCGCCAGACTTCTGCGCCCGATGCGAGGGCGAGGGCGATGAGCGCACGGGCACCTACGTAAATATAATCGCCGGCGATGACCGGCGAGGAATCTACCCGCGCTCCCGCGGCAAAGGTCCACAGGGATTGGCCGGTTTGCGGGTCGAGGGCGTGTACGAGTTTGTCTCGGCCGCCGATGACGACTGCCTGGTCGACAACGGCTGGCGACGAGTAAAACGGGAATTTCCGCACTGCGTGGGCGTAGCGCCAGCGGATTGCTCCTGCGTCTAAATCGATGCTGAGTACTTCGTTGCCAAAGGTGCCTAGGTATGCGCGTCCCGCGTGGATGGCGGCGCTAGAGGCTACGTACCCACCCAGCTCAAGCTGCTGGTGCTGCGTGCCGTCGGCGACATTCAAGAGCCGCAAGTATCCGTCGCAACCGGCTACGGCGACGCGGTTTTTATAGAACGCTGGCGTACTGTGAATATATCCCTCTGTGGCGATTTTCCAAATCAGGGTTCCGGCGGTTGCGTCGAGGCAGTACAGGTGCTGGTCGTAGCTGCCGAAGTAGAGGCGGCCATCAGTGTAGTTGGCCGAGGAGATGATGCCGGCGTCGGCGGCGAAAGCCCAGCGGCGCTGACCGCTTTGGATGGCGACGGCGTGGAAGGTGCCGGCTTCGTCGCCGAAGTACACGGTGCTGTCGGCGATGGTGGGGGAGGACTTGATTTCGCCGTCGGCTTGGTACTGCCATGATAGAGCGCCGGTTCGCAAGTCGAGTGCGTAGAGCTGGCCGTCGAGTGAGCCGACGTACACCGTGCCCTCGTGGATGGCGGCGGTGGATTCGATGGCGTCTTGGGTGGAGTAGGCCCAGAGCAGCGTTAGGGGTGGGGCGAGGTCGGAGGTGGCGACACCGGTGAGTTGGGAATTGCCGCGGAAGGTGTTCCAGGTGTCAGCCGTAGCCGTGGTGACTATGAGTAGGGTTAAGAAGTAGAGTGGCATATTCTGTTGGTTGAGAGACTATGAACGAAAGTAAAGAAGAGGGCGAAAGATTGCTAATTTGATAGAGACGCTAGCCTTGACCGAGGCCACACAAATGCGGAAACTCCGACAATAGTACTCGAGATCTGATGCCCTTAATTCACTACGCGGTTCGGTTTGACCACATTCAGATAGGGAAATGGTAGTAGCCTGCAATGTCGGATAAGGAAGGCTCAGGGTTCGCGATTCTCCGGCCCATAGCCCAGATAATCGAATATTACCCTCGGTGCGCCCGCTTAGTTTGGGATGCGGCCGGGCTGAATGCCATCTTGGCCGTTGGAGTAAGCATGCTCGGTGCTGTGGTTCCGGCTGCGCAGGTCTGGATCACCAAGATTGTCATAGACAGTGTAGTCAGCGCCGTGGATGATGGGGGTGGAGCCGCAGTGGACTGGGTTGGGCTGCTGATACCGGTCGCTGGTGTTTTCGGCGTTTGGGTCCTCGGTTCTATATGTGGCGCAGCGGCGAATGGGCTGATAGAAAAAGTCGGGTACCTTGTCAGAACCCACAGCGAGTATTTGATCATAAGGAAGGCGGCTCAGCTCGACATCGCCTTCTTCGAGAACTCGGCCTTTTTCGATGAAATGGAAAAGGCTAGGAGCGAAAGCAGCTATCGAGCTTACAACCTCGCCGCCTTGTCTCTGACAATCGTTTCCTCATTGACCGGACTTACAGCCATGTTGGCAGTACTGCTCTCAGTACACTGGGCAGCGCCAATAATACTGCTCGTCACTTCGGCACCGCAGGTGATCGTCGGCGGTCATTACGCCGGCAAGCACTTCTCATTGGTCGGAGCAATGGCCAGTAATCGGCGCATGGCAGAATACATGTCGCGGCTACTCGGCTCTCGCGAGGCAGTCAAGGAGATCCGCATCTTCGCACTACACGAGGAATTGCTGAGACGATTCCACAATTTCTGGAGGTTATTTGGCAAGGAAACATTTCGCCTCCGGTTCGCCCAAGAACGATTCGGTTTTCTTTTAGGATTGATTACAATGATGGGAACGGCATCCATCTGGGCTTACGCCGTGGTGCGAGCCGTGGGTGGCCATATCAGCGTGGGCACCGTGGCACTTGCATTCCAAGCTGCCGAGCAGGGACGATCTGGGTTTTCCAGCCTGTTTAGTAATCTTGGGATTTTCTACGAGCATACGATCTTCGCCGGGATTCTCTTCCGGTTCCTCGACCTCGACCCCCGCTCAGTTGAAGGGGCGCTGGCACCGCCTCCCGCGTCTCCTGCACCAGTCCCTGACCGTCTAACCCAAGGCATTGAGTTCCGGAACGTCTCCTTCCGCTATCCAGGCTCCGACAAGTATGTGGTAAAGAACGTCTCTTTTACTATCAAGGCGCACGAATCGGTAGCTATTGTCGGAGAGAACGGAGCGGGTAAGACGACCGTCGTCAAGCTCTTGGCGCGGTTCTACGATCCTACAGAAGGCGCTATTTACTTGGATGGACGAGATTTGCGGGAATACGATCTGGCAAGCCTGCGCCGCCAAATCGGAGTGATTTTCCAAGATTTCGTTCGCTACGATCTCTCAGCCAAGGAGAACGTCGGCTTTGGTCAAGTGGACCTGTTGGACGATGCTGACCGGATCGAACGCGCGGCATACGAGGGTGGTGCCTCGGATCTCATTGGGAATCTGCCGAAAGGATACGACACGATCTTGGGAAAGGAATTCGACGAAGGGGTTGATTTGTCTGGTGGCGAGTGGCAGAAGATTGCGCTCAGTCGTGCGTTTATGAAAGAGGCGGAGGTCCTCATCTTGGACGAGCCTACAGCCGCTCTCGATGCGTTTGCTGAACGCGATGTTTTCTCGCGCTTTGCCGAACTTACGTCAGACCGCACGGCGATCTTCATCTCCCACCGCTTCTCCACCGTGCGCATGGCCGATCACATTCTCGTTCTGCAGCAGGGAGAGCTTGTCGAGCAGGGGAGTCACGGGCAACTCTTGGCTCAGGACGGCAGGTACGCGCAGATGTTCAATACGCAAGCGAAGCAGTATCGGTAATGGGACTTCTCACGATCTGGTAGACACCTGAAGAGGGAGGGAATTATGCCGAATCCTACGACGAATGCTGACAATCTACCGCCGATCCCACTGACGGAAGACCAACGCTATGTCTTTGATACTCGCGGGTGGCTGCTGATTCCCGGCGTCCTCAGCGAATCAGAGATTCAAGAGATGCGCGCGTTTTGCTACCAACTCAAACAGGAACCAAGATCCATTCCCGAACACCATCGCTATTCCATCGGCGGTCCCTTGGAGAGTCTAACCGATCATCCAGTTGTTTGCGGATTCATGAATGAATTTTTGGCCTCGGCCTACGCCAACGAAAACTGTTATGGATTTCGGCTGGAAGGCACGTTTCTAACCATTCGTGCGAACGGCCACGACGCTTTCCGACCTCACGGTGGACGTGGGATGCTCAACTTTCCTGGCAACTCGCACACCTATCATCTGCACTACGACAAGGCACACAGCGGGTTGACGCGCGTGGTCTGGGAACTCAACCCGGTGCAAAAAGGTTGCGGTGGAACCATGTTCCTCACCGGCAGCCATAAAGGGGCATTCCCCGCTCCCAAATCAACGGAGGATCGCAACTCCGCATTGTGGGAGGATTACACCTGTCCAGCAGGCTCCGTGCTTATCTTCACGGAGGCGATCACGCATACCGGTGCCAAGTGGACCGACGAAACCGCCGATCGGATCGCCATTTTCAACTGCTACAATACCGTTGGCAACAAGTGGCATCAGTGGGAGCCACATCCGCAGCACTTGGAAGAGATGCCGTTTAAACGACAGACACTCTTCCGACCGGTATATTGTCAGGACAATGCGCCGACGTTGGATGCGGTATAGAAACATCAGCAGCTTGTTAAAACGTTTGTAATTTGGTCGAATATAGGAAAAACAGCTATCTTGTCGGAAAAGGCTTGTTTCCTTCTGTAGATAAGTGTTCGGATAATAAAGCAGGATGTTGATTATGACTAAAGTCACCTTAGAATTGCCGGATGAAGCGTTCTCTACTTTACGCCGCTCGCCAGAGGAATTCGTCGCTGAACTGCGCCTAGCCGGAGCTGTCCACTGGTATGAGCGGGGCGTGATCTCGCAAGAAAAGGCCGCCCATATAGCCGGTCTGGATCGCACTGACTTCCTCATGGCTTTAGCTCGTGAGCAAGTGGATGTCTTTGCGGTGGATATCAACGTATTGAAACGCGAACTAGATCGTGGCTGAAAAACCAGCCGTCAATGCTTCACTACTTATTTTTTCTTCCCTCCATCAAAACGCCGCCTCGTAAAGTCGCAGAAAGTCCGCTTCTTGTAGGGGAAGTGGGTTGAAGGTGCCGGTCCATTGGCCAGCGGCCTCTTGGCCCATGGCGGGTAGATCGCTTGCGGCGACCTGACAATCGGCGAGTCGGCGCGGCAGCCCTGCCATAGCGCACAATTCTTCGAGATAGGCGGCGAGCGCGAGGGCGCTGCCGTTGAGTTGGATGTCTGCGCACAGTTCACCGTATAGATCGTCCACTATTTGGCCATTCAAGCGGATTACGTGCGGCAGCATCAGGGCTACGGCGCGGCCGTGGGAGAGTGGATAGTGGGAGGTTAGGGGGTTGGCGGTGGCGTGGGCGGCGCCGAGCATGGAGTTTTCGATAGCAGTGCCGGCTAGGTGGGCACCTAAGAGCATGGCGTCGGCGGCGTTATGGGGATCGGCGACGGCTGCCTCGTAGTGGGGCGCTAGCAGCCGCCAGGCTTGGCGGGCGAACATTTGCGAGAGGGGTGTGCGGCGGGTGGAGACGTAGCTTTCGACGGCGTGGGCGAGGGCGTCGATGCCGGCGTCGGCGCGGACGCGCAGGGGGACGCTGGTCAGCACGTTTGGGTCGAGGATGGCGATGTGGAAGCGCGCTTTGCGGTCGCCGCAGGCCATTTTGGCATTCGTGTCGCCGCAAGTAATCAGGGCGTAGGATTGAGCCTCGCTGCCCGTTCCGGCTGTGGTGGGGATGCCGATGGAGGGCAGCATGGATTGGGCGGCTTTGCCGTAGCCTTGGTAGTCCTGCATTTGGCCGCCGTTGGTCAGCAGGAAATTGATGCCCTTGGCGCAGTCCATAGCGCTGCCGCCGCCCAAGGCGACGATCAGGTCGATGGGGCCGTGGGAGCGGGCGTGGTGGACGCCAGCGGCTACGTGTTCGGTCGTGGGGTTTTCTCCTACGGCGGAAAAAGTGGTTGTCTTTAGGCCGGCGTTTTGTAGCGCGTGATAGGCCTGTTCGGCGAGGCCGGCTTGGACGAGGCCGGGATCGGTTACGAGCAGGGCGCGGGGGCCGGCCAATGCGATGGCGAGATCGCCTAGTTGGTCGAGAGTCCCAGCACCAAAGACTACGCGGATGGATGGATCAAAGTCGAAGGGGGTCATCCGGCCCTGCGCTGCAAGGCGCGCTGCTGGTAGAGGAAGTCGAAGAGGTTGCCCTCGTGCGGCTGATCCCAGGCGATTTCGTGGGTGGGGATCGGGCCGAGGTTGAGGCGTTCGATGTGGGGCGCGGCGAGCAGTTGGCGCGTTAGGTGTTCGTCTTCGGTGAGGGCGGTGGCTACCAGCGTTGGGCCGATGCGCGCGACCATTTCTTCTTGTGGGACTTCGACGACCGAGGCAAAGGGGAAGAGGTATTCGGTATTGGCGAGTGGGTGTTGCCAGTCGGGGGCGTGGATCAAGGTTGGGTTGAGGAAGGTGCAGCCGCCGGTCTCGGCAACGCGTTCACCTTGGTTTCTGGCTGTGTCTGCCGCGTCGCCGAGTTGGGCGTCGATTAGGGATGAGATCTGGCGCGCTACGGCGGGGTTGGAGAAGGCGGCGATTTGGGCTTGGGGATCGTCGAGGGGGCGGGCCTGGATTTGGCTCAGGCGCTCGCCGAGGGCGGCGGCGATTGGGCGGCCGTGGGCGGGCACCCAGACGCCGGAGGCGTTGAGGCAGGAGCGGCCTCCGTTGGAAGCGATTGAGGCGACCATGAGGTCGAGGTAGTGCTCCCACTGGTCGATTTTGTCCGCGCCGATGATGATCTTGCTGCGCCCTGGTCCGTGCAGTTGGATGCGAGAGTCGTCGCGCCAGGGGGCGACGGTAGGACCGCCGCCGAATAGTAGTGAGCGACCGCAGCGGAGCAGGATTTCGGTGCTGCCGCTGTGGTCGGTTGGGTAGTAGCTCAGGGCTTGGGGTGGGCAGCCGGCTGCGATCAAGGATTGGGCGATGCGGTAGGGCGTCCACGGTTCTTCGCGGCCCGGCTTGAGCACCAGCGGGGTCTTGAGCGGGATAGCTGGCAGCCACAGTGCGTGGACGCCGGGCGAGTTGCTCGGCAGGATGCAGCCGAGGGCTTGGGCGTGGGACGCGAAGTGGAGCGGACTTGGGCCGTCGTCGAGGACGGTTAGGTCCAGGCCTCGGGTCAGACCGCTGAGCACGGCGGACATTTCAATGCCGACGCGGTGGATTTTGTCCATGTTGGCGCGGGCCAGCGACTGTGGTAGGCCGGTGGTGGCCGAGACTTGCGCGACGTAGTCGTCCGGGGTTTGGCCGTCGTCGCCTAAAGGGAGTTCGGCGCGTAAGAAGAGGTCAGCGGCTCGTTGGCAGATGGCGACCAATTCGGCGACGGTGAGGGCTTGCAGGGCTTGGCGGTTGCGCTCTTGGGCGGCTAAGTCGCGGGAGATTAGGCCGCGGTTGGCTTGGCTGACTTGGGCCAGGGGTTGGCCGGTGGCGATGTGGGCGACGGTGAGGCGGTCGAGGCTGGTATAGGGTTGGCCGGCGCGGAGGATAGGTAGGTGCATGAGTTTGGATTTTGGGTTAGAGTTAGAGTAAGCACTTGCAATCTATAATCTATAAATCTGTATCGCAGAACAAAACTCGGGGGCTTGGTTGATTTATGTTTAATCTGCGTTTCAGGTTAGTCGTCTTGGCTGCCATCTGCATCGCGAATCAACTGTCGCTGTCTTTTCTAGACCGTGCGGCGGCGCAGGATGATTCTGACAGGATTTATCAATTTGAAGAAACTGTTGTCACTGCGGAGCGGATGGAAAACTCGCTTTTTGAATCAACTGCTGCTGTGTCGGTGCGTACTAGCGCCGAGATGGAGTTCCTGCCACTGAAAAATCTCGCCGCTGCGCTGGAGACTTTTCCGGGAATTTCGTTTTTGCACCGCGATGGACTGGGGCGCGATCCGTTGGCAACGCTGCGCGGTTTTTACGGTGGCGGGGAAGCAGAATATCTGCTGGTTATGATCGATGGAAGGCCGATCAATGAGCTTGAGAAAGGGTTGATGAATTGGAGTGCCATTCCACTTGCAAGTATTAGCTCGATTGAATTCCTGCGCGGAGGCGCGTCTTCGCTGTACGGCGATGCTGCGATTGGTGGCGTTGTCAACGTTGTTACTTCTGGCGAGTATGGACCTCTAACGCAGATTTCAGCAACGGGTGGCAACTTTGGGTCACTTGGCGCACAGGCGCGAACAAGTGGCCTTTGGCATGGGCGAGAGTATGTGGCATTTGGATCGGGGGAGCGGTATGCCGGGTTCCGAGACCATGCGGACCGAGCGGCAGAAAACCTTGGGGGTTCCCTCACACTGCTGCAAAAACCCAACGGTTCGCTTGCCGTTTCAACGACGCATCACTTCCAGCAATTTGATGAACCCGGCCCGTTGACTGGCGCTGAATTAGATGACGACCGCTCCCAATCGACACCGTTCTATAAGTTTGACCATACTACCGACCGAACGCATCGGGCGGCGATAACAGGTGATTATAATCTTCGCGATAGGGCCAAATTCTCCGGCGCGGTTTCTGGCGAGATTCGCGATTCCGATGCTGTCAGGACGCTGCAACTGAGCCCCGAATTTGCCGACACCAAGAATCGTTTACTTACGGCTTCACGCCTCACGAGTTCGCTGCAACTGACGCTCGACCAGCTAGGATTTCTTGGCAAAGATCGCCTCAGTCTTGGCGTTGACGCGGGAGTGCATTCGCTCTCGTCCGAGTATTATCAGTTCCTTCTTGGAGGACTGGCTGACTATAGTGAGATGAGTTCTGTTGCGCGCGGCGCATTGGAGGAAAAGGGCGCTAGCACTCGGCGCTCGGCTGCTGGGTTCCTGCAGTACGAACTTACGCCGATGCAAACACTACGCGTCGTCTTGGGAGTGCGCGCCGATGTAATTCGCGATCAGTTTACTCCTAAATCGCCGAGTGAAGGGGAGGGACAATCAACGACCCATGCGGAGTTAAGTCCAAAGGCGGGGGCGAATTTTCGTTATGTAAAAACAGAGCGGCATGTCGGCAACCTGTACGCCAACGTTGCGCGATCGTTCAAAGCACCAACACTGGATCAGCTCTATGACCAGCGTTCAATTATCTTTGAGATCCCTCCGAATCCTCCGTTTAAAGTCTTGCTTTCAAGTGGTGATTTAAATCCGCAGTTTGGGACATCTATTGAGGTGGGAGGTTATCATAGCGCGGTGCTGTCCCCGAATATCCTGTACGGCGAACTTTCACTTACGGCTTATACCATGGACATGGAGAATGAGTTGGATTTTGACCTTCAGCAACTCAAGTACGTGAATATCGGCAAAAGCCGACATCAGGGTATTGAAACGGGTCTCAGGCTTACGATGAAGTCGAACATGAATTTGTTTCTCAACTACACCCATCAATCTGCTAAATCGCAAATTGGCGAATATGCCGGCAAATTTCTGAAGGCCATCCCACGCGATGTGATCTACGGCGGCGTCAATGCTGCCCATAAATCTGGCTTGGGTGGGAGCCTCGTCGTTAAATCTGCGAATCGTATTTTTCTCGATGACGCGAATGCAATTACACTGCCCAGCTACAGTACTGTGGATGTTCGGCTCAAATATCAGGTGGGTCTAGTTGCCGCTACGCTTGATGTATTCAATATCTTTGATCGATCCTACAGTACAACGGGTTATCCTGACGCATCGGGAAGTGGACATAGCTACTTCTATCCAGCCGCTGGACGACATGCGCGCTTTGGTTTTCAACTTCAGCATTAGCTGGATTGATCGGAATAGGGTTGTCGCTGTGCCTTGTATGGAACTCTCAAAGCCTGTGGTTATTTCGAGCCGAGTATCACCGTGCAGCCCCACCGACGGCGGCACCGAGAGCTTGATCGAAGGTCTGGATCTCGCTTACGCCGCGTCGGCGACAGCTAGCTAAGTGGCAGAGGTCTCGGGCACCCAAGGTGGGATGCTGTGCGTGGAGTTGCCGCGCTAGGGTGACATCCTTCTGTTCCAGCGGCCACACCTCCACGCGGGACTTGGTGATTAGCGCTAGGGCGGCATCGAGCGTCTGCACTCGCGCAACCGGCAGGTAGGCGTGGGCCAATTCCTGCAGCACCTCTGCCGATGTGCACAGAGGCGTGCGGGATCGGGTGCATTCGGCGAAGAATTCCCGCGCTGGATCGCGGAGGGGATGCGGCCGGCCCACCGCGTACATGAAGACGTTGGTATCGACAAAGATCACGTCTTGGCTGCGTCCCGTTTTCGCGATTCGTCGATGACGGCCAAGTGCTCTTGCCAATCCGGTTCTCGCTTTGGGCCTTCCAACGCGTCGCAGGCGCTGAAGAATTCTTCAAGGTCGGCTGGGGATTCGAAGAGGTGGGATTGCTGCTGGTCTTCGAGCCGTCGGTGGGCGGCGGCCCTGAGCCACGCGCTCAAGGTCATGCCTTCGCTCCGCGCCTGATGGACGAAGCGATCACGGTCTTCGTCGGGGATCACTAACTGAACTCTGGCCACCTTCATTCACTCCTTTTCTATAAGCATGTGTATAAATGATACACATTCCTGTGCTGGAGGTCAACCGATATGGAAATCATGGAAAAGTCAATGGGCCGGGCTGTTATATTCGATCTCTACGAGACGCTTATCACTGAAAATCACCCAGAATGGCATGTTGAAGCACCGACGCCGGGCGAGCGGCTCGGTTTAGCTCTGGGGGATTGTGAGCGCGAGTGGTCTACTCGCTACCAAGCGCGTATGACTGGGAAGTTGCGCCACTACAGTGACGTGTTGAGGGAGATGTGCTGTGCTTGCCAGATTGTGCCGCCGGAAGAAGAGATCGCCTTGATGCAGGCGAAGCGATTGGCTGCGAAGGCGCGGCCGTTTGAACGAATGGACCCGCTGGTTGTGCAAACGCTACATGCGTTAAAAGGGGCAGGCTATCGCATTGGGCTCATCACAGATTGCGCCTATGATGAAATTGCGGCATGGGATTCTTCCGAGCTTGCGGTGCAGGTGGACGTGCCGATTTTCTCATGTGTGGAGGGGTTGATTAAACCAGATCCTGCAATTTACGAACTGGCGTGTGACAGGTTGGGCGTCGATGTCAGTGATGCGGTTTTCGTAGGGGACGGTGGGAGCGATGAGTTACGCGGTGCCGATGCAGTGGGATTGAAGACGATTTGGGCGACGTGGTACATCGAGACGTGGCCTTGGGATTGGGTGGGAAATATAGCTAAGACATCAGAGGGATTTCCTCGCTGTCGAATGATTTCGTCGCCTAATATACCTTGTGAATCGCCTCCGGTGAGGGCCGTACTGCTTGGGCCTCCCCTCGTGTCCTAAAATCCTATGTACGGGTCGACTACGTCCCAGCCGCCACCAAATCATACTGGAAGCCCTGCCGCGGAAACCCCCAATGACCTTTATTATACTACGTGATTCACCGAAATCGCGGTCATCGATCGTAAGCTGCAACTCAACGGTCTTATCGCGCAGCAGCTTCGTCTTGGTCCGCATCAGAAAAATCCCACCAATACCCGAACCTTAGAGGTGATTTCGTGTCTTCTTTCAAGTGGCAAGGTGTAGTCAAACTACCGGCACTCCCTGAGCGGAAGAAACGCATCGGTCGCAACCGTGTCATCCAGCGCCTATTCATGGGAGCTACGTGCGAATCTCAGATATTTGACTATGAGATTCGGGGACATGATCTCATTAGGACGGAGATGGCCAAGCCGTATGACCAGATTCTCTTAAGACGTAAGCGCGCGCGCCGCCAACCGACTTCACTACCGGTTGTCACCTGTGCAGAAGCTGGAGATGTAGAAACTTGGCCCAACCAGTTGACGCTAGCTTGGGACAGTTTGGGGAATTTGGAATCCTACGGAGACACCCCTGAGAAGGTCCTGCAGTCATGGACAAACAAATTTGATTTCCGCACCGAAAACGAGGCAGTTGGAATGCTAGGCCTGCGTACCCCGCAAATCGGTGCACTTCACGCGATCTCCGCGCATTTCGCCGTTGGAAAGGAGTTCGAGGCCGCAACGGTGGTGTTGCCCACGGGGACAGGTAAAACTGAAACAATGCTTGCCACCCAAGTTTATCGCCGGCTTAAGCGAACCCTCGTAATTGTGCCAAGCAATGCGCTACGTAGCCAGATAGGCGACAAGTTCATATCGCTTGGGGTCCTGCCCGATGTCGGCGTCGTGCCACGCGATCTACCTAGGCCACATGTTGCAATCATTGAGGGAGGTATAAAGACCGTTGCAGATGCGCGTTCTATAGTCGAATACTCTAACGTCATTGTGGCGTTGCCGAACGTCTTGCAGGCATCCAATTGTGACGCTGCTAGTTACCTCATAGAAGCGTGCACCGACCTGATAGTCGACGAAGCTCACCACGTCACGGCAGCTACTTGGAACGCCATACGTGAACTGTTTAAAGAAAAACGTATCATTCAGTTCACCGCTACGCCGTTTAGGCGAGATGGCAAGCGAATTGATGGAAAGATCATCTTCAACTACAAGCTGGGCGATGCACAGGCTGCTGATTATTATCGCCGAATCAACCTTCGTACCATTGAAGAATATGGCGATCAGAGTATGCGAGATCAGGCGATTGCAGAAGAAGCAATTATCGCCTTACGGCGCGATATAGATGAACTAGACCTAGACCATCTGTTGATGGCCCGAACGCGCACCAAAAAACGTGCGGAGGAAGTTGCAGCTATCTATCGTACACTTGCTCCAGAGCTAAACCCTGTCGTGGTGTTTTCGGGTCCAGGTCGAATCAAAGCTAATAAGGAAGCGCTGGCACGCATCCTTGATAAGAGCCCTATTAGGTCGCGTGTTGTTGTCTGCGTAGACATGCTTGGCGAGGGATTTGATCTACCAAGTCTCAAAGTCGCGGCTCTCCATGATATACATAAGTCTCTTGCAGTCACTCTGCAGTTTATAGGTCGGTTTACGCGCACGGGCGACTGGGGCCAGATTGGGGAAGCGACCGTCGTTACGAACATAGCCGATCCAGATGCGGAATCAAGGCTGGCTAAACTCTACGCCGAGGGTGCGGATTGGGACCAGATTATACGGCAGTTGAGCGAAGAGCGGATAGGGTCAGAGTTGCGGTTGCAGGATGTCGTCTTTGGACTCAAAGAAACCGGCAACCTCCACTCCCATTTGTCTCTGTGGAACCTGAGACCGACTCTCTCCGCTCGGTTTTTTAGGACGACCTGCAGTAACTGGTCACCGTTGGAATTTCGCTCGGTCCTACCGACTGGTGCGGAAAGCTGGTTTGCCTTTAACGAAACTGAAAATGTGCTGGTAGCGGTGGTATGCCGATCCGCTGAAGTGAACTGGGGCAACTACTACCAGACCGTGCTCGATACCATTTACGACCTCCTCGTTCTACGGTGGGACAAGGAGGAAAGTGTGCTCTGTCTGTATGCAAGCAATTATGACGCGCTGCGCTCTGATCAGATAGCACAAGTAGTCACAGACGAAACTGCGGAGCTTGTCTCGGGCACTCCAATCTTCAACATCCTGAACAACGTGGAGCTTCCACTCGTCAAGAGCTTAGGGTCTTCTCGGATTGGTGTGATCAGTTTCACTTCCTATTTCGGCCCCAACGTAACTGACGGCCTCGCTAGCATTGAGAAGGCGGAATCCTCCCTGAACAACATCGCATGTCTTGGATACGAAGATGGAGAACGGGTTTTATGGGGCGGTACACAGCGTCGTGGGAAGATATGGCAGCAGAAGTCCGGGACAATCGCAGAGTGGATTAGTTGGACTTCAGCAACGTGGGCGAAGGTTACCTCCGAGGATAAGTTTGCAGGCAACATAACGCGCGATTTCCTTCGGCCGAAAAGAATGCCAGGGCCGCACGGATCGATCCCGATCTCGGTCCAGTGGGGCGAGCAGGCCCAGACACGCCTCCGTGATCGTCAGTTCGTCATCTTCGGTGAGACGGAAATTCCACTCTTCATGGTCGATCTTGAGATCGGTGATATCAATAATGATAGGTCCATCTTCATCAAGCTCGTCTCCGAGACCGTATCTTCGAAGTATCGGTTATCGATTTCGAGAGACCTACAAGGAGGTTACGAGCACAAGCATATCTCTGGCCCTACGGTTCGTTTTCGTGTGGGCACAAATCAGGCCCTTTCATTGGAAGATTATCTTCAGAAGGACCCCTTAATCATTCGCTATGCTGACGGCACCTATTCCTACAATTGCTATCACATCCCCGCGAGTCTTGATGCTGGCATCTTCGAAAAGGGAAAGCTTGAAGCTTGGGACTGGAACGGGATACCGCTTAATAAGGAGGCGATGCGCAAAGAGCGTGATACCGCCACGATCCAGTATCGTACCTTCGAGCGTCTGCGGAATGACTACGACGTCATCTTCAATGATGATGGTTGCGGTGAAGCAGCAGACCTCATCTGCCTAAAGGATGAAAAGGATGAAAATGTAAAAGATGAGAACGCGATTCGGCTCTGTCTTGTTCATTGCAAGGGTGCGCACGAAGGCCGCATTTCACAAGACATCCGAAACTTCTACACTGTCTGTGGTCAGGCCCAAAAGAGCATCAATGTCAAGCATGCAGGGGTGAGAAGTCTGTATAATGATCTCAAACGACGTCACGAAGCCTGGGTAAGCGACGGAGCATCCCGATTTTTGAAGGGCGATATGAAGCAACTTGCCTACTTCAAGGAGAAGGCGCGTCGTACGAAGCTCGAATTTGAAATGATACTCGTACAGCCAGGGGCGTCTTTGGAAAGCATAACGGACGACAGTTTGCGGCTTCTCGCAACCACGGAGCTTTATCTGATCAAGACCACGCAAGCGTCACTTCGCGTCGTCATCTCACCGTAGCAGATGGGGCACTTGGGGTCAGAACGAAGATACGAGTGCGGGAAACTGAGTCACGATTTCATAGACTCTAGGAGCGGGCCAAGCCGTCGAGTGTGAGATCTCTGCTCCAAAGGTTAGGTGCCAAAGCAGGGAATTCTTCATCCGAGGAGTTTGCGTACGCGGTTATTGAACCAACAGGGCAACTCCTGATCCGGGTGAAGTGGGAGGACGCCAGATCGATGTTCATCGAAGAACTCGGGTGTTTCGAGCCAAGTAACTTCAGTACACGCTGGAGTAAGCAGCACACTGGCGACGGGTCTCATCTGGTTCATGCGCAGGGAATCGTTGTAGATGTGGGCGCTTTCCATAGCCTCAAGCACGTTGGTGCGCGTCACTCGGTACTTGGCGTCGAATATCAGGAAGCCGCCTTCGTCTCCGCGCTGCCAGTCCAGCACAATATCCGGGCGGCGTTCGCCAGAAATGGACCAAAATTCCTTCGGCGTATTCTCACTGCTGCAGAAGGTGCGTTGTAGGTGTAGGCGAACTGTAGTTCCATTTCTTGACTGTCCGCTTAGTAGGCTATCTGCGCCGGAAAGGGAACTATCCCGCCAAGTCACATCGTCCGGTAATAACTCCTTAAGCCAGCGACGTAACGCAAGGAAACACCATCGCTCATAAAGCTCCCAAGTGGGATTAAGAGGCAGCCAATCCGCTGATTCTGGGCCGGTAACGCCGTGGCGCAGAGCTTCCCAACTGAGACGCCAGAATCGGGCACACAAGGGATGAGCGGAGACCGCGTTGAGACCAGCGGCAGTCACTTCTGCCTTGGTGACTTCGGGGAAGGGCAAGCAACGTTCTAAAGTCTTCAGTTTTTGATAGAAGGAATCGAGAAATTTTTTCCATTCGGACCAGCGTTGTGCAATGGGCAAGTCGGCTTGGGTAGCTTGGGTTTCCAGCCGATCACGCAGGTTTTTGCAGCGGCGTATCAGTGCTCGAAGAGAGTAGAATAGGCAACGATTGACCGCATTATCGTAGTGATAAGTAACATCCGGCACATCGGCCAAAGGTTGTTCGGGTTGTTTGGTGAATGCGGGCAAGTCGTCAGGCTGGATAGCGCCAATGGCGGCAAGGAGTGCTGGTTGGTGTAACGCGGACCGTGCCGTATGACGGTCGGCGCGGCGCACCAAATGGGGTGGTGAGAGTCGGCGACGGGTGC
This sequence comes from Gemmatimonadota bacterium, assembly GCA_028875335.1. Next base: position 31,662 of record JAPPEF010000067.1, read on the forward strand.
GTAGCGAGCGGATAGGTTCCTGCAACAGGACACGAAGCGATTGCTCGATGTCTGTGGCGCGGTACCGCAGCCGCAGAAACTCGATTATGGAGTTCTGATGTTCGCCGAGTGCGCCGAACTGTCGGCGAGCCGGTTCCGTACCGAGAACCAAGGTGGGGTCACACTCCCATATTTCTTTCAACATCACGACGAAGGCGTCGCGTCCCAACTTGCTGATATCTGGGCTCACGTCCAAGCGCCAACGTCCTCTGCAGACTCCAGTCGCGTCCTGAAGTGTGGCCTCAACTTCGCCGGCGTAGAACCCCGGTTCCCAGATCCAGACGCCGGGGCGATCCTGAGCCACCAGTGTTAGCGGCACGTCGTCTATCAATAGGTGCCAGCCCTTATCCTGTGGGCCGTGGAAAATGGCCTCTTGCATTTCCCGAAATCCCCAGTTTTGTTCCGGTGCAGGCCCTTGATCACCTTCAGCCGAAGCCTTCAGATCGTGGAACTTGCCGTCGCGTTCGACTGATAGGGAAAAATCCACGGCATACCTCAACGCCAGAAACGGGCGCTGCCTGTGGATTCAAGGTCGTTTTTCAGGTCTTCGATCTTGGCGACACATTTTTTTAGACCGTGCTTTTCTAACACCTCTTTGCAACCGTCGAATGCCGTTTGGACGCGTGGGGAGTCATCGCCGCGCAACTTGGGTAGCACCTTAGCGTAAATCACATTATCAAGTGCCTCCGCGAAGTCCCATTCGGATGTTTGTGTCTCGCGTTGTTTGAGAAAGGCGACTACCTCGTCGATGACGCGATAGCCGAAATGTAATCTGGCTGGTTTTAGTGCATCCATGAGTTCTCTTAGCACATCCTTCACTTGGTCCGCTTGGTCCTCCTGTAACTGATGAGAGTTCCACCCTGGCCAAGCGTCAACATCTATGTCCCAGAATTCAATAGTAAATGCGCGGTCAAGAACCTTATCGGAAAGGCCCATCGTGGTCTCGTCCATATTGACAGTGCCTATCAGGACGAGATTCTTCGGGTAGGAGATGAAACGCGGCACTCCCTTGAAGCTGGCCTCTCGATCATGGAGGTCTAAGTTATTGTCGGTTTCCATTGCGCTTAGCACAGGTGCAAGATATTGCTCTGGGTGCGAGAGGTTCATTTCATCAAGTATTGCCACATGGGGTATATCGGGTTCGTCGATGGCGCTCAGTAACAAGTTGAGAAATGGAGTCTTTACGTAGGAATCTTCTTTCAGCGGGTTAGGGTAACCGAGCAAGAAGGAAGGGTCCGTCCAGCCGGGTTCTACGGGAATCACGCAGGGTGTTTTCCCTCCGGCCAATGCCTCCCCATACTTGTAGGCCAGAAGTGTCTTCCCAGAGCCTGAAATGCCTGTGAGGATAGCAAAATGACGCCTTGCATTGGCCCATAGTCCGAGGTGAAGCTGCCTACACAGGTCAAGCGGAAAGTACCCTGCTTCTTTTATTAGTTCGTTGATTTCGTGGAACTCTGGAATGCTGATGGCGATGTGCTGACTGGGTGATTGATTATTTTGCTCCTCATCGACATGACCGCCTTCATCTTCGTCTGGGGCTCTATTATCGGGGTTGTCTCCAAATCGGTCACGCCAATATGGGGCGTTGCGAAAACGATCGATGTCTTGGGGCTGTCCTCCGAAAGTGAAAGCAAGCAAATTATCGGTCTCCCAAGACGTTCCGGCCTGTATACGGTGTACGGCTAGGCCATAAGTCTTAAAGTACCATTCACGCCGAGGATCTTGTTCCTCCCAATCCACACGTACGCGTTTCCCGTCATTTAGATTCTCAATGATCGTTCCGATCGCTTTGATAACCATGACCGAGACAGAGAAGCCTCGGTTATTGAAGGGAAGGTTATTTTTACGTATGTATCTGGACTTGATCGCGATCCGATCCCCCGGTCGCATGGAATTTACAAGATCTAGGTATTCGTCGTCATAGCCGTTCTTCCAAATCCCTTCGCTCAGGAAACGCGGTGTCTGGTCGTCGTTACCGTCCCAAGTAGCACCGACGAACCAGTTTGCCTCAGATACAAGTTGTTGCATGTTCTCTTGGAACTCCTCTTTGATGTGGATGGTAGGTCTCGTTCCAAATGATTCGTATATCGGCATGTCCACGTCAGCTAGGGAACGCGTCCCTCCCAACGGTGACACGAACCTCGTCTTGTCGATACACCTCAGTACACCCCCACCACCACAGACTCCTGCAACTCCGTCAGCAGCCGCAAATCTTTAACCCCATCCCAAGGATACGCGTCAATAGGCGCAGCACGTTCAGCCTCGTCGCGTTCGAGGAAGCGGGGCATGAAAAATTCCTTGGTCAGGGTGGTGAGCATGACTTGGCCGGTCTCGCCGTAGCCGACCTTGCGCGAGGGATCTTTGGGATCAACCAGTTCGATGACGGCGCGTGGTTGCGGCGGGTAGTAAGTGATAGCGTATTCGTCGGCCGGGTCGAAGGGCTTGGGGCAGGCCAAGCCCATCAGGGTGTTGCCGTAGGTGGGGACAAAGGCGAGGCCGGGCACCAACTCCTCGCGGGCGAAGCGGTGGAACTGGGCGTTCATTTCCGTGCCGCCGCAGAAGATGCCCTTAATGCCGAGCTTGGGCAGGGAGACTTTTCCGCAGAGGGATTCGAGGAGGCGGGGCGTGGTGAAGACGCACTGCACGTTGTCGTGGGCCTTGAGGATTTTGAGCGCCTGCTCGATGACGTGGGCTTTGTAGTCTTCCAACTCGCGCATCTTGCCGGCGCGGATGAGTTCGTTGACCCAGCGCGGGTCGAGATCCACCATAAAGCACAAGCCGCCGCGTAGCTGGGCGAGATACTCGATGGCGAGGCGTAGGCGGCGCGGCCCCGAAGGCCCCAGCATCAGCCAGTCGGCTCCCTTGGGAAAATCCTCTTCGGACAGGCTCTCGCTGTAGAGCGCGTAGTCGGCGTGGAAGTCGCGGATGTTGATGCGGTATTTGGGCAAGCCGGTCGAGCCACCGGTCTCAAAGACGTAGATCGGCTCGTCGGCATAGGCTTTGGGTACCCACTGGCGCACTGGGCCGCCGCGCAGCCACTCGTCCTCAAAGTGGCCGAGCAGGGCCAAGTCGTCGTAGGAGCGAATTTTCTCGCGCGGGTCGAAGTCGAGTTGTTGCGCGTAGGAGAGCCAAAACGGGCAGCCGGTCTCGGGGCTGAAGTGCCACTCGACGATGGCGCGGACGTGAGCGTCGAGGTCGGCGCGGGCTGCGGCGATCTTGTCTGGTGAGACGCTCATTGGCTTTCTTCCGCGATGGCGAAGAGGGTGTTGCGCGAGGCGATGTACAGGACGCCGTCGTGGGCGACTGGAGTGGTGTACACGGCGCTGCCCAGATTGGTTTCGTGGAGTAATTCGAGGGTTGTGCTGGCCTTGAGCACATCGACATCGCCGTCCTCGTCGCCGATATAGACCTTGCCGTCGGCGACAAAGGGCGAGCCCCAGATCGCGGCGAAGGTGTCGTGGGTCCAGTGGTGGGTGCCGGTCTTGGCGTCGAGGCAATAGACGAAGCCGCTCAGGTCGGAGGCGTAGAGCAGGCCGTCGGCAATGGCGACGGTGGAGATGGTGCGGTTGTAGTTTTTGTCGCCGAAGTGCCAGATTGCGCCTGTCTCGGTGATGTCGCCGGTGCCGCTGGCGTCAATGGCCCACAGGTGACCCTCACCTTCGCCGTGCTCGGGGTCTTGGCCGACGCCGATATAGACCACGCCGTCGTGGAAGACGGGCGTGGAGACGAGGTTATTGCGGGTGCCGCGGCCGCCCAATTCCCAGACCGAATCCTTGGGGTTGCAGTCGAATTTCCAGATGAGTTCGCCGGTGTCGGGCGCGAGGGCATAGACCCAGCCGTCGCCGCCGGGGAAGATCACCTGCTTGCGACCCCCCGCCTCGCCGTAGGCGGGGTTGGCCCATTGGCCGTGTAGAATCTGGTCGCCGGGTAGATCGCTGTCCCAAAGGAGGTCGCCGGTCTGCAGGTCGAGGGCGATGAAGCTGGGGGCAAAGGGGGCCGGGATGTGGATGTGGCCCTCGTCCACGCCGTTGCTGGTCAGGGCGAAGAGGCGACCGTCCACACCTATGGGCGAGCTAGTGGCGAGGTTATGAGGGAAGACGTCCAACTCGGCGATCATGTCGAATTTCCAGATCAAATCCGCGTTGGTGGGCGCAGTGGCGGCTTCGTCGGCGATAGGGCCGTCGTTCTCTCCGTCGCGGAAGCCCTCGGTGTCGAGGCATACGACTTCGGCGCGGTTGGAGACGTAGTAGAGGCGGTCGCCTTCGACATAAGGGGTGGAGCAGACGCCCTGCTGCGGCCAGTCGTTGACGCGGCCGGCTGGCAGCTTGGGATGGGCGATTTGCCAGAGGAAGGTGCCGTCCTCTAGGGAAAAGGCCATGACCACGCCGCGATCGCCCTTGTGGTTGGGATCGCGCTCGGCTTGGTTGTTGGTGCCGACGAAAATTTTGTCGCCGGCGATTAGAGGCCCGGCGTAGGTCTGCGAGCCGAGCGTGGCGCTCCACTTGACGTTTGCGCCGGTCTCAGTGTCCCAAGAGGTGGGCAGGTTTTGCTCGTCTGAGACTTGGTTGCGCCCCGGCGAGCCGCCCCACATGGCGGTTTGGGCACCGGCGGAGGCGGCTAGGGCGAGGATGAGGCTGCAAATAGTTAGAGTCATTACCAAACTTTCAGGTTGTCGTAGTAGATTTCAGCGGGAGAATAGCCGTAGAGTCCGGGGCTGCCGCTGCGGTTGGGGAGGGGATCGACCGCTTGGATGCTCCACGTGGCTGGCTCTGGCTCGTCGCGGGGCCAGACTTTGCCGCGGATGTGGGCCATATCGCCTTCGAGTTCCACCTGCATCTTCATGGTGTACCAGACGCCGGTTTCCCAGGCGAAGGGCACGGTTTTGGCCATCCGCAGCTCAGCGGCCCAAGTGCGAATTTGCAACTGCTGGTGGTAGCCCATCATGTCGAGGGTGTAGCGATTAGCGATTAGGCCCATGTCGGGGACGGCGCGGCGCTTTTTGGTGCCGAGCAGGTCGGCTTGGATGGTGTAGCCGGTCATGGCGGGCGCGCCGATGTAGGTGTTGGCGCGATGCAGGCCGCGGGCTGCGGGCGGCTTGACCAGTACCTTGTTGCCTTCCATTTCGCGCACCTTGAACTTGGTGCCTGTACCGATCCAAGCTGGTGAGGAGTCAACGGCCAATCCCTCGAAGTCTTCGCTGTAAGTCGGCGGGGGCAGCACGGCAATGCGTGCCTCGGCGGTTAGTTCGCCAGCGCTAGCGACGATTTTGCCGCCGCTGGGTGCGTCTGCGAGGACGAGCGTATTGCCGTCGAGTTGGCCGATCGGACCGGAGAGTGACCATTCGGCTGCGACCGGGCCGATGAGGCGGCCTTGCGCGTCGAAGGCTCGGGCGCGGAACGGCACGCTGGCTCCAGGCTGAGCTACTACTTCGGCGGGGATGATTTGCAGGTGCGCCGGTGTTGCGTCTGGGGCAGCTTGCTCTCGTGGGTAGTTGGCGGTGGTTGCTGAGACCTTGAACTGCGCCTCTGGGTCGCCGAGGCAGTAAACACCCGCTTCGGTGGAAAGGTAGATGCGGCCGTAGGCCACGGCTGGCGAGCCGAATAGTTCGGCTGGGCGTCCGTCGGGCATGGCAATCTCGGCGAGGTCGAGCGTCTCGGCGGCGTCGGAACCGGGGGCGACGATGGCGAAGCGGCCGTTGACCTCTGGCGCGTAGAGTCGGCCGTCGGCCAGCACGGGCGATCCCTTGCCGACAGTGCCGATGTTGTGGATCCAGTGGACTTGGCCCGTCTCGGCGTCGAGCGCGTGGATGTTGGCCGAGTTGTCGGTGATGTACAAGCGGCCGTCGTGGACGACCGGACTGGTGTAGCCGGCGAAGACGCCGTCGTAGCGCCAGACCTCGTTGCCAGTGGCGTCGATGCACACGACGCGGCCGAGGGCCGTGTTGTCGAGGTTTTCCTCGCTGTGGGCTGCGTACACCTTGTCGCCAGCGACGACGACCGAAGAGTTGATGCCGCGACGGCTGAGCTTGAAGCCCCACACGGTCTCGCCGGTGCGGATTTTCATGGCGTAGATGGAGCCGTCGGCGTTGCCGCCGATGAGCAAGCGGACGCCGTTGATGGTGGCGACGACGGGCACGGAGTACGTGGTGTCGAGCGGCCGACCTCCCGGCGTGGCGATCCAGACGACTTCGCCGCTGCGCTTGTCAAAGGCGAAGTAGCGGTGGCGGCCCGGAGTGTGGCTGCCCCAATTGGAGCTGAGATAGCTGATGATGACGAGGTCTTCATCGACGACAGGCGTGTGGACGCGCCCACCGTAGCCGGAGATGCGCCCGAATTCCTCGGTCAGCGAGCGCGACCATACTACCTTGCCGTCGCGGTCGAAACAAAGGAACAGTCCGCTGACAGTATGGGCATAGATGTAGCCGGTCTCTGGGTCGCCGGCGAGGCTGGCCCAGCCGACGCGGTTGAAGGGGATAGTGGTGTGGAAGATGTTGTAGGCGTGTTCCCAGATCAGGGTGCCGTCTTGGGCGTCAAAGGCGGCGACGACGCCTTCATGCTCGATGCCCTCGCCACGGCGACCGATGACAAAGACTCGTCCGTCGAGGACGATGGGGGTCGAGCGGCCGGTGAAGTCGGCGTGCCAGATAGGCGACCAGGATGCGACGAGGCCCGTTTCCTCGGAGACGCCGTTTTGCGTTGGGCCGCGCCAGGAGGGCCAGTCGGCTGAATAGGCGCTGGAAGCGGCGAGGAGGAGGCCGAGAAGGGCGCAGGGAAGTTGCATGCGGAGGTTGGACACGGCTAGTCCTTGGTAGGAAGAGAGTGGAGGTTGAACATTTAAGTACATAACGAGCGCCACCAATTCTTGTCAATCGGTGGCTAGATGTGCAACTTGTCTGAGTCCATTCACAATCGGGAGGAGCTATGAGCAATCAGAAAGAGTACACCGTCCGCGCGACCCACTGTAGCCACCAAGCGTCACTCGATGAGATCTACGACCGGCTGGTGGGAATCACCGCGCCCTTGCACCGGTCGTGGGCCAAGATCGAAAAGGCGCGGCGTATCGGCATCAAGATCAACATGCAGATGCGCACCAATAATATCCGCCGGATCGGTGGACGGCGGCAAGAATTGGTGGACGACGAAGTGATGCGGGCCGCGTTGCGGCTTTTGCGGGAGCGCAGCGACGCGGAGATTTTCGCGCTTGATACCAGTACTGCGCCGCCGGGCGAGCGCCCAGGTGACGATTTCAACGCTAGGCCGATCTTGGAGGAATTTGGCGTCGAATACGTCGAGGCCGGCGACCCGCCCTTTGAGCGCTACAAAGTGCCCGGCGGCGGGATCATGTTTTCCGAGTACCAGCTTTCTGCGGCCTTGGGCGAGGCCGATGCCTTCGTCTCGCTGGCCAAGATGAAAAACCACGGTTTTATGGGCATCACGCTGTGCCTGAAAAACCTCTTCGGCCTGCCGCCAATCCCGCCGCACGGCCGCTTGCGCACGTACTTCCACCACGTCATCCGCCTCTCGTATGTCTTGCCCGATTTAGGGCTGATTGCCCAGCCTTGTCTCAATATCATCGACGGGTTGACTGGTCAGGCGCGCATGGAGTGGGGCGGCGAGGGCCGGGTCGCCGACTGTTTAGTCGCCGGTGACCACGTCATCGCCACTGACGCTTGCGGCTCGCACCTGATGGGCACTGATCCCCGGCTCGATTGGCCGACGCCGCCCTTTCGCCGCGACCGCAGTCCAGTGGCGGTCGCGGCCGAGCACGGCTTCGGGACGGTAGATTTGGACGAGATCGACTTTGCCACGGAGGGTTTGACGCCGCCGGTAGCTGAATTTGATTCGGCGGAAGCCGATCCGCCGGAGCAGATCGCGCGGCTGCGGCAGACGGCCAGCGAGCAGGCGCTTTTTTACCGCGACAACCAAGAGCGAATTTTGGACGCCTACGCCGACAAGTACGTCTTTTTGCAGGACGGCGAGGTGATTTGGAGCGGGCTCAAGCCCGAGGAAGCGGGGGCCGTGCAGAACGTCGCTGCGGGTAAGAAGGATCAGGCGGTTTGGCTCAAGCTAGCCGACCCAGCAGAGCGCGAGGGCGAGCGGATGGCGGTGTACGAGAAGATTCTGGCGGCTTAAAGTTACGCTTAGTGCGCCTCTCGCTCCACTAGCGCGCTGATGGCTTCGAGGTCGAGGTCGCTGCCGTCACGGGGGTAGGTGTAGGGTAGGAGCCACCAGTCCTCGGTGAAGGACGCCTCGCCGCCGGGCGGTATATCCTCGCGCGGGCCGATCGGCTCTAGCTCGCACATCAGATCCTTGTAATACCATATCGAGATGGTCAGCCCGGCCAGTTCGCCGTAGGGGCGGTCGGGGTACACTGGATAGCGCTTGACCCACAGCAAGTCGTTGCGGTCGAGATAGGCGAACCACCCGGCTTGCGAGTCCATGCCGAGCTTAGCTCTGAGCGGCGTGGAGAGCACTTCGAGGAAGTTGTCGCGGATGCGGATGTTGGGGTCTCCGGGGCGGTAGTTGATGACCGGGCCGGGGCCGTACATGACATAGGAATCCGGGAAGCGGCTCGGCGTCAGGGGAATGATTACGATGCCGCCGCCGGTGCCAAAGGTGCGGCTCCAGTGGCCCCAGTGTTTTGCGCTGTCAGAGACGTTTTTGATGGTTTGGGTAACGCTCAAATGGGTGGAGTGCTTGGCAAGCTGGAAGTCGCGGATGAGCTGGACGCCGGTAGGCTCGTCCTTTTTGCTTATCAGGCGGGCCGAGCGCGGGCCGGTGATTTGGCTTTCCCACTGTCCGAGCCAGAGGTCGGGATGAGCGGGGATGATCATTTCGGGGCCGATGTCGAGGCGGCCGCCGGTGGGACCGAAGGGAGGGTCGCCATCTTCAAAGGTCGCGCCTTCTTGCGCGGGGTCGAGGTAGATGGCGTTGGGGCCTTTGCGCGAGTATTCGAGGATGCGGCCGGCCGATGAGGTGAGGACGACGCGGGTGTGGGCGTTTTCGAGGAGGATGCAGTCTTCGTAGCCGAAGTAGGTGATGCGGTCGGTACCGGGCATGTTGGAATCGGCTCCAGCTTGGGTGGCGGCGAGGGTGAGGAGTAGAAGTGTTAGTCGGCGCATAGTGTGTTTTCCTTACTGATTGGGATTGACGATGACGCGCCCTTGCACTTTGCCCGCTAAGATGTCCTTGCCGAGGCGGGGGACGTCGGCTAAGCCGACCTCAGTGCAGATGCGATCTAATTTTTCCAAGGGCAGTGCGGTGGCTAGGCGTGTCCAAGCGGCAGCGCGGCGCTCGGCTGGGTAGAAGACCGAGTCGATGCCGAGGATGTTGACGCTGCGCAGCAAGAAGGGGATGACGGTGGTTGTGAGTTGGGCACCGCCGGCTAAGCCCACCGCGGCGATGGAAGCCCCGTAGTTCATCTGGGCCAAGACGCGGGCCAAGGTGGTGCCGCCGACCGAGTCGATGCAGGCGGCCCAGCGCGCACTTTCCAAGGGTTTGTTGGATGGCTCGGCGAGGTCCTGGCGCGGGATGATGGTCTGGGCACCGAGGTCTTTTAGATAGGGTTCGAGTTCGGGGCGGCCGGTGGATGCGGCGACTTGGTAGCCCAGCGAGGCGAGTAGCAAAACGGAAAGGGAGCCGACGCCGCCGGCTGCGCCGGTGACGAGGACTTCGCCTTTGCCGGGCGCGAGGCCGTGGGCTTCGAGGGCTTCTAAGGAGATGGCCGCGGTCAGGCCTGCGGCACCCAAGCCCATAGCGGTGCGCAGCGTGAGGTTGGCGGGTAGGGGCACGAGCCAGTCGGCCTTGAGCCGTGCCTTTTGCGCGTATCCGCCCCAGTGGATTTCGCCGACGCGCCAGCCCGTGCATATAACTTGGTCGCCGGGTTGGAAGTGGTCGCTCTGGCTGTGAACGACGGTGCCGGCGAGGTCAAGGCCGGGGACGTGGGGATAGGTTTTGACTAAACCGCCTAGGCCGTTGAGGATCATCCCGTCTTTGTAGTTGAGGGAGGAATAGGCGACGGCGATTTCTACGTCGCCGGCGGGCAGGCGGCTTTCGTCGAGTTCTTCGATGAGAGCAGAGTGTTCATGTAAGATGAGTGCTTTGAACATGGTCTTTATAGGATCGAAAGAGGAAACTGAAGCAAGTGGATAGCCACCGACAGACGATCTGCCGGGGGATTATGGTATTGTCTCCTTTTGAAATTCGCAAACTAAACCGCAATTGGCCTTAAAGTCCCCTAATTAGCCTTGGGTCGAAGTCGAATGAGGTGGAGCTGCCGATGCGTATTTGCGCAAAGTCGGGATGCTGTGGATTTAAGAGGAAATTGTGTTCCTGCGGAACGACGGCGCTGGGAACGACGAGTACTGCGGATTCGCGAGCGGCGGCCCAGCTAGAGCCCATCTCTTGGACGTTCGGCGGCACCGGATCGGACGCCCAATTATCGGGTAAGGCATCTAATGCCAGTACCTTGCACAAACTGTCGTCAAATTCGACTGGAATGCTCAGATACCGGTCGAGGGTTGCGGCGGAGTCGAGATTGACAAGGATTTCGAGTGTGGCCAACGACAGCGATTCTGCCGTATAGATGATAGGGGTACCCCGGCGATTCCAGCGTCCCCCGAAAAGACGCGCTCCTTCTCCTTCAAAGGCCCGATCCGCGAAGCGCATCTGGACGATGCGCCAAGCCCGGATGATCACGAAAATATACCGTACTCAAGGCGACCGAGGAGGTTTTCGACCTCGCGGGCACCAGGCTCGGTGTCGGCGTATTGCAATGGCGTCTTCATGCCGAGGGCCTTCACAGGCTCTTTGAACCACGCCCTCGCTCGCTCTTGGTCGCCCAAGACTTCAATCGCCCGGTCGTATAGTACGGCAATGCGAAATAAACGCTCGGATTCATCGGTCTGAAGGCAGCCTTCTTTGCGACGGCGATTGAGCGTCCGAACTGCGATATTAGCCGCGCTGGCCAAGGTCTTGGCCGGTACGGCCATGGCGGCTTGAAGGTCGTCAAAGGCGGTCACCGGCAGTCCGCGCTTGAGTTGACGGATCAGGGTTCCGGTATCTTTGAACGACAGGCCCGCAGAGGCCCCATAAGAAGGTCCGCTCGGGGTGTCCGCGCTGATGGTCGAAGCGGCCAAAGGCTTCGCTCCTTCGGAGGCCCAAACATAGGTGCCTATGGGTTTATTTTTTTTTTCAGACGATGGAGACATGGCGGGATGCGTCCTCCTTTTCGCGAAAGAACTAAGGCTATATTGCCATATAAAATAGGCCATATGGCGTTATTGGACAATCCGACAGTACCGGTTTCTTTACAATTTTTAGCAATATTGGAGCGGGGCTAAATGGGCGTCTGCAGTGGGGATGGAGTGCTCTCTAAAGGTGTTCCTCCAACCAGAGGAAGAACAAATCCTGCGCCTCGGCGATATTGTCTAGCAATTCAAAGCCGTGGTCGGCGGAGTCTGGAAAAATGCGTAGTTCCTTTGGCTCGGCTGTCTGCGCCTCTAAGTTGCGAGCGAACTCGACATAGCTGAGAATGACGTCTCCGGTGTCAATTTGATCCTGATCGCCCACCATAAAAAGTATGGACCGCGGGGCAAACGGTTCGAGGCCGGCTCCGATGACCAACGGCTCTAGTGAAGGGGACCCCCATAGCCCCGGAGAGAGGGAGACACTGGTTTTTATTTGCTCGGGGAAAAAGCCCGAACTCACGTAGGCCACATTGCCCCCCGAGCCACTACCCACTACCGCGATGCGGCTGACATCGATCTCAGACTGGCTCGGCAGCCAGACCAGCGCGGCTTGAACATCGCGATAGCTCAGTTCTAGATCCATCAATTCCAAGACCTGTCGGTCATCGGGCAGCGGGGTGTCGCCGTGCCCGCGCATGTCGATGGCCAAGACAGAGTAGCCGCGCTCGAGCAAGGCCACGTACGTGCCGGTGTTGTTCAACCAGTCGAATTTGCTCCCCCCCAGATCGTGCAGGAGAATTATCACTGGTAGCGATTCGCCATCCTGGGCCGTGCCAAAAAGCCCGCTTACCTCGATGCCATCGTTGGACGGGAAGCTAACGTTGAAAATGGAAATGGGATCGGCGCGCCCCGGCAGACAGAAGGCTGGCCTTGGGTCGTTTAAGTCATAGACCGATACATCTTTCAACACTGAGGGGATGCATCCCGTCAACTGGTTGTCGATGAGGTTTAGGTATTGCAGGTTGTTGAGTTGTCCCAATGCTTGGGGGATCTCCCCTGTCAACTGGTTGTTGGCGAGGTTTAGCTCTCGTAAGCTGTTGAGTTGTCCGAGCGTTTCGGGGATGGTTCCCGTCAACTGGTTGTTGGCGAGATCTAGGTATTGCAGGTCGTTGAATTGTCCGAGCGTTTCGGGAATTGGTCCCGTCAACTGGTTGTCGGCGAGGGACAGGTATTGCAGGCTATTAAGATTGCCCAACGCTTCGGGAATTGGTCCCGTCAACTGGTTGCCGGCGAGGGCCAAGTGTTTCAAGTCGTTGAGATTGGTCAACGCTTCAGGAATCGGCCCCGTCAACTGGTTGTTGATGAGGTCTAGGTATTGCAGGCTGTTGAGTTGTCCCAATGTTTCGGGAATTGGTCCCGTCAATTGGTTGTAGCCGAGCCACAGGGATTGCAAATTATTGAGTTGTCCGAGCGTTTCGGGAATTGGCCCCATCAACTGGTTGCTGGCGAGCCATAGGTATTGCAGGCTGTTGAGTTGTCCGAGCGTTTCGGGAATCGGTCCCATCAAATCGTTGGAGTAGAGGGACAGGTATTGCAGGCTATCAAGATTGCCCAACGCTTCGGGAATTGGCCCCATCAACTGGTTGTCGGCGAGGTCTAAGCTATCGACCCGTCCCGCGTCGTCCGTGGTAACGCCGTACCATTGATCGAGCGGGGACGTGCTGCTGAGCCAGTTAGTGTTGTCTTTCCAGTTATCTCCATCGGTAGCCTCATAGAGCGCGATTAACACAGCCCGATCTTGTTCAATGGCGATCTCGACCGTAGTCTGTTCAGTGGCTAAACCGATTCCATCCGGCAACGTCGGGTCAAGCGGATTCGCAATATAGGTCATAATAAGCAGGACGTCCGCTAAGTTTATCAGGCCGTCCGCGTTGACGTCGCCTAGGGCGATATTGCCTTGATTGGGCGCTACGAAGGAGATGCGTTCCAAGGTATAGAGCAGTACGAGCAGCGCGTCTGCTATATCGACCTGATTATCGTTGTTGACATCGCCCAGTATGCCCACCACTTGTGCGGCCTTGCCCGCAGCATGCGACCGAGTAGGCTCACCGACGGTTATGGCCTCCCCCGTAAAAGTGAACGCCGTGTCCACATGGGTTGTCATATAGGGACCGGAAACGCCCAACCAGTAGCTCGGCCGCTGGGGCACAGAGACTACGAAGCCTCCTTGGTCATCCACCGGCACACGGGCTAGCACTGCTAGACGCTCCGCGTCGATGATAACCACCTCGGCCTCCGACACCCAAGATCCCTCAACCGTCACAATCTGGCCTCGTTGGACCTGTTCTGGGCCAGACGGATAGAGCGGGTTGGCAGATTGGTTTTCAGGCTGGCGGTCGCCGTCGCCACAAGCGATCATCGACAAGGCGAATGTTAGAACAGATAGGCTACGCATGGCATGTTTTTTCGATGTTCATTCCACAGGTATTTCGTCGTTAAAAACCTGAGTGCGTTTCATCAGGCGGCGCTGGTCTGGGGGGAAGGCGAGGCGGCGGTGCATGGTCGGGCGGTTGTCGAAGAGGACGAGGTCGCCGACCTGCCACTCGTGGGTCCAGACGAAGCGCGGCTGTTCGAGATGGGCGTACAGTTTGCCGAGTAGGGCGTCGCTGTCACGGCGGCCGAGGCCGACGACGTATTTGGTCAGATGTGGCCCTACGTAGAGCGAGCGGCGTCCCGTTTCGGGATGAGTGCGGACGATGGGGTGGGCGATGTGCTCGGGAGGGTTTTGCGCTTCGACGTAGTGGCGATGTACGGCGCGCATTCCCTTGAGGCGGGTTTTCCAAGCGTCGTCGAGCGCTTCGTAGGCGGCGGTGCAGTTGCACCACTGGGTCTGGCCGCCCTCTGAGGGGATCTCCACCGCGTAGAGCACCGACAGGGTGCCGGGACGCTGGAGGTAGGAAAGATCTGAGTGGAAGGGAATCAGCTCGTCGCCTAGTTCGCCGATGGGCTCGCCGTTTTCCTTGACATTGGAGATGAGGAAAATCTCCTTGACTCGCCGTGGGCGCTGCTTGCGCACGTGCGGCACGGGTTTGCCAAAGTACGCAGTGAAGCGCACTTGGTCCTCGTCGCTGAGTTGTTGCTGGCGGAAAAAGACCACGCCGTGGTCGAGGAGTGCCTGGCGCACCTGCGCGACTTGGTCGGGCGCAAGCGGTGCGGACAGATCGCAGCCTTTGACCTCAGCGCCGAGTGCGCCGCCGGTGGGGGCGATTTTTATCTCAGACATCGCAGACGGAGAAGGCGTGGGCTAGCGAATCAGCGGGATCGCCCTTGGGTCGGTACTCGTGGCCGACGTAGCCCTCGTAGGAAGTGGCGGCGATGGCCTGCATGATCGGTGGGTAGTAGATCTCCTGCTGGTCGTCGAGGTCACGGCGGCCGGGGTTGCCGGCCGTGTGGAAGTGGCCGATGCAGTCGATGTGGTCGGTGATGTTGCGGATGAGATCGCCTTCCATGATCTGCATGTGGTAGATGTCGTAGAGGAGCTTAAAGCGGGGCGAGTCGATGGCCCGACAGAGGGCCACGCCCCAAGCGGTGCGATCGCACTGGTAGTCGGGATGGTTGACGCGCGAGTTGAGCAATTCCATGCAGAGCGTAATGCCTTTTTCCTCGGCGGCCCCGGTGACGCGGCGCAGGCCGGCGACGCAGTTGGCGAGACCCTCTTCAGAAGACCGGCCTTCGCTGTTGCCGGAAAAGCAAATCAGCGAGGGGATGCTGTGTTCAACGGCGAGGTCGATGTTGGCGAGTAGTTCGTCTTCGATGCGGTCGTGATTCTCGGGTTTGTTGAGGCCGTCGGGTAGGGAAGCGTGGCCGGAGACGATGGCGATGGCGAGGCCGTGGTCTTGGATCAGCGGCCAGTGTTCTTGGGCCGCCATTTCTACGGATTGGTAGCCGATGCGGGCGGCGGCAGCGACGATTTCCTGCGGACTGAGGCCGCTGCCGGCGAAGGGATTGAAGCAGACGGATTGTTTGATGGCAGGCATAAAACTAGGCTCCTGTGCCGAACATTTCGGCGACCGGGGTAAAAGGGGCATCGAGTTCGAGTGGGTACATGGGCCGCTGGCAGACGCGGTGCCCGAGGGTGGGTAAGTTCGCACTGGTCGAGCCAAGGGCATCGATGTTGAAGTTTATCTCGGCCCATTCGTCGAAAAAGTGCCATTGGCAGTGAGGCGACTTGATGACGATGAGGTCGTAGTCCTTAGGGTTGATGTCGTGGGCGATAAAGACCGAGCGATCGATGAAGGGCACCGAGCGGCTGACGCAGACGATGGTGAGGTTGTCGCTTTCCAGCACGACCGTAGGCCCGGCGTGCTGGGGTGTGTTCCAAGATTCGCAGAGATATTCGCCGTCGCCGAGTTGGGTGACTTCGACTTCTAGGTCGAGCGGGGCAAAGCGCGAGTCGAGTGAGCCGCCTAAAACCACGTGGATGCGCGCGCCGAGTCCGGCGTCGTGGGCCATGTACACGGCGGGCGCATCCACCAGCGGCGCGAGCACTTGGCCGGAGTACCCGCTGGCGTGCAGAGCTTGGAGCAGCACGTTGCTGTCGCCGGTCGCGCCCGAAGAGGGGGCATCGGCCGCGTCGGTGAAGAGCACTGGACCGTTGTATTGGGCGGCTTGGGCCACGGCGTCTTCGACCGATACGAGGTCGGGCTGCATGAGAGCGCGGTGTTCCCAGAAGTCAGTGGCGAGGTGCAGGGCCTCGCTGCGGGCGAGGTCGGGGTCGGCATCGGCCACGACGATGGCTTGGGAGCACAGCTCGGGCACATCGGTGAACGGGTTGCCGATCATCATGCCGGCGGCGAGAATGTCGGGCTGCTCCTCTAGGGCTTGGCAGTAGCGGATGGTCTCGCCGTACACGCCCGAGGCGGTGATGAGTTCGTTGCCGCGCACGAGCGCGGGCACCCGCACGCGGGCTACTACGGGTTGCGCACCAGCGAGGACTTGGAGGAGCAAGTACGCGGCGCGGCGGCCGGTGTCGGCCAAATCGACGTGCGGATAGGTGTGATAAATGGCGAGGCCGTTCGAGTGCTCCAGCATGCGGTGGGTGAGGATGCCGTGGAGGTCTTGCGAGATCACGATGGGGAAGTCTGGGCCAGCGCTGCGGCGAATCTCTTGCAGCAGGTAGCCCTCTGGGTCCAACTCTTGGGTGCAGCCCATGGCACCGTGCAGACAGAAGTACATGCCGTCGGCTTCGGCTAGGTGCGGTGTGACCGCGTCGAGTAGCTCGGCGGCAAGGCGCTCGAAGTCCTGTTGGTCTAAAGGCCCGGCCGAAGGGGCGACGGCCCCGTACGTGGGGATGACGTCAACGTGGCTGTCGGCGAAGACCTGCAAGGCACCGCACAGCTCGGTCTCGCGGCCTTGATGATAGGTGAGCAACTCGGGGCCGCGGCGAATGGAGAAGTTGTCGTACGTGCCGATGACCGGGTTGAAGGAGGAGATTTCTTGCTTGCACTCGGCGACGAGGATGCGGGACATGGGCGTCCGTTCGGTTAGGTTTTGAGCGGGCGAATGTTGGGGCCTTGGGGGGTGTCTTCGATCTCGTAGCCGGCCGCGGTGATTTCGTCGCGCAGGGCGTCGGCCGTGGCCCAGTCCTTGGCGTCACGGGCCTGTTGGCGCTGGGCGGCGAGCGCGTGAATCGCGTCGGGGACTTCATCTTCCTCTTGCGGCGTCCACGTGGCCAGCCCCAAGCCCATGACTTGGTCGAAGTGCAGGAGCGTGGCCTTCTTGGCCGCGTCGGGAAGATCGTCGGCCACGAGTTCCCAGCACAGGGCGAGGACGCGCGGCATGTTGAGGTCGTCTTCGACGCGCTCTTTGAACTCGGCCACGTAGCGGTCGTTGGGTTCTGAAGGTTCACCCCAAGCGTGGGCGGCTGTGCGCAGCCGGTCGAGGGCTGTGGCCGCGCCGCTGAGACTTTCCCAAGTGAAGGAGAGCTTGGCCCGGTAGCGCGCCCCGAGGCAGAAAAAGCGGTACGCGAGGGGGTCGTACCCTTCTTCGACGAGGGATTCAAGGCGCAGGAAGTCGCCACTCGACTTGGACATCTTCTCCCCGTCGAGCTGCAAAAACGCGCCGTGGAGCCAGAATTCGGCTAGCCGCGTGTCGTAGCAGGCTTGGGCTTGGGCGATCTCGTTGGTGTGGTGGACCGGGATGTGATCCTCGCCGCCGCAGTGGATGTCGAAGTACGGCCCTAAATACTTGGCCGCCATGGCCGTGCATTCGATGTGCCAACCGGGGAAGCCGCGTCCCCACGGGCTGTCCCATTCCATCTGTCGCTGCGTCTCCGCTGAGCTGAACTTCCACAGCGCGAAGTCTGTGACGCGGCGCTTTTGCCCGAGATCGACGCGTTGGCCGCCTTGCAAGCCCGCGATGTCGAGGCGGGCGAGGTGGCCGTAGTCGCGCAGGCGTGAGGTGTCGAAGTACAGGCCGTCGTCCGTGCGGTACGCGTAGCCTTTTTCCTCGATGGCGGCGATGGCCGCAATCTGCTCGCGGATGTGGTCGGTGGCCCGGCACCAGACGTGAGGGGTGAGCACGTTGAGCCAGTCGAGCTTTTCTTGGAAATCCGCGGTGTAGCGCTCGGCGATTTCCCAAGCCGTCAGGCCGGTGCGCCGCGCGCCGGCTTCCATCTTGTCTTCGCCGGTGTCCGCGTCGGAGGTCAGGTGCCCCACGTCGGTGATGTTGACGACGTGGTGGACCTCATAGCCGCTGTATTCGAGGGCGCGCCGGAGGATGTCTTCGAAGATGTAGGTGCGCAGGTTGCCGATGTGCTGGTAGTTGTATACGGTCGGACCGCAGGCGTATAGGCGTACTTGGGGCGGCGCGAGCGGCGTAAAGGGGCGCTCTTGGCGGGCATAAGTATCAAAAAGATGCAAGGTCATAAGTCTATTAAAGAGGGGTTAGGAGCAAGCTGTGGCAATGGGGCTATAACTCGTCGATGGCTACTTCGCGTCCTTCCATCGCGCTTTTGACTGCCGCAAAAACCATGGCCATGGATTTGAGGTTGTCGGCCGCGTTGCACTCGGGCGTGCGACCTTCTTCAATGGCGGCGACGAATTCTCGCAGCACGGGATTCTGGCCTTGGCCGCCGTCGTCATCGAGGGGGAGCTGTCGCCTGATTTTGGGATCGGCGCGGTGTGAGTGGGTGTGGTACAGGTCGAAGCCCTCCCACGTCAGCGTGCCGCGCGGCCCCTCGTAGCGCCACTCGCCGTTGTGCCCGGCGGGTACGTGCCCGACCGTGCAGCCGATACCGCGATGCGTGGCGATGGCACCGTTGGCAAAGCGGAAGAGGATCATCTGAGCGGCGTCGCCTTGGTGCCAGCCCCAGGGGAGGTTCCAAGTGAGGGCGTGCGCGCTCACAGGGTCTTGGCCGAGAGTGTAGCGCATCATGTCGAAGTGGTGAATGCCCATGTCAGTGAGGAACATATACGGCTCGGTGACGTAGTGCGAGCCGGGCGAGTCGGCCCAATTGACGTAGAGCGAGACATCGAGCTGGCCGACCGGGCCGATGAGATCCTCGGTGAGTAGGCGGCGAGTCGTGCGTGGCAGGCCGTTGAACCGGTAGTTCTGGGTGATCATGTGCGCGACGCCGGCTTGAGTGCCGGCCTCCACTACGCGCCGGGCGGCCTCGTACTGGTCGCTGAGGGGCTTTTCTCCGAGCAGGTGTAGGCCCGCGGCAAAAGTCTGCATGGCGATTTCTTCGTGGATGGCTGGCGGCGTCACGTCGAGGACGAAGTCGGCTTGCACGGCTGCGCAGGCCTCGCCGAGGTCGCGGTAGATGGAACGCTCGGCGAGTGCGCATTGTGCGACCGCGCGCTCGCGGTTTTGCGCGCTCGGCTCGACACAGGCGACTACATCGACGTCCTGCTGCTTCCGGCATTGGTCGAGCCAATAGCGGCCCCTGCCGCCCAACCCTACGAGTATGGCTTTCATCGGAGTCCTTTCTCTTTATTTTCTTTAAATAAAGGGCTTGGTCTGCGGCCGGGCCAGTCATTAGAAGAAATTGACACGGTTGAAGTGCAGGGCTACTTTTGGGCGCTTTCAACGAGGGGTGCCATAGTGCGCCTTTCGCCCCCTTGACGCTGAGGTACACTCTTTTGGCTATACCGCATAAGGCGTCCACACGCCTCGTCCTCGCGATTCTCGCGTGGTGCTTGAGTGGGAGTTGCACTCGGGAAAATACCGAGGAACTAGCGCCCGGGGTGGTGTCCTACGAGATCCATTTGCCCGAAGGACCGTGGAGGATACACGTGGTGGAAGTGGATCTGCCGCGCGCTTGGGCGGCGGGCATCCGCGTGCGCACGGCCAAGCAGGAAGAGGCGCAAAAAACCAGTAGCTTGGCCTCTGGTGCTTTAGCGGCCATAAACGGGGACTTTTTATTTCCCGGCGAGTCTAACCAGCCAGCCGGGTTATATATCGAGTCCGGCAATCTCATCCGCATCCCTCAGCGGCGCTCGGCCTTTGCCATTACCGAGGCGGGCCAGCCCTTGATCGCAGTGTACAAGATGGAATTGGGTTTGTTGACGGCCGAAGGCGAGCAGCTACACGTCGCGGGCTTTAATCGCGAGCCAACGCTCGGGGAGTTGTCCGTGTTCAACGAGCGCGCGCATATGCAGGGAGATTCGCTGCAAGCGGCCACGGGTTTTTTGTTGCAAGGGTTGGGCAATACCTCCATCGCCAACGACACGATCTCCGTTTGGGTTCAACAAGTCCGGCGGGAGGCTTGGCCGCTCTCCCTCCAGCGCGACCAATGGCTGTTGGCCGCCGATGCCGAATACGAGGCGACAGAGCAGATTGCCTTGGGCGACACAGTGCAACTGTATTGCCGACTGTTGCCAGCCCGCGCCAAGTTGATGGAGGCCATCAGCGGGGGACCGCGCATCCTGCGCGATGGCGCAGTATCCATTGAAGTAGAACAGGAGCGGCTCAGCCGCGGCTTTGCCGACAAGCGGCACCCGCGCACGGCCATTGGATATTCCCAAGATGAGCAGGTGCTTTTTATGATTGTGGTCGATGGGCGGCAACCAGGGTACAGCGTTGGCATGAGCTTGCAGGAGTTGGCCGAATTTATGTGCACGCGCTTGGCCGAATTTTCTCGCGCCAAGGCCAATGCCTATCAGGGGTTAAACCTCGATGGTGGTGGCTCGACGACGATGGTCGTAGGCGAACAGGTGATCAACAGGCCCTCCGATCCCACGGGCGAGCGGCCGGTGGTCAATGCTCTTTTAGTCGTAGCGGACACTCGGGACGAGGAGCGGCCCTAGTGCCGACCTTGCGCGCCGAAGACCTCGATAGGCTGGCGCGGACTTGCTTGCGGCAGGTCGGCGTTCCCCCGGACGATGCGGCGTTGGTGGCTGAGCACTTGGTCGAAGCCGGGCTGATGGGGCACGATACCCACAGCGTGTTGCGACTGCCCCAATACGTGAACATGGTGCGCGACGGTCAAGTCGAGCCTGGGGCTGCGTTGGTGGTGTTGAACGAAAGCGAGTGCGGGGGGCGGCTGAGTGGTCAGTGGAACTACGGGCCGGTGACGGCAACTGAGGCTGTGTGCTGGACACTGGACAAGCTCGGCGACGGGGCAGTGGCGGTCGTCGGGGTGCGCGACTGCAATCACGTGGCGCGGCTGGGGCGTTTCGCCGAGATCGCTACTCGCGCCGACTGCATTGCCCTCATCGCAACCAATGGCCACGGCGGCGACAGTGCGGTGGCTCCCTTTGGCGGCCGCAGCCGTCGCTTGCCGACGAATCCAATCTGCTGCGGCATTCCCACCGGCGGCGATTGGCCCGTGATCCTAGACATGACGACGAGCATGATCTCCGGCGGGGATATGCGGCTTTTGCGCAACAGGGGCGAAGATGCGCCTCCGGGGATGCTGATCGATGCAGAGGGCCGTCCGACGACGAAAGTGGACGCGTACTATGGCCCGCCCGCTGGTGCTATCTTGCCACTTGGTTTTCCGCAGAGCGGGCACAAGGGCTACGGGCTTTCCGTGCTAGTCGATATTTTGGCTGGGTCGCTTTCCGGGGCCGGGATGACGCAAGAGGCACCCGAGCGCACGGGCAACGCACTATTCATCGCCGTGCTCAATGTCGCGGCTTTTCTGCCGTTGGATGAGTTTTACGCCGAGGTCGCGGGCTTTGTCGAATGGGTCAAGTCGTGTCCGCCGGCTCTTGGAGTGGCCGAGGTGTTGCTGCCCGGAGAGCGGGCGCACCAGCGGTTGCAGGCGCGGCGGCGCGATGGGCTACACGTGGATGAGAAAGCTTGGGCCGAGATAGGAGCCTTGGCGGCTGAGTTGGGAGTGGAACTGCCAAGAATTAGGAACTAAGACCTCGCAATTAAAAAAGGAGTTTGCGATGCTTCACATCGGGATTGTCGGCATGGGTGGAATTGGTAACAATCACGCCCGTTGCTATACGGCAAACGAGAATGCAAAGATCGTCGCTGTGTGCGACATGGTTAAAGAGCAAGCGGACAAAGCGGCCGCGTCCTATGAGGCGCAGGCCTTTTACTCGGTCGAGGAGATGATCGCTAGCGGCCAGCGGCTCGACGCCTGCTCGGTGACCACGGCCGGGGTGGAGAACGGGGGCGATCACTACGAGCCGACTATGGCGCTTTTGCGGGCCGGCATTCCGGTGCTAGGCGAGAAGCCGATTTCCAATGAAATTCCCAAGGCGCGGGAAATGGTGGCCTTGGCCGAAGAAAAGCAGTTGCCCTATGGGATCAACCTGAATCATCGCTTCACGCCCGCGGCTGTCAAGGCCAAGGAGTGGCTGACCAACGGGCGGCTCGGCGAGCTACAGATAATCAACATGACGATGTGGATCAACAATCCCAACGAGTCGAGCCCGTGGTTCCACATCCGCGCTCTGCATCCGCACTCGCTGGACGTGATGAGCTATTTCGCCGGAGGGGTGGATCGGGTACACGCCTTTTTCAAGAAGGGAAAAGGCCGGCAGATCTGGTCCAATGTGCAGGCGAACCTGCTGTACGAGAATGGCGTCATCGGGCATTTGACGGGGTCGTACGACGCTGGGGGAAGCTACGGCTTGGAGACCTTGGAACTGGTCGGCTCGGAGGGACGGGTCATCATCAATGAAGCCTGTGAGAAGCTGACGTTTTACCCGCGCTTTTCGCGCGAGGTGGAAAGCTACGACCACCTCGGGGGCATGGGCGGCTTTGCGGATACCTTCCCGGCGCGCATCAACGCTTGGATCGACGATTTGCTAAACCAAGTCCCGCCTGCGCAGGTGGATGCCAGAGGAGCGGACGCCTTGCGAGTCCAGTTGGTAATTGAGGCGCTTATCGAAAGCTGGGAAACCGGGCAGGTGATAGAGGTTCCTAAAGGGTAGCGCAAATGGCGACTATGGGGGTAGTTTGTTATACTCAGGTCTAAGGAGATGCTGCGGATGAAGCACGCCAAGCAAAAGTCCGAACTTGGCCAATACCTGTATTCTATACTGACCGTCGTAGGCTTGTTTCTGGTCATTCGCACCGGTGTGGTGCAGGCCTTTTACATCCCTTCCAGTTCGATGGAAGATACACTTTTGGTGGGTGATTATCTGCTGGCCAACAAGTTTATCTACGGCGTTCCAGTTGATGTGCCTCTGACGAGCATTTCCCTCTTCCGCCTGCCTGCACTCAAGGAACCGCAGCCGGGTGACATCGTAATTTTCCGCTCTCCGCAGGACGAGGGGCGCGACTTGATCAAGCGCTGTGTTGCCGTCGGAGGGCAGCAAGTGGAAATTGTCAACAAGGTACTCCACGTTGATGGCGAGCCAGTGCAAGACCCGCCGCTGACCAAGTACACCGACCCTAGATACTATCCGAGGGAGCTCAATCCCCGCGACAATTTTGGCCCGTATATTGTGCCCGAAGGCTATTTCTTTATGATGGGTGACAATCGCGACAACAGCTCGGACAGCCGCTACTTTCGCGCTGTGCCCAAGCGGTTGATCAAGGGCAAGGCCATGAACATCTATTGGTCGTGGGAGCCCGACACCCGCGGGCCTTATTACAGGGGCTTGAGTTCGCTGCCTGCGGTGGTGGCCACCTTTATCTGGCGACTGCCCAGCCGAGTGCGCTACGGGCGTCTTGGCGACGTGATCTACTAGCGGGAGGATGCCATGAACCGCAGGGAATCGCACGAATACGACAAGGCCCAAGAGCCAGAGGAGCAGGTCGCTGAGCCATTGCGCTTGGTCGATCAGTTGCTCGCGCTGGCCCCAGACCGCGACCCAGCTCGGCCTCTGCTGTACCGCCTTCGGCGCCAGCTCATGGAGCGGGAGATTTCCTTTCAGGAGGCGCGCCGGGCGCTCGTGGAGATGGAAGCCGCCCTAGAGAAGGTGACGGCACCGGCCAATCGCGTCGGCATCTTCCTCGGCATGCCGAGCGAGGGGATTGCCACGGTCTTCGTCGGCAGTGCCGAGTACTATGCCAATATCGACCCGCGCGTCGATGTGTCCCAGCTCAAGGTCGGCTGCCGGGTGCTGGTAAACGAAGCCTATGCGGTCGTCGGCAATTTGGGGCACAGCCCCTCTGGGCCGGTGGCCAAGGTCGGCGATCTGCTGCCAGAGGGCCGGTTGCGGATTGCCCAAGCGCACGGGACCCAAGAGGTGGTCGTGGAGCGCGCCGCGGAATTGGCTGACGCGGATTTGCAAATCGGCGATGAGGTGCGGATGGATCCGGCCTACAAGGTTGCGCTGGAAGTTTTGCAGTCCGCCGAGAGCAAGGAGTACTTCATTGAGGACGTTCCGCCAACTCCTTGGGAGAGCATCGGCGGCCAGGCCGAAGCGATCGAAGCCATCCGCGACACCATTGAACTGCCCGCGTTGCATCCCCAACTCTTTGAGCGCTTTGAGTATTCGACGCCCAAGGGTTTCCTGCTCTATGGCCCCCCGGGCTGCGGCAAGACCCTCATCGGCAAGGCCACGGCGTACAACTTGGTGCAGCACATGCGCGAGGTCGAGGGGCTGGAGTTGGAAGAGTACTTCATGCACATCAAGGGGCCAGAGATCCTCAACATGTGGCTCGGCGAGACCGAGCGCATGGTGCGCGAGGTCTTTGCTCAGGCGCGCCAAAAGCGCAAGGAAGGCTACTTGCCCTTTGTCTTTATCGACGAAGCCGAGTCGATCTTGGGTACGCGGCGCTCGATGCGCAGCCACAATATCTCCAACACGGTCGTGCCGATGTTTTGCACTGAGATGGACGGCATTGAGTCGCTGCAGGACGTGGTGCTGATTTTGGCTTCCAACCGCCACGATCTGATTGACCCGGCCGTACTACGGCCCGGCCGCATCGACCGCAAAATCAAGGTCGCGCGCCCCAACTACGAAGCGGCCGGCGACATTTTGGGCATTTACCTCAAGCCCGAGTTACCGATTGATCGCGCCGAGGTAGAGCAGTACGGCGGCGAAGCGGCTGCGCGCGAGGCCCTGATACAGGAGGGCCTAGACGAGTTGTTTGCCAAAGGCGAAGAAGCCCGCTTCTTGGAAGTGTCGCTGCGCAGCGGCCGCCAGGAAGTGCTCTATCGCGGCGACCTGATTTCCGGAGCCATCATCGCCTCGGTCGTATCGCGGGCCAAGGAAATGGCGATCAAGCGCGCCATTGCCGAAGAAGACCCCGAAGGCGGAATCCGCGCCGAGGACTTGCGGCGGGCGACGCGGGCTGAATACCGCGAGAACGAGGTGTTCCCACCCTCGGACAGCGTCGAGGACTGGCTCAAGCTGCTCGACTACGAGCCGGAGAACGTGGTGAGGGTGATACCCGTTAGACCTCAGCCGGAAAAGACACCGGAAAAGCGCATCGGTCAGGTGATCTGACTCAGCTCATGCAGCGGCTCTGCGGGCTAGAAACCGAGTACGGCATCCAGGTTGATGAGGACGAGTCCATGGACGTGGTGGTAGAGTCCATGGAATTGATCCGTTGCTATGTGCGCCAAGATTTTGTCGCGCTGTGGAATTACGCGCTCGAAAACCCGCGGCTCGACATGCGCGGCTTTGAGGTCGCCGAGCTCCTCAACGACAAGGACGAGACCGTCCACTTACAGAAGGATCGCCGGCGCCGGATCCAGCTCGCGGACCTGAAAAGCGACTTGATCGTCCACAACGGTGCCCGCCTGTACAACGACCACACCCACCCGGAATTTTCCACCCCAGAATGCTATAGTCTCCGCGACTTGGTAGCCGTTGATCGCGCCGGGGAGCGGATTCTCCTCCAGTGCGCGCGCCAGCGCACCGAAGACCGCGACCGCGGCGTGGTGCGTCTGTACAAAAACAACACCGACTTCGAGGGGCACAGTTACGGCTGCCATGAGAACTTCCTGCTCAGCCGCGACATTCCCTTCCAGCAAGTGATCAACGGGCTGCTGCCCTTTGTGGTGACGCGCCAAATTTTTGCCGGGGCCGGCAAGGTCGGCGTCGAGCAGGACACCCGGGTGCGGCCCGCCACCTACCAACTAAGCCAGCGCGCGGATTTTTTCGAGGTCATCGCCAGCGTCGATACCATGCACCGCCGCCCGCTGGTCAACACCCGCGACGAGCCGCACGCCGATCCAGCGCTCTACCGCCGCCTGCACTTGATCATCGGCGACGCCAACATGTGCGAATACGCCACTGCGCTCAAGGTCGGCACGGCCTCCTTAGTGCTGGACCTGCTAGAGGCTGGTGCGTTGCCCTCTTTTGCATTGGCCGATCCCATTGGCGCGCTCAAGGCCATTTCCCGCGACGAGTCCCAGCAGTGGCCAGTGGCCTTGTCCGAGGGCGGGTCGAGTTCGGCGCTGGAGATCCAGACGGTTATTATGGCGGCAGCGACGCGAGTTTTTCAGGGGCGCGATGAGGAGACCGATTGGGTGCTCGCGGCTTGGCGCGACGTGTTGGATTCTCTTTCTCGCGATTCGCAAGAGTTGATTGGACGCCTCGATTGGGTGACCAAGAAGTGGCTGTTGGATGCGTTTGCCGAGTCCGAAGGGCTCGATTGGGAACGGCCGGAGGATCGTGCTTGGTTGCAGAGCCAAGACCTCGAATACCACAACATCGATCCGGCTGAGGGGCTATACCAGACGCTCGAAGCCGCCGGCCAAGCAGAGCGCGTCGTCTCCGAGGAGGCGGTGTGCCGGGCGTTGGTTGAGCCACCTGGGGACACGCGGGCCTATTTCCGCGGCAAGATGTTGCAGAAATTTGCCACGGCGGTGCGCTCGCTCAATTGGGACAGCATTGAGCTGGAACTTGACGGCCGATCCAAGGTCATCGACCTCAAGGCTTGTGTCAGTCGGGAGACAGCGGCTTATTATAACGAAGCTTTAGACGCGGCTGCGAGCGTCGAGGATTTGCTCGCCAGACTGGGTAGAAAACCGAAACCGGAGGTGGCACCATGAGCGATTTTATTTCCTACCGGGAGCGCGCGCCCCGGCCGACCAAGCCGATCGACGACAACGACGACGGGCCAGATACCGGCCCGCGCCGGCCACGGGTCGAGCGCCCCAGCACGGACGACATCCTCAAGCGGATGCGCCGAGTAGATCCGAATCAGGCCCGTCGCTACCGCCAGCGCACCGGACAGTAGCTGCCGATGGAAAGCTGCGACTTCCTCGACTTGCTCAAGGAACGGGGGGGCTTGCCCGCTGCCCCGGTCATCGCTCCAGAAGCGTCCTTGCAGCCGGTCGAGGGGACCACAATTGTAGCGGTGCGTTGCGCCGACGGGGTGGTGGTGGCCGGTGACCGTCGCGCCACCATGGGCAACTCGGTGGTGTACGACCGCGCCGACAAAGTGCTGATCATCGACGACGAAGCGGTTATGGCCATTGCCGGCTCGCCGGCCGTGGCGTGGGACATTGCGCGGATGCTGGAAATGTCGGTGCAGTACTATCGCCGCAGCCAGCTCCAAGGGCTGAGCTTGGACGGCAAGGTGCGGACTTTGTCGCGGCTGTTGCGCCAGAACTTGCCGCTGGCCATGCAGGGGATTGGCGCGGTGGTGCCGATCTTCGCGGCCTTTGACCACGGGGCTGAGGAGGGTAAAATTTTCTTTTACGACCTCTTGGGGGCCGAGTTTGAGTGCGTGGATTTTTGCGCCACCGGTTCGGGCGCACACATTGTGCGCGGCGCGCTGTACTACCAAAACCGCTGGGGGCCGCAGCCGCTGCGGGAAATGGCCGGAGAGCAGGCGGTCGAGCTGGTGCTCAAGATGCTAGAGACAGCCGCTGAATACGACACGGCTACTGGTGGCTTTCGCGAGGCCGCGCACATCTTTCCCCAAGTCGTGCAGGTGGCGGCCGAGGGTTTGAGCACTGTGCCCGAAGCGGATTTGGCCGCGTTCTACCAAAGGGCTTGAGGGGCATGTTAGAAGAACCTTATCGCTGGGTCGAGGCCATCAACAACCGCCGCGAGTACGTGGAAGACCAGCTCGCGAGCGGCAGTCCGGTGGTGGGTACGACGTACGCCGACGGGGTACTGCTGCTGACGGCTACTCCAGGCCCGCGCAAGCTCTTTGAGGTGTACGACGAGATCGCCTTTGCGGCCGTGGGGCACCCGGCTGACATCGAGAAGTTGCGCAAAGCCGTCATCGATATCGCCCATCTCGAAGGGTTCAACCTATCGGCCAACGACGTGACCTTGCAGCGATTGGTCAGCTTTGGCATCGGCCCGCTGATGAAGGCTGCCTTCGACGAGCTGTTTCGCTCGCCCTTTGTCGCCCGCGTGATGATGGCCGAGCTAGACCCGGATGGCGGCGGCGACGCCTTTTTTACTATTGACGCCGATGGGTCTTTTGCCCAAAGTGGTGGGGTGGCGGCCATCAGCGGCAACGCAGAGAGCGCACAGGCCATGACGGCACAATTGCAAGAGACTAGTCCAGAGCTTCCTCTCGACCAAGCCTTGAGCGCGGCGTTGGCGGTGTGGGGATTGGGCCGGTTGACCCTCGACGCCCGCGATGGAGGTGGAGAGGTGCCCTGCTCAGAGGCTGTGCGCGATTTTCTGAAGGGCGGTTTGCAAGGGCTGACAGTCGAGGCTGCGGTGCTCGACCGCGACCGCGCCGCCAAGTCGAAGTTCCGCCTGCTCACTGCGGAACAAATAGCCGACCCACTCGCTTCCTACTTCGAGGCTTAGTATGGAAGATCGCATCTACGGACTGGAAACCGAATACGGCTGTCTACCGCCGGCTTCGGATCCCTTTTTGAGTCCCGATTTCGTGTCGATAAAGGCCAAAGACTGTGTGTTCTACCGCGAGCACTTGGGCATTGTCGATATGCACTATCGGGGCCGCGACGAGCCGCCCGGCAATGGCGGCTTTCTCTTCAACGGCGGTCGAGTGTACATCGACATGGGCCACGTCGAGTACGCCACTCCAGAGTGCACCGGGCTTTTTGATTTAGTGGCTGCCGACCGAGCTGGCGAGCGGTTGGTGCAGCGCGCGCTAGATCAGCTTGGCTTGGCCGATAGCGCGGCCTTTTTCAAGAACAACATCGACCACTACACAGGGGCTACTTTTGGCTGCCACGAAAACTACCTCGTGCGGCGGGAGGTGCCGTTTTCGCAAGTGCTGCTGCCGACCATGCTGCCCTTTTTCGTCACCCGCCAGATATTCGCCGGTGCCGGTCGAGTCGGTTGCCACACGGATATTTTCGAGTACGGCAGTGCCGAGGACGAAGGCGTTGAATTCCAACTCTCACAGCGGGCCGATCACATCGTCACCGAGATCTACCAGTGGATCCAGTTCAGTCGCGCAATTATCAACACGCGCGACGAGCCGCTGGCCGACTGGGGGCTGTACCGCCGCCTGCACCTCTTGGTGGGCGACTCGAACATGATGGAGTACGCCACGGCCCTGAAGGTGGGTACCACGGCCTTGGTGTTGCAGCTTTTGGAAGAGCAAGAGCGCGTGATCTGCGACGACATCAAGCTCCTCG
>JAPPEF010000062.1 GCA_028875335.1 Gemmatimonadota bacterium
TGGAGCGGGATACCGTCATCCTCAGCAGCAGTATCGGCTTTAGACCGACCATTGCGGGAGGGAAGATAGACCGGGGGTTTCTAACGGCCGATGGTGCCGACCAGATCGTTTTGCAATATCCCTTGGCCCCTAGGGAGACGGCGGGGGAAGAGGGAACCTTGCGTGCGCTCTTCCAGCAACACCTAGATCTCACTCTATCTGAGGCCGAAGCTGCGATTAGCGCCATTCGGGACGTGCGCTTCCGCCTCGTGCTAGCCAACGACTATCGCGTCGAGGTCAGTTCCAATAGGCAGACGGACGAATTTAACGTGCCTCAATTTTTACCTGTAGCGCGGGCCGATGGCAATATCAAGAACCAGCTAAATCAGCGCGAGGTCGTCTTCGACTATGGGCTACCTACGGCCAATCAGATCGTCGGTCTGACGGCCGAAGTACGGGATTTTCTCGGCTTTGATTTTTACGGAGAAATAAACCTCAATACCCAGTACCGAAAGTACCCCAGCATAGGGCGCGATTCCCACCGTGCGATCAATGGTATCGCGGGGGATCGCCATGAAGTAGGCTGGTTGGTCAATTTGGCCTTCCGGGAAGGGCCTTGGAAGCTCTATGGTGAGGGGTTTGGCATGGAAGATGGATATCGCACCAGCGTCCTGACGGTAAATCGAGACGGGGTGTCGGACTACGCCCCCGAGGCCGTCAATCTGCACTACGAGTTTGTAGATGACAATGACGACAACGACCGGCAACCCGACTGGCTACGGGTGGGCGAGGGCAGCTTTGTCCCCACCGAACGCCGCAGCGAAATCGAGGTCCGCGGCGTAGCCGATCCGGCGGTTTTCCCCGGTTATGACGAGAATCGCGACTTCATATCGGATTTCAATCAGAATAGCACCGTCGATCGAGTAAATTTTTTCCCCGACTACGACGAGCCTTTTCTCCGCTATGCCGCGGATCGCCCGGAATTTCTCTTCGGCATTGATCTCAACAACAATGGGTGGGTGGAGCGCTTTGAGAACGACCAAGAGCCGGATTATCCCTACAAGCGAGATCATTGGGGTTACAATGTCTTCGGTGGGCTCGAGGTGGCACCGGGCATCCAGCTGCGGGTGGGTCAGTTGCGGCAAACCCGCTTGGCGAGCGACCGCCGCAACCTGACTAGCTATGGAATGTTCATCTTCGAGCAGAGTGGGTCGCGGTGGGGTCGTCTGCGGATTTTCGACATGGTTAAGAAGGCCGAAGACGCGATCGCCGACCACTTGGTGCAATGGATCATCCCTAGGAGCACATTCGGCGCGGCGTCCGAGTCGGCTGGCAGCAATGTGCCGGTACTGGACCCTTTGGCCGCAGAGGACACATGGATCAACACTTTTTACGCC
Source organism: Gemmatimonadota bacterium (assembly GCA_028875335.1). Next base: position 1,377 of record JAPPEF010000062.1, read on the forward strand.
GACTGGGAGTACTCTAGCCCGCGTTTGTGGCGGACCCTGCATCGCTTTAAGTGGGCGACTTGGCGGCAGCGCGACAGCGAGGTCGAATTTTTGCGCGACGCACAGGGCGAGGCTTTTGACCCGCTGGGCCCCGAGGGGCGCAATGGGCGACGGACCTCGGGCTTTGTCGGGCTGATCAATAAGATAGAATACGTCTTTTCCTGGCGATCGCTGAGTCTCAGGCCCAAATTCAAAAGCGAATTTCTGCGCGAGGTGCCCTTTAGCCGAGCATTCGACACGCGGCGCTCTTGGGACGGCATCTTCTTCTTTGTCGGCAGCGTTCCAGTGTTTAAGACCTCTGAGTTTGAGTTCGGCTTAGAGCGGCGCTCTTTCTTCGACCTCGAAGAAGGAAAAGACGAACTGGCGGCGGGGCTTTTCACTGGAGATTTTCGCGGCTCGGTTTTGGCGCTGCAACTGACCAATAGCAGCCAATATCTAGGCTATGAGCTAACCTCTCAGGTGGGCATCCGCCTCGATCGCCGCTCGTTGGAGGTTGTTGATCGGAGCCGAGAGATCGAGACCTCGGGCTTGAGTTTTCTGTCGATTATCGCTGGCTTAAAGTGATTTTTGCTTGACCTTATAGTCTATTTTTATTAATTACAGAAGCGTAGAAATCAAGTATATAAACTTGCAAAACCTCACATCTCTAAGAAGGAGGGTCGCTTTGAAGAAAGTTTTGTCCGCCTTATTTATCCCTGTGCTTTTACTCGGCTTAAGCACTAAGGCCCAAGCCCACGATCCGCCCGATTTTATCGGCGCGGTGTGGCAATGGCCCGAGACGCACCTTCCGGTCTTAGATGCCGATCTGAGTGAATGGGATATCATTCCCGAGGAATTTTGGATCACCGAGCAGAGCGTCGTCCAGAGCACGGCCCGGCCGTGGATCTATACTGGCGATATAGATGTGTCCTCGATTTCCTTCCGCTGGATTCCCACTTGGAACGAGGAAACCAACCGCATCTACTGGGCCTATGAGCGCTTCGACGATAAGTACCAGTTGGGCAACGAGTCGGTCGAAACGACTGTGGATGCCGATCACTCGGGCGGCTCCTTCTGGGATCTGGAAGGCCAGACTGACGAGGAGAAGGCACGCCAGCGCGGTCGCCATGCCCAAATCAGCCACTATTGGTTCGACAATGGCCAAGCCCGTGAGGGAGAGTGGAATTGGTTTTGGATGACCCAGGCTACCTGGTACGACACGCCGCCGTACTCCGATCACGCCTATTGGTTTAGCGGCACAGCTCCCAATTCCTTTGAGGAGATGCGCCAACGGGCCGAGTGGTGGAGCGTCTATTGGGACGACTTCAACTGGGAAGATCCCACCGGAAGCGTCCTCCACGACTTCCAGCAGGATGAGATCATCGGCCTTACAGGGCACGTTTTCGATACCGATGCCGAGTTGGCCGACGATTGTAACTGCCATTCGCGCTGGGCCATTAGTCCCAACGTCGAATCCTTCGGCGACGCTGATTTCTTGGCCGACTGGGTGATGCTGGGCGTTGACGAGTCAGCCTTTGAAGGTATCGCGCCCACAGCCGTTGAAGACAACACGTGGGGCCAGATCAAGGCTTCATTCGGCAAATAAGCGGTTTTTGCGCCGCATAAGCGCCTTCATAAAGGAGGGGGGGAATTTTTATTCCTCCCCTTCTTTTATTTACTATCTGGACTATCTACCGGAGCAGGAGGTAGATAATGAGAGGAAAATTGCTGCGACTTTTGTCGGCTGCGCTAGTAGGGAGTTTTTGCTATGGGCTAGCTGAGGTCGAGGCGCTCACCGTGTATCGCATTGGCGGCGAGGACTTGCCGCCGCCGGAAGTGGATGGGGATTTTGAGTTTGTCCAGTTGTCTTGGGCTGATGTGGACGAAAAACGGCTCGGTAGGATAGACCTCTTGGAGGTTGCGGCCCATTCTATTGAGCCTCAGCGCCTAGACCCCACCGTCAATCTGACGCCCCTGATTCGGGAACGGGGCGGCGGCATACGCTCGAACAATTCCTACGGTTGGCAATCGGAAGCCCTCTTAGACTTCTTGATGGACGGCGATCTGACCACTGCTTATTTGGGTAGTGGCCGCAGCCAGTCGGCCGACTGCTCGCCGTGCAAGAAGGGCATCTGGTTTGAGTTGAACGGACTGTTTCCCATCCGGCGCATCAAAATTTCTACCACGGAGCGCTTTGCCCACCAGCGCTTCATCGAGGTGTTCGAGATAGGAACCAGCGATGGCGACCCGCGCAAAAAGGGAACCCGAGAAGGGCAATACCATTGGCGCGGGGCCTTTCTCGATTACGATGTCGCGTTCTCGGTCGCCAATAATTTGGAGCCCTTTCTCGATTTGGAACTGCCCGGGCGACCCATTGCCGAAATTCTTTTTAAGGCACCCGTTGGCAATTGGGAGATCGCCGAATTTGAGATCTTCGGGGATGGCTTTGCTTCGCAGGCTAGCTATGTATCCAATGTCATTGATTTGGGCATGGCCTCTAGCTTAGGCGAGTTGATTTGGTCGGGCAGCCGAGATCAAGGCGCAACGGTCAATCTGAGTATGCGCAGCGGCGACGACACGGATCCCAATTTCTACTGGCGCTTCACGTTCAGGGGCGACGAGCGCTCCCGCTTTGCAGCCAGCGGCGAACCGCTCACTCTGGACCGCTATAACAGACTGGAGGCAGGCGAGAAAGCCGGGATCAGCCCGGACAACGAAAGTTGGGAGTTCTGGACGCCGCCGCTCGATTTCGATAGGGGCCATTCCGAATTAGTGGGTTCGCGGCCTCGGCGCTACTTGCAGTTCAAGGCAGACTTCCTCTCGGAGCGGGCGCTTGCGGCCGGACGCATGGAGTACTTGCAGTTTAATGTCTCCCAACCCCCGGTGGCCAGCCAAGTGCTGGCCGAGATCGTGCCGCACCAAGTCGAGGTGGGCGAGGTCGTCCAATTCGTCTACAAAATCCTGCCCAACTTAGAGCAGAATGATCTCGGCTTCGACAGCATTGAGATCGACACCCCCATAGAGGTCACGAGCATTGACGCCGTGTATATCGGCGGCGAAGAGCAGGATTTTACCATCGCGGAAAGGGACGCGGAGAGCTTTGTGGTACAAGTACCGCGAATCGATCTCAACCGCACGGGCGAGCTGGTTGAGGTCAAATTTCAGGCCGAGGTCTTTCAGGTGGGCACGGTGTTTTCGGGCCGGGTCTTCGACAGTCAACTTCCCCATGAAGTGCGCCAGCGCATCACTGCGGGGAACGCCGATGATCTGGCCGAGGGCAATACCCTGAGCGTGGGATTGAGTACGGTGGCCAATCCAGCGGTCAAGGCATTGTGGCTCGCGCCGCGGCTTTTCACCCCCAATGGCGATGGCGTCAACGATGTGCTACAGATTGAATACGATCTGGTAAACCTCAGCGGTGATGTGCCCGTGACGATTGATCTCTACGATTTGGCGGGAGTGAAGCGATGCGAGGTGGCCCATAGTACAGCGGCTAGTGGCCGGTTTTCGGCTACTTGGGAGGGCGTAGATGATGCGGGCAACTTGCTACCCCCTGGACTCTATCTCTTGCGTCTCGAAGTCGATTCGGACAAGGCCAAGGACGTCGAAGTCGCGATCGTCCGGCTGATTTATTAACCCTCCAAACTATGGTTTTAGATTTATGAAGAATGGAATAGTGCGCTTAGGCGTTTGCATTCTAGGACTCTCGCTCCCCTGTGCAGCCCAAGACGATCTAGTACTCGCCCAGATAGAAGACCAACCCATCGCCGTCAGCGAATTCAGAGCCTATGCCGCGAATATTCCCAAAGCCTACCAGATGGGTAAGACCGGTATCGAGGCCGACCGGATTCTGCTCAATGGACTGATCGACAAAAAATTATTGCTCGCCGAAGCGGAACGAGCTGGTATTGGCGACGAACGGGAGTTTAAGCACAAACTCGAGCAGTTCGCCGAGGAGCAGACCGTCAGGCTCTACAGAAGTATGGAGATTGATCAGCGGATTTCCATTGTCGAAGAGGAACTGATGCAGCACTACCGGAATTCGCACCGGGATCGCGCCCTGCGCTATGCGGGTATTTTGGTAGCGACCCGAGACGAGGCCCTCGACCTGATCGACGAGCTAGAGGATGGCGCTGATTTTCGTCAACTGGCCAGAGAGTACTCGCTCTACGAGGCGACGCGGGACCAAGGTGGGGATGTAAAAAAGTACTATACGATTGACGATACGGCTCCACCGCTTCGGAGCATCTTTTCTATGCAGGTCGGCGAGATTTCCGAGCCGCTGCCGTGGGGCGGCGACCCGCAGCGCTACGTGATCGCCAAGGTTTTAGACGACGCTCCGGTCACCTTTCGGGAGGTAGCCCAATTCGTCAGGGAGGAGGTCTTCGCCCAAAAGCGCCTCCAGCGCGCCCAAGCCCTGCACGACTCGCTCAGCGATAAGTACGCGCCGCAAATTTACTACGACAAGATAGACCACGTGCTGATGCGCCTAGCGCTGTCGCCTGAAGAACGGGTGGCGTCGCCCGAGGAGGGTGAAGAGGTATTGTGCCGCTACAACGGCGGCACGATCACCTTTGACGATTTTGTCCTGAGCGTACCGGAGAAAGAAGAGGGGTATTCGCGCGATTACGAGAGAGACTGGATCGTCGATTATCTACAGGATTCGGCCATCCCCAAGCGGATGTTTATGGCAGAGGCCCGCAACAAGGGACTGGATAAACATCAGATGATCCTCAAGGTGGTGGCCAATAAGCGCAGCGATATGCTGGTGAGCGCGTTGAGAAAGCGAGAAGTTGAGGAGCGGCTGCCGCCGATCACCGATGCAGAGGCGCGCGCCTTTTACGATCAAAATCCCGAGAAGTTTCAGGGCTTTGAGACCATTGTCACGATCGAGATTCTGGTGGCCTTTAAGGAGCAGGCCCACAGCCTGAAAGAGGAGTTGGTAGGGGGTGCCGACGCGGTGCAGTTGGCTAGGGACTATACGATTCGCAAGGAGCGGGCGCACCACGAGGGGCGGTTGGTCTTGAGTCCGATTGGGCTGTATCAAGATATTTACAAAGTAGCCAAAGATCTGCAGGTGGGGGATGTCGGGGGACCGGTAAAGGTGAGAGGAGGGTATTCGGTATTCAAGGTGATGGAGAAGCAACCGGCCCCCAAGAAGCCCTACCATGTTTTTTCGGAGCGGCGTGCGCGGGCTTATGTGAAAATTGCACGTTCGCAAAAGGC
>JAPPEF010000321.1 GCA_028875335.1 Gemmatimonadota bacterium
GACAAAAGCCTCAAAGAGCAGCACGTCGGCCTTGCGGCAAGCCTCGACCATTTGCCGGCCTTCGGCCGCGGTGACGGCTAGCGGTTTTTCGCAAAAGACGTGTTTGCCTGCTTCGGCGGCTTTGATGGTCCATTCGGCGTGCAGCGAATTGGGCAACGAGATATAGATCGCGTCGATGGCCGGGTTATCGAGCAGGGCTTGGTAACTGCCCAGCGCCACGGGAATATCGTGGTCTCGGGCAAAGGCGTCGGCGGTGGCTTGGCTGCGGCTGGCTATGGCATGGACTTGGGCTCCGGGCGTGGCACGGGCCGAGGGGATGAAGGCGGTGACGCCGATTCTGGCGGTGCTGAGGATGCCCCATTTGATGGGGTGTGAACTGGTCATTGAAAAACCTCCTGCGACCTAATTTTGTGTGGGTTTAACATTTATATATTGACCAAATAGACCAACGAAGTAAATGCGGCCGGTTTTTCAGAGAAGCGACCAAAGTGCCCAAGGCAATTGCGGACTGCTGCCGGGATACTATCTTGATTCAGCAACTAGATGGAGACAATCCAACAATAGAGAGGAAACCATGGCCCAGCGCAAAAAGATCGCCGCCGTTATCACCGAATACCGCGTCCCGGCGCACGCTGACGTCATTGTCGGCAAGTTCATCAAGGGTTTTCCCACGGACGAGGGCATGCAGGAGCCGCAGGTAGATATCGCTTCCATGTACCTAGACCAGATACCCGACAATGATATCGGCCTACAAGTATCCAAAGAATACGATATACCCGTGTACCAGAGTATCCCCGCGGCTCTGTGTCTGGGTGGCAGCAAATTGGCCGTTGATGGCGTAATTTCCATTGGCGAACACGGCACGTACGCCTTCAACGAGAAGGGCCAGCACCTGTATCCCCGGCGCTTTTTCTTTGAACAGATCTGCGGCGTTATGGCCACCTCTGGCCGCTCGGTGCCGGTGTTTAGCGACAAGCACCTGTCCTACAACTGGTGCGACGCCAAGTGGATGTACGACCGGGCAGTGGAACTAAATGTCCCCTTTATGGCCGGCTCTTCAGTGCCCTTGGGCTGGCGCGACCCTTGGCTCGAACACGAGCGGGATGCCCCCATCGAAGACGCCCTCATGCTCAGCTTTGGCGGCATTGAGTCCTACGGCTATCACGGCTTTGAAGGCCTGCAGGCCATGGTCGAGCGGCGTCGGGGCGGTGAGACAGGTCTGGCGGCCGTGCAGTGTTTGGAGGGCGAGGCCGTGTGGCAGGCCGGTGCCGACGGCCTGTGGTCGCGCGAGTTGGCCGCCGCGGCCGCAGCCGTGGGTAAAACCTCGGCCGAACCCATGGAGGAGGCCTGCGAAAATCCAGCGGCCTTTCTGCTGGAATACAGGGATGGTTTCAAAGCCACCCTGCTGCAGTTGAATGGGTACGTCGAGGAATGGTCGTACGCGGCCCGTGTCAACGGCGAGGTACAGGCCACGGGCCTGCGCTTGCACGGGCCGCCCTATCCCCACTTTAGCTACTTGGGCCTCAATATCCAGGAGATGTTTCTCACGAGCCAGCCGCAGTACCCGGTGGAGCGCACCCTGCTGGTAAGCGGCGGTCTGGATGCGCTGATGGATTCGCGTCACCAGGGCCATATACGGCTGGAGACGCCGCATTTAGACGTGCAGTACCAGGCCCCCGAAAACATGCCTATCCGTCCCATCGGACCCCGGCCGCAGGGGGCGAGCACCGTGCCTTTTGACAGGATTTAGGACTTGGCTAAGTACGCGACAATAATCCAAGACGTTAGGCATGGGAGAGTTGAGATGCTTCGACTCCGCTTCGCTCCGCTCAGCATGACAGGTGATGACGCCCCATACTGTCATACTGAGCGAAGCGAAGTATCTCATACCGCTTTACTGTCGTGTACTTAGGGACTTGGTCTTGTCAACTCCGGTGTCTGCGCTTTGATTTGCTCTTATGAATGATTCCCAAGAACAACTCGTCTCTGAGCCGCGCAAAGTCGGCTACATCTGGATCGTCTATTTGCTGCTCTACGCTGTGGCTGTTCCCTGGTACTGGCCCGAAGGGTATCGGGGGCCGCTGGTGTTGGGCTTTCCGCTGTGGGTGGCGGTGTCGCTGGGGGCGGTGCTGTTGTTGGCCGCTTGGACGGCTTTTGTGATCCACCGCTACTGGATTAATACCAAGGAGGAAGAGTGATGGGCGGCATGGTGTTTGGTCCGGGCGCGCTCATTGCGGTGGGGCTGTACTTGGTCTCGATGATCGGCGTGGGGTGGATTGCGCGCACGCGCCGCCGCTCCAACAGCATGGCCGACTTCTATCTAGCAGGGCGCTCGATGGGCCTGCTGGTGCTCTTTTTGACGCTCTATGCGACCCAGTACAGCGGCAATACGCTCTTTGGCTACACGGGCACGGCCTATCGCATTGGCTTTGGGTGGACGGCGTCGGTGCTCTTTATGTTCTCGGTCATCGTCGGCTACATGCTCTTTGCCCCGCGCTTGGTCACACTGGCGCGCAAAGAGGGGTTTATCACCCCTGGCGACTACATTACGCACCGCTTCCGCTCGTCGGTGCTGACGCTGCTGAGCACGATCTTGATGATCTACGCGCTGGGCAACTACGCACTGGCCCAGCTCAAGGCGATGGGCGCGGCCGTCGAGGGAATCACCGATGGCGCAGTCCCCGGCAGCTACGGCATTATCGGCTTGGCGGTGATCATGGTCATCTATGAGACCTTGGGGGGGATGCGCTCGGTAGCGTGGACGGATATGATGCAGGGGGGTGTGCTGCTGTTGGGCTTCGGCATTTTGGTCTTTCTCATTCCGCAGAAGTTAGGTGGGGGCTTGGGGCATGTGGTGGCCCAACTGAGCGAAATGGATCCGTCAAAAGTCCAAGCGCCGAGCCTAGAGGGGGCCAACAAGTGGATCAGCTACGTGCTGCTGTTGGGCTGCGGGGCGGCTATTTACCCACAGGCGATCCAACGGCTGTACGCCAGCCGCTCGGTTGCGGTGCTCAAGCGCTCGCTGGCCCTGATGGCTTTTATGCCGCTGACTACTACTTTGGTGGCTTTGGTGTGCGGCGTGACGGCCGTGGTGGTGTTGCCCGATCTGAATCTGACCAAAACCGAAAGCGACCAAGTGCTGGCCCGGCTCTGTGCGCTGGTGATGGGCGAGTCCGCGCTGGGCTACTGGCTGGTGGTGGCGATTTTTGCCGCGGTGCTGGCGGCGCTGATGTCCACTGCGGATTCGGCGCTGTTGTCGATCTCGTCGATGTTCACCAAGGACATTTACCTGCCGTACTTCCGGCCGCAGGCCACTGAGGCTGAACTGACGAAGGTGGGCAAGATCTGCTCGTGGGTCATCGTCGCCGTGCTGGTCGCGGTGGCGATTGGCACCGATGCGACTTTGGTGCGGCTGCTGGAGCTGAAGTTTGAGGTCTTGATCCAAGTTGTGCCGTGCTTTTTTCTGGGGCTGTACTGGAAGCGGCTGTCGGCGCGGACGGCGCTGGCGGGCATGGTGTGCGGGCTGGCAGTAGCGCTGGGGTTGACCTTCGGGGGCAAACCGATGATCTGGGGCTTTCACGCCGGGGTGATTGGTCTCGTCGTCAACGTGGCGGTCTGCGCCATTGGTGCCTGCTGTAAACCAGCGACATCTGAATAGAAGGAGACCTATGCGTCCAGCATCCAAGCGGTTTCTCGTCGATTTACTCAGTGCTCCCGGCCCGTCGGGGTACGAAGGGCCGGTGCGGGCGGTGTGGAAAGACGCGGTAGCAAAGTACGCCGACCGCGTCGAAGTCGATGTCCACGGCAATACCATCGGCGTCCACAACGAGGCTGGCGGCCCCAAGATCATGTTCGCCGGGCACGCCGACGAGTTGGGTTTCCAGATCGTTTACATCGACGACAAGGGCTATTTGTACTTTGACACCATTGGCGGCTTTGACTTGCAGATCGTGCCGGGTCGCAAAGTGCGCATCCACACGGCGCAAGGGCCGGTCTTGGGCGTATTGGGCAAAAAGCCCATTCACCTGATGAAGGCAGCGGATCGCACCAAAGTACCGGACAAACACGACTTGTGGATCGATATCGGCGCTGCCGACGCGGACGAGGCGCGGCAACTGGTGGCCATCGGCGATCCAGCGACCTACGACGCCAACTTTGAGGAACTGCGCAATGGGTTGGTGGTGTCGCGGGGGATTGACAATAAGGCCGGTGCTTGGGTGGTTGCCGAGGCGCTGCGGCGGGTGAGCCGCGCCAAACGCAAGTGTCGTGCCGCGGTATATGCGGTCGCTACTGTGCAGGAGGAAGTGGGGTTGCGGGGAGCCAAGACCAGTGCGTACGGAGTCGATCCGCTGGTGGGTATTGCCGTGGATGTGACGTGGGCAACGGACCATCCAGATATTGATAAGCGCCAAGTCGGCGAGTGCAAGCTGGGCGGCGGGCCGGTCATTTTGCGCGGGGCCAACGCCAATCCGGTCGTGTACGAGCGGCTGGTACGGGTAGCCAAAAAGAAGAAAATTCCCTATCAGATCCAAGCCGAGCCAGGGGGTACTGGCACGGACGCCAACGCCATCCAGCTCAGTCGGGCCGGAGTGGCCACTGGCTTGGTCAGCGTGCCGCAGCGCTACATGCACACGCCGGTCGAAATCGCGTCCTTAGCGGACTTGGATCACACCGCACAGTTATTGGCGGAGTTTGCGCTAGCCGTCGATGGAAAGGCGAGTTTTATCCCATGAAAATAACGTCTGTCGATATTTGGACCGTGGTGGTGCCGACGATCCCCGGGCGAGTGCATAGCCCGGAATGGGTCGCCGAAACCGGGTGGGACCAAGTGCCCAAACACATTGTGCGCCTGAATACGGATACCGAGTTGGTGGGCCTAGGTGAGACCGGCCGTGGCGTGCCGATAGAACAGGTCCGGGAGGGGGCGGCCCAGCTTTTGGGCAAAGATCCCGAGCGATTGACCTTGCAGGATATTTTTGCCGCCCGCCACGACGGTACGGAGGAGTTGCCGACGGTCGGGGGCGGGCCGGCGTACGACGCCTTTGAAATGGCGATCTTTGACTTGGTGGGCAAGGCTCGCCAGGTACCGGTACACGCGCTGCTGGGCGGTGCGGTGCGCGACCGGGTGCGCGCCGACTACTGGATGGGGCACCAGACGCCGGAAGACGGCAAGCGGGCGGTCGAGCGGGCGCTTGAGCATGGGTTCAAAGGCGTCAAGATCAAGTGCAAGATCGAGGAGCCAATGGTCGAAAGGCTTCAGGCCATGCGCGAGGTCGGCGGCGTGGATTTCAAGGTGACGGTTGATCCCAATGAGCGCTTCCACACGGCTGAGCAGACCATCGAGCTGGCGCAGCAGCTAGAGGCCGTGGGCAATGTCGAAGTCTTTGAAGACCCGATCCCCAAGTCCGACTTGGAAGGCTATATCCAGATCCACGAGGCGATCAACCTGCCGGTGGCCATGCACGTGGGGAGCGGGCCGCAGATTATCCGCGCCATTAAGGCCGAGGTCGTCGATTGTCTGAATTTGGGCGGCAGCCTCGTGGGCTTTCAGAAAAACGCGGCTGTAGCCGCGGCGGCAGGCCTGCGCTGCTGGCACGGGTCGGGCAACGACTTGGGCATTGTCGATACCGCGTACGTCCACGCGGCCGCGGCCGCGCCCAACTGCACGATGGCTTCGGATTTTGTCGGGAGCTGGACCCGCGAAGACGACCTGATCGTCGAGCCGATCCCCTTTGTCGATGGGTACGTGCCCACGCCCATGCAGCCGGGACTGGGCTGCGTACTGGACGAAAAAGCTCTGGTGCGCTACGTTCGGGAGAGTGAAACTGCTTCTTGAACGAGGCAACTATTTACCATCCTGTGCGTCGGGTACGGCTTGGCGCACTTAATCCCTTTAGGAGGATAGTATCATGCGCAAATGGCTAGATAAAACCACGGCCTTGGTCCTGTGCGGTACTCTGGTGCTGGCCGCCTGTGGTGGCGACGATGACGAAGCCGCACCAGTGGAGCCTGAACAGCCGGCGGCGGCTGAGCTAACGCCTGAAATCATCGGCTTATACGGCACGCTGGTCAACACTTTTACGAATATCTTCTTCGCCGCGCTGATCCCCGGTACGACATCGGTGCCGGGAGAAGGCGGTGGCTCGGTGGAGATAGCAGGCAACGATTGGACGTTGAATGAGTATTCACCCGATGGCGAGTTGATAGCCAACGGCACCTTGAGTGTCGGCTTGGATCAGACGCCCATTCCGCTGAGCGGGGAGGTTACCCTTTCTGGATCGCATGAGGCCGAGTTGATACTCGATATGCAGCTTTCGGTTGGGGCCGACGGCCTTTCTGCTACCGGGACGATAACCATTAACGGCGCAGAATTTGACGTCGCCGAAGTTTCGGCTGCTGCCGAGGCTGCTGCCGCTGCTGCCGCTGCTGCTGGCTAGTAGGCCGTGCCGTTTTGGTGTTTGGTCGCGGCCCTAGCCTTGTGCTGGGGCTGCGACCGCGGTCTC
>JAPPEF010000109.1 GCA_028875335.1 Gemmatimonadota bacterium
TGCGGTCTTGCAGCCGATCGACGTACTCTTTGAGGGGAAAGCGTTTGAATTTTTGTATGTGGGTCGTGTCGAGGCAGATTCCAAGGTCGGCAAAGCGCGCCAGCGCCCGTTGTAAAATGGACAGGTTCCACAGCTCAGGGTCTTCTTCTTGCTCGCCTTCGGAGGCGTTTTCCAGCGCGATTTTGACGTTGTTCTGGTACGCGTACTCCAGCACTTGGGCGGCAAAATCGAAATCGGGATCGGGGCCGTCGAGGTAGAGATTGGCCGCGTGTACTACTAGGACTCGGCTGCCCACTTGTGCCACTGTGTCGATTTGGCGGTGGTAGCTCTCAATGGTATTGTCGCCGCCCGTGTGCCAACTCGAGCGCACGCCGCGCAGGATTTGCGCCAGCCGAGGCCGGTGCTCCTCGGCGTAGAGATCGAATTGTTGGGACACTAGGGCTTCCCGAGCGGGACTCGTCCACTCCCAGCTAGCCCATTTGGGCCACAACTCAACGCCATAACCCGCGGCGGCCACTTCGTCGACGACTTTTGCCAGACTGTCCAAGCCGCCGTCTAGGGCGAAGCTGGTGCCGCCTTTTCGCAAGGGGAAATAGTGAATGTAATTCCACAGGCTGATGGAAATATTCAGTTGCATGGGGCCTCTGTTCTCAAGTTGGTTTGCGGTGGTTAGCTATTACCATCCGTGCATGCCGTGTCCCTCTGCCGGGAACCAGATCAGGTCCACTATCATAGAAAAAATTACTCCGACCACATAACCGATGGCCAGGCCGTAGAACAGGGGTTTGCCGGCGATGTAGGCCTTGGCCCCGCCGTAGCGCAGTAGGATTATTTTGATAATCCACACGATGAACAGACTGAACCAGTAGAGGCGGAGCCCGAACGTGTGCTGGAAGGCCAGGCCGATAGGATGGAGGGGGAACCAGTGGAAATAGCCGCGCAGCAGGGCGATGAGCGCGGCTTCGCCAAAACCGAAGAACCACACCGCCCACTTGTTCAGGTCGGGCAGCATGGGGTTGTTGAGCAGATAAACCATATCTTCGAAGATCCAGTTGGCCTTGCCGCCGAGGAAAATCAGGCCGCTCCCTTCATAGGCCAAGCTGATTGTCTCGACAGCCAATACAACGAATCCGATGGGGAAGGCGATTAGGACCATCGCCGTCAGCCGCCCGGGCTGCCGCTCTAGAGAGAACAGGCGGAAGCAGTGGGGCAGCGCTGGCCAGGCCGGAATGCGGAAGGTGCCGAAGAAGGCATTGCTGGTGAATACCTTAAACGCCACTAAGCTGCGCGGCGACTGGAAGGCCGAACCGACTAGCTCGATGAGGAAGGAATCGCCTTTGATATGGGGCTTGTTGGGCAAGAGATAGGCAAAGCCAGTGGCGGCGACGAGTTTGGCTATGACGAAGTAGGTCAGCGTCATCAGCAGGAAACCGCCAATAGATACGGGCAAGCTCATGCCCAGTTGCACTCCCCAGCCGATGACGCTGAGCGCCGACAGAATTAGGCCGGCCAAGGCCAGCCGGTAGAGCGCGACCTGGCGTGGCTCGCCTTGGCCGCTGCACACTTGGTGCCACACCTGACGCAAATGGCGTCGGGCCAGCCAGATGGACCACAGGCCGATGAAGACTAGGGCGCCGTAGCTCTCCATGTAGATGATGTTTTGCGCCTCGGGTTGCTGGCCGGCGGCACCCACGGCAAAGCCGCCAATGGAAAAGCCGGTTCGCTTCATTAGGGCTATCTTGAGCGCGGCCAGCAAGTGGAAAAAGATCATGCTGCCGAGGATATCCACTGGACACAAATAGGTCACGGCCATGATCAGCGGCAGAATGCGCACGGTCAAAAAAAAGTCCGGCGTCAAGTTGAGGTCGTAGAATTTCCAGTAGAATTCGATGGGTGGCAGGCCTAGGGCGAAGTAAGTGGCGATATTGTAGAGTATGGGCAGGAAAACCAAGGCGAAGCCGATCCAGAAGACGGGCTTGCAAAATAGCTCGGGCCATCGCTTGCCCTCAAAGCCTTGGGTCAGATCTAGGGGCATCTGCGCCAGTGGAAAGGTCAGCTTCTCGGCTTCGACCCACTGTTTGTGGAAAAGGGCGATCAGGCAGAAGCCGAAGACTACCATGGCCATAGAAACGCCGAGCCACTGGCCGATGGCACCGATCCACCCGTCCCAGGGAATGGAGGCCCCTTCGGACAGGCCAAACCAAAACGGATCGACTACCCGGGGAGAGGCATTGGCAAAGACGTGCCAGGGAAGGTAGTCGAAGAAGAGCTCCTCCCACTGGTTCTCGGCCGTGGCGAAGTAACTTGGTGCCCCCACAATTGAGGTCCAGTAGGTCATCCAGCCCAACTGCGGAATGGTACCTACCACCCAGAGCATGGAGAACAGGGTCAGCATTTCGCCGCGGCTGAGCGCCACGCGCGGCCAGAGTGCCCTGAGTGCGGTATTGAGGAAGAGCCACAGCACAAAGGGCATGAAAGTGGCCATGGGGAATTGCGAGTGGACGTAGCTGCCTATGCCTAGGCGCTGGCCAACGTTGACGATGTAGTAGAAGTTGGCGGCTATGGTCAGGGCACCTAGGACAATAGCGCGTGTGGTGATCTGCGGCAGACCGTTCATGGGCTACAGGGCTGTTGAAAACAGTAGGACATTAGTGCTTCAAATTGGTATAAAACCTGTATTATGGGAAGAAAGAACCTATTTTATGGTCAACTGCTGTATTGCTGCTTCCCGAATCGCATAGAATATGGCCCGCTTGTTTGTTTTTTTTCTTCTTGCTGCCCCCACCAGTGCCTATGCTCAGGCTAAGGACGCTGCCGAGGCGGCCGCGATTGCCCATCACAGCGCCAAGGTGCTCTTTGAGAAAGGCGACTTGGAGGGCGCGGTGCCGTTCTATCGCCGCGCGATTGAGCTCGACCCTCAGCGTCTCGCCGCCCACCTTGAACTGGGCGTCGCCCTCTTTCAACTCGGCGATGCGGATGGTGCGCTGGCAGCATTCCGCACGGTCTTGCGCCTCGATCCCAAACACGCGCTGGTGCACAGCTACCTAGGCAATGTGCTGTACAGCCGCCGGGATGTCGAGGGTGCGGTGCGGTCCTATCGCCGCGCGATTGAACTCGATCCCGCGTTGGCCCAGGCCCACAGCGACCTAGGGGCCATCCTCTACGGACTGGGCGATGTGGAAGGGGCCATTGCCGCGTGCAGCCGGGCGGTTGAGCTCGAACGCGACCACGTACAGGCGCTCTACAATCTAGGCTTGGCCCTCAAAAAGAAAGGCGATTCGGAGCAAGCGGCCCAATCTTTACGGCGCGCCATTCAGGCCGATTCTACTTACGTTCCAGCTCGCTATAGTCTGGCTCTGCTGCTCTATGAGCAAGGTAATGCAGCAGAGGCCATCATCCAGTACCGCCAGATCATCTCTCTAGACCCCAAGCACAGCCGCGCCCACAATAATTTAGGCCATATTCTCTACAGTCGCGGTGATGTCATCGGTGCTATAGCACTCTTGCAACGCGCCCTTGAGCTAAACCCCGACTACGCGCAGGCCCACTTCAATCTGGGTCTGGCTTTTAAAAAGCAGGGGCGGATCGACGA
Source organism: Gemmatimonadota bacterium (assembly GCA_028875335.1). Next base: position 3,593 of record JAPPEF010000109.1, read on the forward strand.
GGCAGTGCAATTGTTCGGCGCTGCTCTGCGCCTGCGTCCGGGCCACGTCCGCGCTTACAATCACCTAGGTGCCGCGCTTCACGCCCGCGGCGATAGGGTTGCTGCGGTCCAGGTCTATCAGCAGGCCATCCGCCTCAAGCCCGACTTTGCTGGCCCGCGCTTTGGGTTGGCCACCATCCTGCAGGAGCAGGGCAATGAGGCGGCCGCCATCCAGCAGTACCGTGCCATTATCGACATTGGCAACGATGAGCACTTGCAGCGGATGGCGCAACAAATCCTCCGCGCTATGGGGGAAAAACCGTAGGTTCAGTGCTTTACAGTGGCAATGCCCCGCCCTTCTTCTACTTCCACAAAGCGATCTCCCGCCACTTGGGTGTATTGGTCGATTAAACCGCTGGGCCAGCGGATTTGTAGGGTATCTGCTGCGGCGCTCGGCCCTAGTCCAAAAGTGAGCCACAGACTGTTGTGCGATAGGTAACTTGAGCCGGCGGCCACTTCTCTGAGTTGCTGCTGGCTGTCGGCGACTAGGCGCACTCTGGCACCGATGCCGTCGCGGTTGCTGTTGCGGCCCAAGGTGCGGACGGTTAGCCAGTGATTGCCGCTAGCGGTGTCGTTGCGCAGCAAGGTGGGCACGTCGTTTTTGTCAACCACGAAAAGATCCTCGTCGCCGTCGCCGTCGTAATCGCCGACCGCAGTGCCCCGGCTCGACTTGACGATCTGCAGACCCGGCCCGGCCCGCGCGCTCAGATCGACGAAGGCAGCACCGTCGTTGCGGAAGAGATTGTTCTTTTGGGCGTAGCTCGACTGCGGAAAATAATCCTCTAGGGCCGCAGTGACGTGGCCGTTGGCAATGAAGATATCCAGATCGCCGTCGCGGTCCCAGTCGAAGAAAGCCGTGCCCCACTGCAGCGGCATGAGCGTAGTGCGGGCGACGCCAGCGGCAAAGGAGATATTGGCGAAGGCGCGGCCGTCGTTGCGGTGGAGGGTGGCGGTCTGTCCTTCGTAATTGCTCACCGCTAGGTCCATATCGCCGTCGTTGTCCCAGTCGCCAGCGGCCAGACCCATGCTGCCCTCGGGCCGACCATCGGCGTCGTAGGCTACGCCCAAGGCCAAGGCTTCTTCGGCAAAGGTGCCGTCGCCTTGGTTGGTGTAGAGGAAGTTGGGGGTGGCGTCGTTGGCCACGTAGAGATCTAGATCGCCGTCGTCGTTCCAGTCTAGGAAAGTAGCTCCCAGCGTTTTGCCTAGGACGGCGTTGAGTCCGGCACTAGTGCTGACGTTGGCAAACGCGCCGTTGCCGTCGTTGCGATACAGCACATCGGGCTGGCCGGCAAACGCTTCGGGCGAGGCCACGCTGGCCACCCCGCGCTGGCCGCCGAAGAAGCCGTCGCGTTGCTCGCCGGGCAGCAGGGTGGTCTCTGGATCGAAGACCACGTAATTGCCCGCAAAAAGGTCTAGATCGCCGTCGTTGTCGTAGTCCCCAAAAGCGCAGGCCGTGCCGTAGCCATCGTCGGCTACCCCGGCTAGTGCGCCGATCTCGGCAAAGGTGCCGTCGCCTTGGTTGGCAAAGAGGAGGTTGGGGCCGTAATAGGTGATGTACAGATCGGCGTTGCCGTCGTTGTCGTAGTCCCCGGACACACAGCCGGAGCCCCAGCCGCTAGCAGCGGTACCGGTCTGTTGGCCGACATTGGCGAAGGTGCCGTCGCCCCGATTGCGGAACAGGGCGTTGCGCGGGATTGCGCCATTGGGCGGAGGCTGCACATCGCGCGGCAGATCGGCATAGCGCGGACCAGTAAATCCTAGGCCGCCGTTGACGATGTATAGGTCGAGCTGGCCGTCGCCGTTGTAGTCGAAAAAGGCGGCACCCGAACCGGTTGTCTCTAGGATCGTGAGGGCGTTGTTATTGCCGTACCAATTGCGGAAGGCTAGCCCCGCCTCTTGGGTTGCATCTACGAAGCGGGGTTGGGCATTGCAGAGGGCAGCGCCGAGGAGAGCGGCTAGGAGCAGAAAATTGATTGTTGGTACCTCTCTCAGCTAGTAAGAAGCCGTCTTGGAAAAGACCCAAGACGGCTTCTTTGAGACTGCAGGAGCGAAGCCCCTGCGGTTTTGCTGGCGGTACAGAGCCTTTACTTCAGGAAGGTCATTGGCCGCGATTCGACGAACGAGCCCGCCTCCATGCGGTAGTAATAAACGCCGCTGGAGACTAGCTGGCCGCTAGCGTCTCGTGCATCCCAATCAGCCCGGTATTTGCCTGCGGTCATGGTCTGGTCGGCCAAGGTGGCCACCAACTGACCAGCGGAATTAAAGACTTGCAACTTCACGTGTGCTTCGACATCGGGGATGGTAAACTCGATGACGGTACTCGGGTTGAAGGGGTTGGGGGTGGCATTGCCCAGACTATATGCGTCGGGGGTGCTGGCGGCCACCTCCAGTATGGCGGTGATATCGGCACCCAACTTGCCCGAGGCCAAGGCCGTAGGCGTATAGAGCAGCAGATGGGGGCCGTAGGGGTTAGAGGTCTCGTCGTCCCCGTAGCCGTAGGTAAAGGTCTCTAAGCGCACGCCGTTTCTCGTATAGAGACCGTCGTAGGGACCGCCCTCCTGCAATAGGAGGAAACGGGTGCCCCCCGGCCGCATCAGGCCCCAGCTAGCGGGGAATTCGATTTCAAAGGCGCAGGCACCGTCGCGTCCCAATGCGCTTATGGTCGCCGCCCGGCTGCCGGCATTGATAAAGACGAGGTTGCCGGTTTTGTCGGCGGTGACGCCCAAGTTGTTTATTCTGGAACCGCCCAAGGCACCGATGGCGGCGGCTTCTTCATTGGAAATAGCGTCGCCGCACAAATCGCCGTTGC
>JAPPEF010000297.1 GCA_028875335.1 Gemmatimonadota bacterium
CCGATATAACCTTCGCCCTCCTCTTGGCCGCGGCGCGCAACCTCATCCAAGGCGATCACTTCGCCCGCGGCCCAGATTTTGTCGCCTACGATCCGAGCTTCATGCTGGGGCAAGAGGTCCACCACCAAGTCATCGGCATCATCGGGCTGGGCAGCATAGGCTACCAAGTAGCGCGCCGCGCGTTGGCCTTTGACATGACCGTCTTGTACCACAACCGCAACCCCAACCCCAAGGCCGAAGCCGACCTCGGCGCGCGCTATGTCGAGCTAGACGAGCTGCTCCAGCAGGCGGACTTCGTGACCTTGAACATGCCGCTGACCGATCAGACGCGGGGCATGATCGGCCGGCGCGAACTCGGCCTGATGAAAAAGTCGGCCGTGCTGGTCAACGCCGCGCGCGGAGGCGTCGTCGATCACGACGCGCTGTTGGAAACCCTGCAAAACGGCGGGATCTACGCAGCCGCCCTCGACGTAACCGAACCCGAACCCCTGCCCCGCGACCACCCCCTCCTCGCGCTGGACAACCTCGTCATCATACCCCACCTAGGCAGCGCAACGCACCAGACGCGCCAAGTCATGGCCGAGCGGTCGGTGGACAACCTGCTGGCCGGGTTGGAGGGGCGAGAACTTTTGAGCCGCATCGTGTAAATAACGGATTTGCACATCGGCACCGAACCGGTCAATGTAGGGGCGTCCCTTGTGGGCGCCCAAGCGACACCGCGCATTCAGCCCATGGGAGCCTACGAGGGCAACCACAAGGGTTGCCCCTACAATGCGTAACAACAAATAACAAGGAGAACAATGAGCGAGAATCACCACCACAAAGTCGTCATCATCGGCTCAGGTCCAGCCGGACTAACCGCCGCCCTGTACGCGGCCAGAGCCGACCTAGCCCCGCTAGTCCTCGAAGGCTTGCAGCCGGGCGGCCAGCTAACCATTACCACGGACGTAGAAAACTACCCAGGCTTCCCCGACGGTATCATGGGGCCAGAACTCGTCGATCTGATGCGCCAGCAGTCGCAGCGCTTTGGTGCCGAGTGCAAATTCGAGACGGTCAACGCGGTCGATTTGTCCCAGCGGCCCTTCGCCGTCACAAGCGACAGTGGCCAGTACACTTGCGACGCATTGATCATTGCCACCGGCGCATCAGCGCGCCTCCTCGACATAGAGTCCGAGACGCGGCTCATGGGACACGGGGTCTCGGCCTGCGCCACCTGTGACGGCTTTTTCTTCCGCGACAAGGAGCTAGTCGTGGTCGGCGGCGGCGACTCGGCCATGGAGGAAGGGACCTATCTGACCAAATTCGCCTCTAAAGTCACCATCGTCCACCGCCGCGACGAGTTCCGCGCGTCCAAAATCATGCTCAAGCGCGCACAGGACAACAACAAGATCGACTTCGTGGTCAATGCCACGGTCGAGGAAATTTTACAGGCGGGCGACGAGTTGGCCGTGCGTGGGGTTCTACTTAAGGACACCCAAACGGATCAGACGCAGGAGTTTGCCTGCGAGGGGGTCTTTATGGCCATCGGCCACATACCCAACTCTCAGCTTTTCGAAGGCGCATTGGCCATGAACGAACAGGGCTACATCCTCACCGACCCAGATTCGACCGCCACGGGTATCCCCGGGGTTTTTGCCTGCGGCGACGTACAGGATTCCGTGTACCGCCAAGCTGTCACCGCAGCCGGCACCGGGTGCATGGCCGCAATTGAGGCCGAGCGATTTTTAGCGCATTAGGAAATGCAGCCCCTCTTAAACCGCTACTCTATCCGCCCCAAGAAAAATCGCGGCCAAAACTTCCTCACCGACGCCGCCGTCCTGCGCCGCGAAGTAGCTTGCGCCGACATCGCGGCTGGCGATACCGTACTGGAGATCGGGGCCGGAATCGGCAATCTGACGCAGTTGCTGCTGGAGCGAGCCGGACAAGTCGTGGCCGTGGAGCAAGACCGCCAGTTCTCTCCGTGTCTCAAGGAATTACAGCGGCAGCACGAGCATCTCAAGGTAATATGGGGTGATGCGCTGGCCGTGGATTTTCCGCGCTTTGACAAGGCGGTAGCCAACCTGCCCTACCAAGTAGCCCTGCCGATTGTCTTCAAACTGCTAAACCAGCGCTTCGAGCGGGCCGTGCTCATGCTGCCCAAGCGGCTGGCCCAACGGCTGTGCGCCACCGTCGGCCAACCGGGCTATAGCCGGATTGGCGTCACCGTCGGGCGGCTGGCCCAAGTGGAGTGGATCGAACAGGTGGGCAAAGACGCCTTTTTCCCCCGCCCCGAGGTCGAGAGCGCCCTCGTGCTCATCAAGCGCACCAAGCCCAAGTTTGCCGTGCCGTCCGATGATTTCTTCCGACAGGTCTTGGAAAGCCTCTTTGCCCGCCGCCAAGAGCAAGTCCAGCGAATCGTCCCCGCAGCCGCCCTCGCCAGCTTGAGCAAGAAGATCAAAAACAAACCCGTGTACACCGTCACACCACGCGAATTCGGCGAAATCACCCGCGCCTGGTGGCCGCTCAGCCAGCCAACCCCGCAAACACCTCGCGCCCCCTCCTGAACAGTTCCCGCACATCCTCGCGCTGCTGGTCGTTGTTGTAGCGGCCATACGTGCCGATCCACTTGAGCGATTCGTCAATCGAGCGGAGGAAAAAATTCGCGTCCGCCTCGCGCTCGGCCGGCGCTGCGCCGCAATGGAAATAGCTCGGGCTCGAATGCGCGTAAATGGACTGGTCGAAGCTGTCGCGCGAATCGCCCCACAACCGGGCGGCAACCCAGCCATCGCGCTCGGCTCTGAAGCCGTAGAGCAAGGCACCTTCACGTCGCCCTTCGGGCCATTCCCAGCTCTCAACTACCGCGCCGTTGACGACCAACTCGGCGCGCTCAATTGGATAAAACGAGCTAAAGGTCACTTCGGCCTCTAACTCCGTGCCGCTGCCGCATTCCACAGTATCGCCCATCGGACGCCCATTGAGCGTGAGTTGGAGCGCCGGGCCGTTGGTTATAAAGGTCCGCCCCTGCTTCATACCCTCGATCCAGCTCGCATACGAAAATTCCCCATCTACTTGCACGTACACGCGGTTGTTAGAACACACAAACCAATCCGTACCCGTCGAGGCCGGCAGCCGCAGGCCGCAGTTGAGGAGCTTGTACCAGAGGTCGTATTCCGGATCCATCCAAAAGGGATCGAACAGGTTGAAGGCGTCGAGCTTGCCCAACGCCGCGGCCACTGGAGCCTCCATGCCACGACCGTTGTGGCACCAGATGACCAAGCCGCCCTGCTCGCGAGCGTCGTCGCAGCAAAAGCACAAGGGCGGATAGTCCGGGTCGAATTGCCCGGCGAGGGTATGGCCTCGGCTGACGGGCTGCACGAGGTTGCGGATATTGAGCAACATCACGTGGCCGTAGCCAAAGCCCCACGGCGAATTGTCTCCGTAGTGGCGGTTTTCCTCGCCGATGTCGAGGACGTGATGGGCGGTCGTAAACTCGTTCATCACGCCAATGGGATACTTGTTGGAGGCGTAGGGCAGTTGGCGGCGGTCGAGCACGCTGACGCAGGTGACGTTGTACCCCTCGACGCTGCAATCAATCCCGAGCCGCTCGTCGGGCCGAGTCTCCTTTTCATCGTAGTGAATGTGCGTGTTGCCCGGATACCAAGCCTTCTCTTGGGGGCTATACCAGCGGCGCAGCGGAATCTCCACCTCGACGCGGCCCTTTGCGGGCAACTCAACAGTCGTGCGATAGGGTTCGTACTCCGTGCCGCGCTCGACCAGTACATCCGTACGCCCCCGGCTGCCCTCGACGGCAAACGCGCCATCGGAAAAGAAAAACGGCGTACCCGGGCCGCGCTTCAGCATGGAGTTCGGCGGGTGGGAAAAGGTGCCCGAGGCATTGAGCACGTGGACTTTGGCGTCGAGCGATTCGCCGGAGACTGCGTCGATAATCGTGCCGTGCAGGGTGCCCATAGTGACTCCTGTCAGTTGAGCGAATACGTTTCGTACGGGGCTGTGCAGGGGTTGCCGCGGCTGATGTGCATATGGCCTTGATCGGCCTCAATCACCACCGAAAACACGCTCGCCCAAAAGCCGGTCTGCGGATGGTCGTTGACGTGGCGGCAGATGGAGTACGGGTGCCGGTCGTGGTCGCGCAGGGCCGCTTGCACCTGCGCCATGTTCACGAGTGGCTCGGGACCGAGCAACTGTTCGATGCGCTGGTGGCGCGGGACGGATTCAATCAGTTCGGGAAATTCGCGGTTGATTGGTGCCAACTCCGGGTGCAAGCAGTGGTTGGTGTGGACGACGAGCTCGTCGTCGCGCAAGACGTGGACGTGGCCCAAGGTGAGTTCGAGATCGGCCGGCCCCTGCGGGGTGGCGAGGAGGACATTGCCGGGAATGGCGCGATCGGCCCGGCGCACTGCGGCGACCGCGTCGCTGAGCGAGGTCTGTTCGTATATGGCGCGCACGGCAAAGTAGTGCGGGACGCCAACCGGGCGGCTGGGGGCCGGCAGGGTGTTCATACAGACGCCCATCCCGGCGTCGTTGCAGCCGATGTACGCGATGAGACCCGCTTGGGTGACGTTCATCAGCGCGGGCTTGCCAGCCGGGCGGCGCGTCAGCACGATCGTGAAGGGGTCCAGCGCGGGGTCGTTGTCCCAGTTTTGCGCGGCAATCGCCCGGCCCTCAGCGCTGCGCTTGGGGGCGACGGCAAAGGCCGTGCAGGCCGCGTCCTCCTCCGGGCAAAGCTGGTTGCGCACCTGCAAGAGCATCATCTCGTCGAGCGAAACGCCCGCACCCTCGCTCATGCCGCGCAACTCGTCGAGCATGTCGGGCGCGTACGCAGCCGCGCAATCCATGCTCTGGCGGCTTATGTCCATGGCGCGCTCGCGCGAGACGGGCACGGTCTTGTTGACGCGCTCTAAGGCAATGGCAGCAAAGCCGCGAATTTCGTCGCGGGAGGCCTCGCCGATCTGACGGCCCAGTTCGCGCGGCGGGCCGCTGACTTCGATGTGGCGGTAACGAGTACTCATAGCAAACTCCTAATTCCTAACTTGCAGAACGACCTTGCCGATGTTGCGGTTTTGCCGGAGGATGTCCTGAGCGTCGGCCGCGCGCTCAATGGGCAGTACGTCTTCGATCACAGCTCTCATGCGCCCGTCGATCAGCAGCGGCCAGAAGCGCTCTTGGAAGGCCGCGATGATCGCGGTTTTCTCCTCGTCCGCGCGGCTGCGCAAAACCGAGCCGATCAGGCGCAACCGCTTTTTCTGCAATTCCAAAAGGTCAATCTGGGCTTCGGCACCGGTCAGGACGGCGATGATCACGAGGCGGCCCTCGGACTTGAGCAGCTGCACATTGCGCGCCAAGTAGTCGGCCCCCGCGATGTCGAGGATCACATCGACCCCGTCGGTGTGGGCGAGGATGGCCTCGGCAAAATCCCGCTCCTTGTAGTTGACTCCAAACTCTGCGCCCAGTGCTAGGCAGCACGCCACCTTGGCGTCCGTGCCAGCCGTGACGATCACCTTGACGTCGGCTTGGTGGCACAACTGCACCGCGGCCGTGCCCACGCCACTGCCCCCACCGTGGATGAGGGCGGTCTCGCCCGCGCGCAAACCGGCTTCGCGGAACAGGTTGACAAAAGCGGTGAGAAAGACCTCGCAGATGGCCGCTCCCCAGATGAAGTCGCGCTCGGCGGGCAAGGGTAGCAAATGGGTGGCGGGAACGGCTACGCGCTCGGCGTACCCGCCGCCGGAGAGCAGACCGAGGACGCGGTCGCCGGGCTGCCATTGCGTTACAGTCTCTCCCGTGGCGGCGACCACGCCCGCCATTTCTAGGCCCATATAAGGGGATGCGCCCGGAGGCGGTGGGTAGTTGCCGGCGCGCTGGAGGAGATCGGCGCGATTGACGGCTGTGGCATGGATATCTACGAGGACCTCGCCTGGGCAGCAGGTCGGGCCTGGTACCTCTTGCCAGCAGAGCGAGTGGTCCGCGTCATTAGCTACAATTATGGCTTTCATGGCCTATACTTTGACGTATCGGGCAATGAAGCGCAAGCTTGACGAACCGCAGGACAGGCGTAAATTTGCAAGCCGCATTTAACGAAACGCATCCGACATGACCAACATCGAGATCAAGGCACACTACCCCGACGTCGAGCGCGCCGAAGAAAACCTCAACGCCCTCGGCGCGGGGCTGGCGGGCACCTTCCACCAGAAGGACACCTATTTCAACGTCGCCCAAGGGCGGCTCAAGCTGCGCGAGCTTGGAACCGACGAAGGCCATCTGATTTTCTACCACCGCGAGGACCTAACCGGCCCCAAACGCAGCGACTACG
>JAPPEF010000379.1 GCA_028875335.1 Gemmatimonadota bacterium
TCTCGCTATTGTGGTAGGGCGAAAATCACAGGAACCATTGCAGAGCGATGAATGGTATCTGCAAAAGCTTCCGAGTTAGGCCCAGATTGCGAACAGTTGAATGTTCCAAAGCAGAGGAGAGAACTATACAAAGAAATCAACGAGTATATCAATCAAAAATTGCCCGCTCTGTCTACACAGATAACAAAAACCTCGCTTGGGCCAGCTAAAAAATTGCGGCAAATCGGCACTTATACATCCTAGGCGCGCAGTAAAACTTGACAATCTCCCAAAATGGTGGTATCTGAAATACAATAGATGAACAGACGAGGGTTGGCGGTTTTCTCGCCCGTCTGTGTCATTGGCCTATCATATTATTATCCCCGCACTTGTGGAGGGTAGATATGCGGCGAATCGGCTTTGTCCTAAGCGCGTTGCTCAGCGCTGCGAGTTGGATTCTGAGCGGCTGCGATTCCAGCCGTTCGGTCGAGCCCCAGGAAACATCGACTTGGGATACGATCCAGCACGATATCTTCGCCTCTAACTGCGTTAGCTGCCACAGCGTCGGCACCTCCTTTGCCCGGCAGTCAGGCCTGGTTCTGACTCCAGATTTGGCTTACAGCCAACTGATCAATAGTGTGCCGCGCAATGCCGCGGCAGTCCAAGACGGCTTGGTCTTGCTGAGCGATGAGGGACTTGCGGGCCTTTTTAAGAGTTACCTTTGGGAAAAGATCAACGCGCCCGACCAAGAGCACTTCTACGCCGACCATCCCAACTACGGCGCACAGATGCCGCTGGGTCGTCCGCCCCTGACTAACGGCCAACTGGAATTCATACGCCAATGGATCCGCGCCGGAGCCCCCGAAGAAGGGGTGGTAGCAGACTTGGCTCTGCTGCAGGATGAGGATCGCTACGCAGTACCGGAGTTTGAGTCGCTAAATCCGCCGCTCGACGGCATTCAACTCCGCTTGGGTCCCTTTGAGGTAGCACCCCAGTACGAACGCGAGGTCTATTTTTATCAGCTCCTCGACCACGCCGAGGATCTCTTCGTCAACCGCTTTGAACTATCCATGCGGTCGGGGAGTCACCACTTCATACTCAACCAGTTTCCCGACTATACCCCAGCCGATGTCATTCCCCAGCCGGAGATCTATCGCGACCTGCGCGACGCCGCGGGAAATTACCAAGACGCTGAAGGGTACGATTTGTTCGACTGGCGGGTCATGCAGTACCAGGTTCCCATTGTAATTGCCCAATCTCCGCGCCTGGACTTCAGTTTGCCTCCCGGCGTGGCCATGCGTTTGCCCGCTGGAACAGGGCTCGATATGAATTCCCACTACGCCAACACCACCGATCAGGTCATGATGGGCGAAGTACTTGTCAACCTGCATCTCATCGAGCCCGCGAAAGTGGAGCGGGTAGCCGAGGTTTTCGCCCTGAGCAACTTCGATATTGATCTGCCCGCTGGCGAGGTTACTTCCTTGGAGAAAGAGTTCATTTTTAAGGAGGACAGATACATCTTCCAACTTGTTTCCCACACCCATGACCGCATGGAGGAATTCACCGCCGAATTCATCGGTGGACCCCGGGATGGGGAATTGGTCTACATCAGCTACGACTGGGAACACCCGGCCCCCCTCAGATTCGATCCACCGCTCATGGTCGAAGAGGGCCAAGGTTTCAGGATTAGGGCCACCTACGACAATGATACCGAGCGGAATCTCAACTTCGGATTCACGCGCGCCGATGAAATGATGATTCTCTACGGCTATTACTACGCCGACTGAGTAGGCGGCCGATCTGGCCCCTGATGTCACTGGGCCTAGGATGAGGCGGGTTTTGACTGCTTGCCTCCCGCCTGTGGCACCCCAGTGACCAGCGAAGTCCATCGCCGACGGCTGGAACGGACTGGTACATGGCAAGTGAGGTGAAAAACTCGGACGGCGGCATCACCTTCAAAGCTCTGCTAATCGGCGGCGGAGCCTCAATCTTCATCGGCGTTGCCGTACCCTACTCCAATATGGTCATTAAGGGTACGGTACTAGCACACAACTTCAGCACTCCAGTTGCCCTCTTTATCTTCTTCATTCTCGTCCTTTGCCTCAATCCGCTGTTGCACCTGTTCCACCGGGGCTTGGCCCTGTCTCGGGGGGAATTGGCCGTGGTCTACATCATGGCGATGGTAGCCACTTCTATCCCCACGATCGGCTTCACCGAATACGTCCTACCCATCACTACGGGGCTCTACTACTTTGCAACTCCTGAAAACAACTGGGAATCCTTGATCCATCCTCATGTGCCCGAGTGGATGGTCCCCCAGGATCCCGACGCCATTCGCTATTTCTACGAAGGGCTGCCGGAGGGGCGGCCACTTCCTTGGGGTGCTTGGGTTGAGCCGTTGGCCTACTGGTGTCTGTTCATCCTCGCCTTCTACTGGGTATCTATCTGCGCCATGGTCATCGTGCGCCGCCAGTGGATGGAAAGCGAAAAACTGCTCTATCCCTTGGCCCAAGTTCCCCTGGAGATGATTCAGGACAATGGGAGACGGACGCTGCTGGCCCCTTTTTTTTCTAATACGGCTATGTGGCTGGGTTTTGCCATTCCCTTCCTCATCGGCCATATAAATGCCCTGCATAGCTACTACGAATTCGTGCCTCGCATCACTACCTCGACCGACTTCCACCTCTTTCGCGGCACTACCTACCTCCGCCTAGATATGAACCTAGCGCTGATCGGCTTTGCCTACCTGTTGAGCCGAGATGTTGCCTTGGGGTTCTGGTTTTTCTTTTTGCTGTCCTCCCTGCAGCGGGGTGTCTTTAATGTGTTGGGCATCTATAGCACGGAAGACCTGAGCCGTTTCGCCAATCTAGTTGGGCCGCACATGGCCCACCAGGCGATGGGGGCGATGATCGTGCTAGTGCTCTCTGGGCTGTGGATGGGACGGGGGCATTTGCGCGATGTCTTCATCAAGGCATTGCGGGGGGATGATCGCATTGACGATTCTGGAGAGGTACTATCCTACCGCAACGCCGTACTGGGCTTGGTGGCAGGTCTAGCGGTGATGATCGGCTGGTTGTGGAAGTCGGGCATCCCGCTGTGGATCGTCTTGGTGTTTCTCTTTGGGGCTGCTGTTGTCTTCATGGCGCTTACTCGGGCGGTGGTCGAAGGGGGAATTTCCGTACTGCGCACGCCCATCACTCCTGCTGATTTTACCATCTCTGGCCTAGGTACGACCGCCTTGGGGGCCTCTGGCTTGATCGGCGTGGCCTTTACCTACGTATGGAGTGCCAATGTGCGCATTTTCTTTATGGCCTGTTTCGCCAATGCCCTCAAACTGGCGGAAGAGATCAAAGGCAGTAAAAGGAAGCTGCTCTGGGCTGTATTGCTAGCCATTGTCCTTACCTTGTCCAGTTCCATCTATCTGGTTATGGAAATGGCGTATGCCCACGGCGGGATCAACTTGCACAATTTTTTCTTTATCTTCGTTCCGCAGGTAGCTTTCACCTATGTGGGCCCCAAGTTCGACAGCCCCGTACCCGTCAGCCTAGCTGGCTGGGCCTTCACGGGCTTGGGAGCCTTCCTGATGAGCCTATTCACCTATATTCGCTACCGCTTTGTGTGGTGGCCGATCCATCCCCTAGGCTTCGCCACCGGCACATTTTACATTATGAACTGGGTGTGGTTTAGTATCTTTTTGGCCTGGCTGTTCAAAACGATTGTGCTCAAGTACGGGGGAGCCGCTGCCTACAGCCGGACCCGCCCCTTTTTTCTAGGGTTGATCCTAGGGCAGGTAGTGGTGGCGGGTATGTGGCTGGTAATTGACTACTTCACTGGGATGACGGGGAACGTCTTGGGCTACTTGTAAGCCTACGGCGAGCATCTATATCCTGAAAGACATGCGAAAAGATATCCAAGCAGGGCTCCCTGTCCTGCCAGATGGCGACGAGATGAGCGAGCGAGGTGTGACTTTCCGGTCTCTGTTAATCGGCTCACTCATGGCCCTTTTCATTGGCATCGTGCTGCCCTACACCAATATGATCATCAAGGGTTCGCTGCTGGCGCACAACCTCAATACACCAGCTGCTATCTTCGTCTTTTTTGTTTTTGTCGGCATTGTCAATGTGGTTCTGGGCATCATCAGACGGCGGTATGCTCTTTCGCCTCCCGAGTTGGCCGTGGTCTATATCATGGCGATGTTGGCCACGGCCATCCCGACTATTGGTTTTTCCGAGTACTTGCTGCCCATTGTCGCCGGAATCTACTACTATGCTTCGCCTGAAAATAAGTGGGAAGAGATCATCCACCCCTATGTGCCCAAGTGGATAGCCCCCCAAGATCCCGAGGCCATCAGGTATTTCTACGAGGGCTTGCCCCAGGGCCTCTCCGTACCTTGGGACGTCTGGATCGAGCCTATTCTGTACTGGTGTCTGTTCATCGTCGCCAGCTACTGGGTATCTATATGTCTGATGGTCATTGTGCGTCGGCAGTGGATTGAACACGAAAAGCTGCTCTATCCGCTGGTGCAGGTCCCGCTCGCGATGATACAAGATGAAGAGCGAGGGGGCAGCAATAGCGAGAAGCGTTCTTGGGTCAAGCCTTTCTTCAAAAACCCGGTCATGTGGATAGGCTTTTCCATCCCCTTTCTATTGGGTTCTTACAGCGCCCTGTACAACTATTTCCCCTTTATCCCGGGCATGAGCCAGTTCAGCGACCAAGGAATCCTGACGGGTCAGTTTACCATCTTTAGGAATACGACCGTGCTCATCGTCATGTTCAATCTAGGCTTGGTCGGATTTGCCTATCTGCTCAGCCGAGATGTGGCCTTGGGACTCTGGTTGTTTTTTCTGGTATCCAATATCGAGCGGGGCGTCTTCAACATTCTGGGCGTCCAGAGTGCCGAAAAGCTGAGCCGCTTTGCCAATTCCAGCGGTCCCTACTTAGCGCACCAAGCTATGGGTGCCATGATCGTGCTGGTACTGTCCGGCCTGTGGATGGGTAGAAGCCACCTCAAGGGTGTATTCAGCAAGGCTTTCAAAGGGGATGAGGCGGTTGACGATAGGGACGAAATTTTGTCTTACCGAACCGCGGTTTGGGGCCTGCTTGTCGGCTTACTGATCATCAGCGCTTGGCTGTGGAAGTCGGGTCTTCCCCTGTGGGTCGTCCCGGTTTTTCTCTTTGCTGTCTTCGTCGTCTTCATGGCCTTGACTCGGGCCGTAGTGGAAGGGGGAGTGGCAGTTATCCGCACGCCGCTGACGCCGGCGGATTTCGTCGTGTCGGGCTTGGGCACCAGTGTGCTGGGTGCCTCGGGCATCGTGGCTTTGGGCTTTACCTATGTGTGGGCAGCTAATATCCGCATCTTTTTTATGCCCTGTTTTGCCAATGCCTTGAAAATCGCCGAACTGCTCAAAGGGGACAGGAGGATGCTGATCTGGGGCGTGGCTCTGGCCGTGGTGATCGCCTTAGTCAGTTCCATCTGGAGCGTCATGACGCTGTCCTACGCCTACGGGGGCGTCAATCTCCACGGATTCTGGTTTATTGGCGTACCCCGCAACGCGGCCAACTACATGGCCGTCATCCTGTCCAACCCCACCTCCGCTCATATAGGAGGCTGGTTGTTTACCGGCTTAGGGGCGTTGGTGATGGGTCTGCTGGCCTATGTCAGGGCGCGTTTCGTATGGTGGCCCGTGCATCCTCTGGGTTTCGCCACCAGTACTTTCTTTATTATGAACTATGTCTGGTTCAGTGTATTTGTAGCGTGGGCCATCAAATCGGTGGTGCTCAAATACGGAGGACCGGCGCTGTACAACAGCACCAGACCGTTTTTCCTAGGTCTGATTATGGGACAGATCTTCGTCTCGGGGATGTGGCTGATCATCGACTATTTCACCGGCATGGTCGGCAACCAGCCCATTGGAGGTTCGTTCGTCTGAAAATCGAATAACGCGGGGAAGCCTTTATGAATGAACACGAGAAATACTTTTTCGATGTGAATGGCTATCTAGTCGTGCAGAAAATACTGAGCCCGGATCTAGTCGCCGCTTTGAACGAAGCGATCGATCACAACCAGGACAGGGTGCGGCTGCGCGCGGGTGAGCAGTTGCTGTCGGCGAGTTCTCCAGTGCTGCAAGGGGACCACGGTCGCGGGGACATCATGGGAATTCTCAATTGGCCAAAACCTTGGTGCCAGCCGTTTCGCGACCTGCTTTCACACCCACCGGCACTGCGCTACATGTTCGACTTGATCGGCGACGAGTTCCGCTTTGGCAATGCCAATGGCATCAGCATGACCGAGGGCGCAGAAGGCTGTGTGCTGCACGGGGGCGGCACGCTCGTACACAAGCACACCTACCGCTACGTCAACGGCCGCATGTGGAACAACCTCATGGGCGTTTGTTATCAACTCGCCGACGTCAATCCCGGAGACGGCGGTTTTGTCTGCATTCCCGGTAGCCACAAGGCGAACTTCGATACTCCAGCCGATGTTCTGACCATGGAGTACGATTTTGGCTGCTATCACCACGTTGCCATGAAAGCCGGAGACGCCCTCATTTTCACTGAGGGGCTCACCCATGGCACGTTGCCTTGGAAGGGCAAGCACGAGCGTCGGACCCTACTTTACCGCTACGCTGCTGGATCCTTCGTCAACGCCAAGGGAATGAACCGCCTCGAAGAGTACTGTCCGTTCTACGACGAACTCACACCGCTACAGCAGGCGATCATGGAGCCTCCTTACAACCCGGGTCGGCCTAATATCGCCGCCTTGCTCGCCGAACAGGAGGCAGCCTGACTTCCATGCCGGACAAACGCCCCAACATACTGTTCGTTCTCACTGACCAGCAGCGACCGGAATGGGTCGAGATGAACCCGGATATTCCGGTGCGCACTCCGCATCTACGGCAACTCGCCGATCGCGGGATCTGGCTCGCCAACGCCATCTGTCCGTCGCCTGTTTGCGCTCCTTCGCGCTCCTGCTTGGTGGCTGGGCAGGAGTACGATCGCACTCGAGTGTGGGGTAACGACACCTATGCTCCTGACAATCTGCCTAAGTATCATCTGCGCCTGCGCGACGAGGCTGGATATCACGTCATGGCGGCTGGCAAACACCACGTGGGCAGCAATCAATCTGGAAACCCTCCGCAGTTTCACCGAGGAGTTGATGGCCGCCAGGGATTGGAAGAATGGGGGTTTTCCGACGCCATCTTCAACGCTGGCCTGAACCAAGCGACCATCCTAATGCGCCGCAACGATATGGTTCCGCAGGATTCGTACATGGCGTTCCTGCACGAGCGCGGCTTGGCACAGGAGCATATTGCCGACTACGCACGTCGCAACCAAGAGGGGGTGTGGACGGCTACTTTTCCGACGACGTTGCCCGACGACGCCTATTTCGACACTTGGATTACCACCAACGCCCTCACCTTGCTCGATCGAGCACCCAACGACAAGCCGTGGTACTTAGAGGTGAATCTGCAAAACCCCCATCACCCTTGGGACGTCACCGAGTCGATGCACCGGTGGTATCGCGAACCACCGGTCGATTTTTCGCCTCCTCTGTTCAATACCGAGGATATTTCTCCAGAGACGCATCAGGAGGTGCGCCGCAACTGGGCCGCCACCGTCGAACACCTCGATCAGTGCCTCGGACGCTTGGTAGAGCGCGTTGGCAAGCGGGGCGATTTGGACAACACGGTCGTTGTCTTTACCAGCGACCACGGCGAGATGCTCGGGGACTACAATCAGTGGCAAAAGCTATCCCCCCTGCAAGCCTCGGTCGGGGTTCCCTTGGTAATAGCGGGCCCGGGGGTGGCTGCTGTCGGTCGCGACGATGCCCCGATGACGACTCTCGATCTGACCGCTAGCTTTCTCGAATGGGCTGGATTGACGCTTGGTGAAGATCTCGACAGTCGCTCCCTTGTCGGTTATCTCGGAGGAGGAGGGTACAGGCACCGCGATTTGGTATTTTCTGGCCTGAGCGCTTGGCGCATGGTCTTCGACGGCCGTTTCAAGTTGGTTCGCGGCTACGACCCAAAGAAGCGCATTGGGGGGGACATCTTTGAGCCGATGCACATTCCGCCTGACGAGACGAAGCGTCTGCAGCGCGATCGCCCCCAAATACTGTATGATCTCGAACGCAATGAAAGGGACGACGTGTCCGCTGCGTTTCCCGAGGTTTTGCGCCGGCTCAGTGCCGCTCTCGATGAGCATCTGGCTTTATAGTATGGAGTCCCTCCCATGTTGGTGAGTAGCGGTTTCCCTCATCGGCCTCAAATACACCATTTCCCCGATATCGACCTCTCAGAACGCCGTCGCTTGCACGGCAGCGGTTGCATAGCGCGGGCCACCGCGGTGCAGGCGGGAGATAATATCGATCTAACGCTGCGATTTAAACTCGGCGAGACCGCAATCCCTGCCGGTGGGCACTTGCGGATCGCTTGGCTGTGGCCGTTCGACTGGTCCATGCTGCAGGCGAGCGATCCCGACGATTCGGGGTACGTTCGCGCATGCTGCTCGAAGCGTGAAGTCAACTTGCGGGTAACCTTTGCCTTCCGGGGCGACCTGATTCCGTGGAATCACCATATCGATGTCGAGGTTCTCTCCGGTGTGCTGACCGAGGGGGATGCGGTTGAACTGACCTGTCGGGAGTGGCGTGCTCCCACCTTCGTCGCACCCGATGCCGAACTGCTCTTTCTAATTAATCCGGATGGCAGAGACCGCTGGGTCCAGCTACCGCCTGTGCGAGGATTCCCCATTGTAGCTGGCGCTCCGGCGCGGCTGTTCGCCCTCGCTCCGGCGGATGGGCTCATCGACGAAGATATCGTACTGACGCTGCGCGTTGAGGACGAGTGGGGGAACCCCTTACTCATCGAGGATTCCGTTCCGGAGGTAGTCCCTGCTGACGGAATCAAAGTGGTCTCCGTCGAAAGCGCTGGCGGCATGCCTGCTTACCAAGCGCGGGTGCGCATCGCCAGCCCAGGGATTCATCGCATTGAGGTTGCTGTTCCTCGCTTCCAACTGCGGGCGGAGAGCAATCCGGTGCGTATCGCCGCTGAGCCCCCTCCATTGCGCGTCTTCTGGGGCGACCTGCATGCTGGCCAAGGCCAAATTGGCTGCGGCGTCGGCTCGGTGCGTCACCATTTCGACTACGCCCATCACGTAGCTGGTTTGCAGGTCTGCTCACACCAAGCGAATGACCACCATGTCAGCTTGGATCTGTGGGAGCAAACGCGCCGCGAGTCGGCTGCTGCCAATGAAGAGGGACGTTTTGTCGCCTTTCTCGGGTGCGAATGGAGTGCCTACACACCGGAGGGCGGCGACCGCAACGTCATTTACCGACGCGATGAGCCGCGCTTGCGGCGTTCTGGTCGCTTCTTCACCGAAGATGTGCCTGATCCAGAGCCTAACCTCGAAACAGCGACCGAGTTTTTGGCTGTCATGCGGGATGAGGAGGTATTCATCAACATGCACGCTGGTGGCCGGCCGACCAACCTCGATTTTCACGAGCCGGGAATCGAAACTCTCGCCGAGGTACACTCCACCCATGGTACTTCGGACTGGTTCGTGTTCGACGCCTTACGTCGCGGTTATCGCGTCGGGATAACCGCCGGAACCGACGGCGTTGCCGGTCGGCCCGGATGCGACCATCCCGGCAGTCGGCTTATCCGCAACGCGCGCAGCGGTATCACGGCCTTTTTGGCCTCCGAACTCAATCGGGATGCGTTGTGGGAAGCGATTGCATCGAGGCGGTGTTACGCCACTGACGGACCCCGCATACTGCTCGACGTCCGAGCCGACGGCCATCCCATGGGAAGCGAATACGCAACGACCGAATCTCCTCTCGTGTCGATCGAGGCAGAGGGGACGGCGGCGATTGAGCAGGTCGACCTGCTGTGCGGTCCCGACTTGCTGTGGACATGGCGACCGACGATGGCATCTGCCGAAGGTGCATTGCGCATCCTGTGGGGAGGAACCGAACGGCACGGCAGCGCCCCCGATCAGCGCGTCTGCTGGAAGGGCCGGTTTGTCGTTGAAAACGGACGTATCGCCAATGTTGAGCCCGTCGCTTTGGTCACTCCCTGCGACCGTCTCGAACTGGCTGATGACCAAACGGTCTGTTTCGACACGGTCACTGCCGGCAACCGCATGGGAATGTGCCTAGAAATCGAAGCAGACGCGGCGACATTATGCCGCTTTGAATCCGGTCCTGCGACCTTCGCACTTGGCTTGGCCCAAGTGCGGGAGCAACCGATGCGAGTGGATGCGGGCGGTACCAGTCGGCACGTCATCGTCGGACAGGCCCCGAACCCGAACCTGCCGCGGCGAGTGGAACTCTCGTTCCGAGACACGCGGACGGTAAAGGGGCTATGTCCCTACTGGGTGCAACTGACGCAGTGCGATCAGCACCGCGCTTGGAGTAGCCCAATTTACGTCCAGCGCCAGTTCGGCTGACATCGGGACAGTATCAACGAGGATTCTGTCCTACTTTTTGTCGCCGAAAAGCTATCATTGTGCGTCGGTCGCGTCCGTTGCATATTCGTGCGGGACATCAAGATAGCACCTTTTGCCATGGAGACCCCGGATGAAGGACTCTTCGATCTACATTCCCGCCTGCGACTGGGATTCGACCGCATCATTGCCGCAATCCTGGGGATCCCCGCCTCTTGGCTGGCAGTATGCCAAGCGCCTAGTGCTGATAAACGACACGGCACACGAACGCCGGGGCGAACCGGTCGAAGCGGATGTGGACATTCACGCTGGACACATTACCGACCTTGGTCGCGAGGTCCGCGTCGCCTGTCTCCGCAGCGAAACCGGTCCTATAGAAGTCGTGCCGAGCCAAGCGCACCTCATCAACCGCGAGGACGAGTTGCTGCGCTGCCGGTTGTTTTTCCTCGCCGATGTGGCCGCTGAGGGTTCGGCGACTTACCTCCTGCTGTATGGCAACCCGGAAGCATCCGAGCCTCACTACGACACCGACCTCAAGGTTTCGGGCGAGGGGTATGCCCTTGAGGTGGAAAACGAGCATTACCGCGCGGTCCTCGGGAAAATGAACGGCAACTGGCAAGACCACTACTCGAAAAGGGGGCCGGCAGAACTCGTACACCGGCAGGGTCACGGGGTCGAAGGTACCATTCACTGGGGCCCCGACTGGAGCGATGAGCGCGTCGGCCGCTACCGGCTCACCAACTGGGACGGCCCGCCCCTGTTCGACTACGATGTGATCAAGGGACCGGTCTGCGTACGCATCCGCCGCTGGGGCCACCCCATCCTGTCGCTCGGTCCCCAAGTTGGCCAGCCTCACAAGGTCATGGCTACCGTGACCTACAGCTTTTGGGCCGGTCAGCCCTACGTCATCATGGAATCGAAGCTCAAAGTTCTCGAGGACGTGCGTTTCCGCGATTGCCGCAACGACGAGTTTGTCATCGGTGAACAGCTACCCGAACGAGCTTGGATGGGACCAGATGGAGAGATCGGTTTTGGGGCCCGAGGTTGGCAGCGTGAGGATCCTCGCTGGGTGACCCATTTCAACCGCGAAACCGGCGAAGGATTCGGCAGCATTCACCTTGAATTCGAAAACACCAATCCGAGCTGGCCGCAGCCGGCCCACGCCGGATTCTCGCACACCGGCACCTGGGTCCGCTATCCAGTGCAGCTCGCGGCGATGCGCGCTGGCGAGCACGTGTACGAAAAAAACGCCTACGTCCTGCACCGGTACGAAGAGGGAGGGGAACACCACGGCCTCGGCGACCTTGTTGACCACCAACAGCGCCTTCTTAACCCTATCACCCAAGGGGAGGCTCCTCCGGCTCCTAGGCCGATCAATCTCGACAATGTCATGGACGCGCTGCGAGCCACGAACGAATTCGAGCTCTACGTTCAAGGGTCACCTTGGGGGCAGCGCCAACTCAGCTTCGTCGATATCGGCATCGTCCAGGAGGTTATCATCGAGGGCAGCGACATCCGCGTCGATATCGTCATGCCGTACGCAGGTCGCGAAACTTGGTTCGACTGGTTTTCCGATGGCATTGAGGAGCAACTCCGTGCCCGCCTGCGGGACGTCGGCGAGGTCGAAGTGCGCCTCGTCCGCGAGCCGAAATGGACTCCACAGAGGCTGAGCGACCGCGCCCGCCGCGTCATCGGTCCTGGGGAAGAGTAGCCTCTTACAACACCAGCTTGTCCGGCGGCTCGTAGTCGCTTTTGCGCGGGTCCCAGCGGGTGCCGCATTTGTCGCTGATGACCACCCATTCACCCGAACTGAGGTTCCCTTGGTGGTGGTAGTTGAAGCGCCTGAGCCCGGCGGCCTCAGCGGTGTCGAGCAACATCTTGAGGTCGCGCGCCGACATTGGGTCGCCGTCGTGGGGAAAGCGACCGGTGTCAAGCCAGGGCACGATGCGTTCCGGGTCATCGACCGCGGCTATCGCCCGTCGCGTCTCTTGCGTTACCACTTGCTCGAAAAACTCCGGATTGAGGGCGCTTTCGAAGTCGAGCATGTCGTCGCCCACGCCCGGCAGGACGATGCCGAAGAGTGCTTGCACGACGTCGAGGGTGTCGGCTACACTGATCCCCGGATTCCACTCCAAGAGCGTCTGCGAATAGCGGTAAACCGTGCCGAGGAAGCCGTCGAAGCCTCGGTGAAAGAAGTAGTGCTTCGGCAACAGGAAATCCATGAACTGGGCCAGATCGACGAAATCGTACCCACATAAGGGAGCGAAGGCGGCCGAGCGCGGGCCGCATCCTAGGCGCACCGGGCGCTCCAACTCGGCGGCGACGCCTGCGCGGATGCGGCGAAAATAGCGAGTCAGCGAGTCGGCCCGGAACGACAGCCAAGCCATCAGATCGGGATCGGCTCCGAGCATGCGGTAGGCTCCGACTAGGCCGCCGCGGGCGTGTCCGCGAATGCGCACCGGGTCTAGGTTGTGGAACAGGGACAGCAGCCTGTCTTTGGCGGCTACCATAGCTCCGTAGTCGTACCCCAGATCCTCGGCCATCGGCGCTACAGATTCCGGCAGGTCGTGAAAGAAAAAGGAGCGGTGATTCATGTGATGGGGGGCGATTTCGTATCCCCACTCTGGTCCGTCCATCACGGCACCGTCTGCCATCGGGAAGTGCTCTAGCGTGTCGACCATACGCGCCACCCGCGATGCCAGCGTTTTGTCGTCGTGCAGGTGGTGGCCCTGCCCGCCCGGACCGGCACCTCCATCGGCATACATACAGTAAACCTGCATGCCGCGGTCTTTGGCGGCGTTCATCGTCTTTTCTAACAGGGCTCTTTTCTCGAGCAGCTTTTGTGCCGGTGGCGACGGTGGCTCGACGCCGAGGCGCGCGTACACTGCTGGGTTTGGATCGTACGCTTCCGCCACGATGTCGCCGGTGGGAGCGGACACGGCATCTTTCGATAGTCTTGCAGTGCCGAAAACGAGTGGACCGAACACGACGCCGTCGACGCCGCCCTCCGCCCAAGCGTCGAGTATGCGCTCGTGATCGTTCATTACGCTTTCGAGATCGCGCATTACATCCATCCATAGCTTCATGGTCAACCTCCTCTGTTGTTCAGTGGGTAGGCGTAAAGCGGCACACGCCGTCGAAGGAGACGCGCAACCGGGGGTGGCTCTCGTAGGGCCACGGATTATAGGAACGGGGAATGTAGTGGCCAGCCCAGCTATGGCGGAAAGCACCCTCCTCCAAAATGGGGCCGCCGCGATGGATTATGCGGCCGTTGAAGAACACGATGTCGCCTTTGTCCGCTTCAATGGCAATTTCCGGCAACCCATTGCGCGCGAAAAGGGTGTCAAAAGCCTCGTCCGGCTCCCAGCCATACCAAGGACCTAACTCGCCGTTTTCGTCGCGGCGGAAATGGCGCTTTTCTATTAGCTCTCCCTTGTGAGATCCCACCTGAATGTGAATGCTGCCGTTGCGGGCGCTGACTGGCTGGAGAGCGACCCAAGCCGACATGCAGCCCGGCAGGAAAAAGGCGTCTTGATGCCGGCGTTGCTCGGAGCCTTTGTAGAAGTACATGCTCTGGACCCCGTCTGGCTCGTCGCCAAGGAAGGTGCGCAGCGGCTGGCGCAGTCTGGGATCGAGCATCCAAGCTAGGCCAGCTGGATGGTGCAGGCTACGGCTAATTAAGCGGCTCCAATCGTCCGGCTGACGCGGGGGATAGCCTTCAACGCTAAAGCGGCCGGCGTGAAGGTCCAGCATGTAGGCGACAAAGCAGTCGCACTCATCGGCGGTAAAGCCGCCGCGGACGATTGTATAGCCGTCGCGCCCGTACTGTTCTTGGTGCAGGGCGGTTATTTCCAGTTCCATCGGGTGCTCGCTCTGTAATTATGGACTTGACAACTGACTGAATTAACGTTAATTCAGTCAGTATTATGTCCAATATTTATATACCCCAAGCACAACTTACTCGACTCAAGCGCCTAGCTACCCCTGGTAAAGTCGCCGTGGTGTACGGTCCTAGACGAGTAGGCAAGACCACCTTGATCCAGCACTACGTCCAACAGTACGACCGCGACGCCCTCTTGGTGACTGGGGAAGATATAACGGTACGCGAGTATTTGGAAAGTCAATCCCTAGTCAAATTGCGAGCCTTTATCGGACAACGGCGCACATTGATTATCGACGAAGCTCAGTATGTGCGACAAATCGGCTTGAATCTAAAGCTATTAGCCGATCACGTCGAAGGGCTGCGCATTATCGCCACGGGGTCTTCTTCCTTTGATCTAGCGCAGCAGACGGGCGAGCCTTTGACGGGCCGCAAATACACTTTGCTGCTATTGCCCTTGGCCCAGCTCGAATTGCAGGAGGTGGAAACAGCTCACCAGACTAGGGCCCAACTCGAACTGCGGTTGATCTACGGGTCGTATCCCGAAGTCGTCCTCATGGAGTCGAACGAAGCCCGGCAGCTTTATATAAAGGAACTAATCGCCTCCTATCTGTTCAAAGATATTCTACAGTTGGAAGGCATTCGACACGCCGATAAACTGCTCCGCTTGCTTCAGTTGCTTGCTTTTCAGATTGGCCGCGAGGTTTCGGTGGCGGAATTGGGAACCCAACTAGGTATGAACAAGAACACAGTGGAGCGCTATCTCGACCTGCTCGAAAAAGCCTATATCCTCTATAGCCGCCACGGCTTCAGCCGCAATCTCCGCAAGGAAATTACCAAGAGCCGGCGCTACTATTTTTACGACAATGGCATTAGGAACGGACTGATCAACAACTTCAACGTTCTGTCCCTGCGCGACGATGTGGGGGCCTTGTGGGAGAACTATGTCTTGGTCGAACGACTGAAGTACAACCTATATACGGGGCGCTTGGCCGAGAGTCATTTCTGGCGCACCTATGACCAGCAGGAGATCGACTTGATCGAGGAGTGGGGAGGGGAGTTGCACGCCGCTGAAATGAAGTGGTCGCCTCAATCCACTACCCGAGTGCCGCGCGGCTGGCGTCAAGCGTACCGCGACAGTTCGTTCGAGGTCGTCCATCAAGAGAATTACCTCGAATTTATCACTGGTTCAAAAGACGAAAAAAGCCATACTGTCTAGGGCAAATACCATGCCCTAGTACCCTTTCTTCTTGTCGATAATATTGAGCACCGGCTCGCCTTTGAGGTAGCGCTCCAATTGGGCGCAGAAGAACTCGTAAACCTTGCGCGGTCGGTGCTGTGAGGCACCGGCCCGATGCGGGGTGAGGATGATGTTGGGCGCGTCCCACAGCGAGGATTCGGAGGGCAGCGGCTCGATTTCGGTAACGTCGATACCGGCTCCGGCGATCTGCCCGGCGTGCAGGGCCTCGCAGAGAGCGTCCTCGTCGATGATTCCGCCCCGCGTCACGTTGATCAGATAGGCGCTCTTCTTCATCAGCGCCAGTTCCTCTCGCCCGATGAGATGGTACGTCTCCTCGGTGAGCGGACAGGCCATCATCACCACGTCGGCGCGGCGGAGGAGGCTGTGCAGGTTTTCGCGGGTGTTGTCTTTGAGTTCGGAAATGCCCGGCGGCCGGTCGCGGCGCACTGGATCAATGGCGATGATCGGCATGTCGTACCCAGCGGCCCGCTTGGCCATTTCAAGCCCAAATCCCCCCAGTCCCACAAGGCCCAACGTCTGCCCGGTTAGCTCGACGGTAGCGCCGCCAGCCCATTTGCGCTGGTCGCTGTGGCGAATCGACTGATCGATGCCCCGGGTTAGAGCGAGGAGCAAGGCCCAAGCGTGTTCGCCGCCTTGGGGGGCGTATAGCCCGGCCACGTTGGAAATAGCCACTTCGTCGCGAGAGATGATTTCGGGGAAGAGGAACTTGTCCATGCCAGTGCTGAAGGACTGGACCCAGCGCAGGTTGGGGGCGGCAGCGCAGACTGCGGGTGGGAAGTGACCGACGATGATGTCGATCTCGCCGGCTACGGCGAGGGCCTCTTGATCGTCGTTGGCCACAAAGACTTCGTGGCCGCCGTTGTCGCGCGCTATTTGGCGCAAGTGGTCGTGTTGTTCGTCGGTGAATGGGTAGTGGACTAGGATCTTCACGCGGACCTCCAAATTAGGTTGAGAAATGGGATAGGATGTGATCGATGCGATCGGCGAGCGATTGTTCTAGGCGCGGCCCGAAGCGGGTTACCACTTGCGCGGCGGCATAGCAGCCTAAGCGCGCCGCGTCTAAGGGGCTGTATCCGTGGGACAGCCCGTAGAGCACGCCACCGGCGAAGAGATCGCCGGCACCATTGGTGTCGATAGCTTGCACGGGGACGCCGGGGACTTGGTCGTGGACCCCGGCGGCGTACACTAGGGCACCGTCGGCTCCGCACGTTACGTAGGCCGTGCCAACTTGGGAAGCGAGGGATGCGCCGGCGGTTTCGCGGTCGTCGATCCCAGTGCTGACGACCGCTTCCTCTTCGTTGCAGAAGAGCAGATCTACGCCATGTTGCAAGAGCACGTCAAAGCGCGTCCGAAAGGCTCGGACGGCAAAGGGATCGCTCAGGGTCAGGGCGACGGCCGTGCTGTGGCGCTGGGCCATTTGCTGTGCTTGGCACGCGGCGGCAAAGCCGTCTTCCGAGCCAAGAAGATAACCCTCTATATAAAGGTACTGGCTGTCGGCGATAACCTCTTCTTGGAGTTGGGCTGGGCCGATGGCGCTGCTGATGCCTAAGAAGGTGTTGAGGGTGCGGTCGGCGTCGGGAGTAATAAAGACCAAGCACTGGCCGGTCTTGCCCACGCCGCGGTTGGCCGGATGAGTAGCCACGCCGGCTGCTTCGAGATCGCGTTGGTAAAAGTCGCCCCAAGCGTCGCGGCCGGTCAGGCAGGCGTAATAGGCTCGGCCGCCATAACGAGCGACGCCGATGAGGGTATTGGCCACCGAGCCACCCGAAGCCGAGGCGACCGGCTCGCCGTTGATCGCGGCGGTGAGGTTGCGCTGTCGCGCCTCATCGACGAGGGTCATAACTCCCTTTTCGATTTGGTGCTCGGCGAGGAACTCTGAGGCGACTTGATATTGGATGTCCACTAGGGCGTGGCCGACGCCATAGACGTCGTACGTGTGGGCCATGGGCTTTCCTTTGGGTGAAAAATAGGCAAAATAACCTATTCGCTCATAGCTGCCAAAAAGGGAAGGGACAAATCTTTGCTTGTTTTAATTCGCGCTGAGAATATATTAAAAACTCTGCGGGAGACGCCCGCGCTTTCCACCCTTTACGGAGGTTGATGCAATCGCAGCAAAGAAAAAGAGTTTTACGAGAGTAAACGATGATATTCGCGTGCCCCAAATCCGACTCATCGGATCCGATGGGGGGCAGGTGGGGATCATCGAAACGGCCCGTGCCTTGGCCATGGCGGAGGAAGCCAATCTCGACCTAGTGGAAGTGGCCGCCGAAGCGCGCCCGCCGGTCTGCCGGATTATCGACTACGGCAAGTTCCGCTACGACCAAGAGAAAAAGGCCAAGGAAGCGCGCAAGAAGCAGCAAAACGTGCAAATGAAGGGCATTCGCATCGCCCAACCTACTATTTCCGAACACGACCTCGAATACCGGACAGGCCACATCCGCACGTTTATCGAAAAGGGAAACCGGGTCAAAGTCAGCGTCCGCTTTCGCGGGCGGCAGATGGCTTACCAGGAACAGGGGTTCCAGCTACTGCAAGATCTAGCTGCCAAGCTCGAGGATGTAGCCGTCGTCGACCAAGAGCCCAAAATGGAAGGCCGCGAAATGTCGCTCATTCTCAAGCCCCTCTGAGGTTGGGCCGAGAAGCGCAAAAAGGCCGGTGTCCGCACTGCGGGCGTCGGCCTTTTTTTGTTAGTGTACTGTTGACACTACCCGCCTCGTTGGCACTCAGGGGTACAATCTCTTTTTTTAGAGCGGGTGCTTTAGGAGGCGACCAGCACGTGTTCGGCTGCGCCATCGAGGCCGGCGATGACTGGGAAGGACTTCGACTGCGGGCCATTGGCCTTGGGCACGTAGCGCACGTGCGGAGAGAAATAGGCGTAGAGCGCGGTGTTGCGCGAGCGGTCGGTCTGGTTGGGGCCGGAACCGTGGACCATCAAGCTGTGGAACAGCACCGCGGATCCAGCCGCAAGCGGCACGTCGATCTGGCGCGCGCTGTCGATGTCCTCGCGATTAGTCAGCGGTGCCCCTTGCTTTTGGGCGATGTGGCCCCATTCCTGCAAGCCCCAATGGTGGCTGCCGGGAATAACCTTGATGCAGCCGTTGTCTGAGGTGGCGTCGTTGAGGGCGATGCTCACAGTCACGAGAGCGGGCGGCTCCATTGGCCAATAGGCCGAATCTTGGTGCAGGGCGTGGGCCGAGCCGTGGAAGGCGGGTTTGAGCATGAGGGTACTGCGGAAGAGGAGCAGATCGTCTCCGAGGAGCGATTGCACGATGGCGACGAGGCGGGGATGGGCCGCGAGTTGGGCAAAGCACGGCGACAGGGTGCGGGTGTTCTCGATTTTGCGCAGGACCGGTAGGCCGTTGCGGTTTTGGTCCTTAGAAAAAGGCTCGCGCTGAAAGTGGCTGCTGAGTGGGTCTTGGTTGGCCTCTAGGTCGGCGGCTAGTTGGTGCAGGCGTTGGATCTCGTGCTGGCATTGGGCGACCTCGCGGCTGTTGAGGAGACTAGGAACGATTAAGTAGCCCTGCTGCTCGAAAAAGGCTCGCTGTTCATGTGGGTCCATGCGGCACTCCCGCTGTTGAGGTGTAACTCGCTAAGTGTACACTGGTCGCCGGTTAGGTGTCAACTATCCTCTAGCAAACGCATGAAGCGATTTTTTCCATTTATCCGTTGGTTGCCCGAACTCGGCCGGCCAGGCGTCTGGCGCGCCGATGTGGTCGCGGGCCTCACCGTGGCGACGATCCTCGTGCCCCAAGCCATGGCCTACGCCGAGTTGGCGGGGCTGCCGCCGGTTTATGGGCTGTACGCGGCCTTTCTGCCGCCGGCCGTAGCCGCGCTCTTTGGCTCTTCCCGGCATTTGTCCACCGGCCCGGTGGCCATCGCTTCGCTTATCAGCGCGATGACCGTGCAGGGGCTCGTTCCCGAGGGCGGCGAGCTATATATCGCCTATTCGCTGGCCTTGGGCTTGCTGGTCGGCTTGATACGGATTGCCATGGGCGCGTTGCGGTTGGGCTTGCTGATCGATCTACTGTCCAGTCCGGTCGTCGTTGGCTTTACCAATGCCGCGGCCTTTATCATCGTCATTTCCCAATTGCACAAGGTATTCGGTGTGGAGCCTCAGCAGGGAAGTCATTTGTTGGCGGCCCTCCGCGTCATCGACGTGGCGCTGTTAGAGGTCCATTGGCCGACGCTGGGGATGGCGATGTTGGCCGGGGGGCTGTTGGTGGTCTTACGCCGCGGTCGTTGGAAGCTGCCGAGCATGTTGACAACGCTGGTGGTCACCACACTCGTTTCTTGGCTGGCTGGATTTAGCGGGGAAGTGGTCGGCGAGATTCCGCGCGGTTTGCCGCGGCCGTCGGTGCCGGACTTAGACTTGGAAATCCTGTCTCAACTCTTCGTGGGTGCCTTGACTTTGACCATGCTCGGCCTGATGGAGGCCATGGCCATTGCCAAGACCCTCGCTGCACGGACGCGGCAGCATCTCGATATTGATCAAGAACTCATCGGCCAGGGTATGGCCAATGTGGTCGGTGGGCTTTTCCAAAGCTATGCGACTTCGGGCTCGTTCTCGAGGTCGGCCGTCAACTACCAAAGCGGGGCGCGGACGGGTTTTGCTTCGGTCGTGGCGTCGTTGGTCATCGCCGCGACCCTGCTCTGGCTCACACCGCTGTTGTACTATCTGCCGCAAGCTACGCTCGCCGTTGTTATTATCGCCGCTGTCGTCGGCTTGGTACGCATCCAGCCCCTAGCAACTGCTTGGCGCATTAATGTCTACGACGGGTTGATTGGGGGCGCGACTTTTGTCGGCACGCTCGCCTTGGCACCGGATTTGCACTTGGGGGTTGCCTTCGGCGTGGGGGCCTCGCTGGTGCTCAATTTCTACCGCACTATGCGGCCCCGCGTGGTTTTTCTCGCCCGGCATCTCGATGGCACTATGCGCGAAAGCGACGCGGGGCTGAGGCCGGATCAGCAGATCGCGATCATGCGCTTTGACGGCCAATTGTACTTTGGGTCGGGTCGTTATTTTGAGGATAAAGTGCTCGAAACGATCGCTTCGGCACCCGAGCTGAGGTACTTGATTCTCGATGCGGACGGGATCAACCGGATCGACGCTTCTGGCGAACAAGCGCTGCGCAACGTGGTTGAACGCCTACGCGAAGTCGGACTGGACCTGTACTTCACGCGGGCCAAACGGCAGCTTACCGACGCGCTGGAGCGGTCGGGGCTGATGGATCAGATTGGCCGCGATCACTTTTTTCGCTGGAACCAACACGCGCTCGACTATCTATGGGCACGGCTCCATCCCGATTACAAGGCGCAGTGTCCGCTCAATGTGCCTCATTCCCAAGAGTCTGGGAATGGGGAAATCGAGTATTATATATGAAAGAGAATCAGAACCGCTTGGCGTCGGTGGGGGGATTGTCTGCGGCGGGGGCGTCGTCGGACAGCAACTGGGTGAAGGAGTCGATGCGGGCATCGGCTCTGTTGAGCAGCGCGTCCTTGTGCTGACGAGCGGTGAGCACTTCTTCGGCGATATTGAGCGCGGCTAAGATGGCGATATCGAGCGGCCCCCGGTGTTTGATTGTAGCGGCGATCTGCTGCATCTTCTCGTCGAGGTAGGCCGCGGCGAGCCGGATGTACTCGGGGTCTTGGTCCTCGCTGTTGACGAGGTTATAGGTCTGATTGTAAATGCGGACGGCAACTGGTTGTGATGGCGACATGAGATTCCGGGAGGTAAAAAGTGGGGACTCCCGCGATCTCCCCTTGTCCCGGAAGCCCCCTCTTTTGCGCGCTAACCACGTGGCAATTAACCAATCTATTGGGGCTAGAAATAGTTGTCAACCTACATATTGGATATTTTTGCGATATTTGACAAAAAAATTGAGAAATCGTTTGTAAAAAATAAAAAACGGCCAGTGCGAGAATTTGACGGCCTGTAGAGTGCGTTCTTAGTATTGATGAGTGCCTACCAAGTGACCAAAATGCGCGTTAATCCTCTGCAGGATGAAGAAGGCGCGTAGCTGATCGATGTCTTAAAAATGGATAGAGATACATTGGAGATGGCCTTGCAGCAGGCCATCCAAGGCGAGGTGCGCTTTGACGCTGTTTCGCGCATGCTCTACCGCACCGACGCTAGCATCTACGAGATGGAGCCCCTAGGGCTGGTTGTGCCCAAAGACGAGGCCGATGTGGTCGCCGCGGTAAAAATTGCCGCTGAGCAGAGGGCGGCGGTCTTGCCACGGGGTGGCGGGACGAGTTTGGCAGGCCAGTCGGTGGGAGCGGCGGTTCATCTCGATTTTTCCAAATACATGAACCGGATCTTGGAGTTCGACCCAGACGAGCGCTGGGTTCGGGTCCAGCCGGGCTTGGTGCTCGATGAGCTCAATGCCTACTTGCAGCCCTATGGCTTGATTTTCGCCCCCGATGTCTCCACGAGTAGCCGGGCCAATATCGGCGGAATGATCGGCAACAATTCCTGCGGCGCGCATTCCATTATATACGGCAAGACCATCGACCACGTACAGGAGCTAAAGGTGGTGTTGGCCGACGGCTCGCAAGCGGTATTCGGGCCGCTAGACGACGCGGAGTGTGAACGCCGCGCGGGTTTGGACAGCCTCGAAGGGCGCATTTACCGCGAAGTGCGCCGCATCGTCGGTGAGCGCGAAGCGCAGATCCGCACGGGCTTTCCCCAGGTGATGCGCCGCGTATCGGGCTACAATCTCGACGAGTTCATCAGCGGCGCTCCTTTTGACTTGAGCAAGCTAATCGTCGGCTCGGAGGGCACGCTCTGCGCGGTGGTCGAAGCGCGGTTGAACTTGGTGGAGCTACCCGCGCACAAGGGCTTGGTGGCCGTCCACTTCCACGACTTGGTCGAGGCCATGGAGGCCAATCTGACTGCATTAGAGACCGCGCCGGTCGCCAGCGAGTTGATCGACAAGATCCTGCTCGACCAGACTAAAGGCTCGGTCGAGCACGCCCCGAGTCGCCGCTTCATCACGGGCGATCCGGCGGCCTTGCTCATAATCGAGTACTATACGGACTCCGAAGCCGAGCTGGGCCGCAAAATGGACGAATTGGAAGGGCGATTGCGGGAGCGCGGAATGGGCTACGCGTTTACGCGGGCTGTGGCCGCCGGGGATCAGAAGGCCATCGGGGAGTTGCGCAAAGCTGGATTGGGGCTTTTGATGGGCATGAAAGGCGATCCCAAGCCCCAACCCGGAGTGGAGGATACCTGCGTCCCGGTAGACAAACTACCCGACTACGTCCGCCGGGTGGTCGCGCTGATGGAGGAGTTGGGCATTGAGGGCGAATACTATGGGCACGCGAGCGTCGGCCTGTTGCACATCCGGCCAATCTTCAGTCTCAAAGACCCCGAGGGCATAAAGCTCCTGCGTCAGATGGAGGAGCGGATGAGCGATATGGTACTCGAATACGGCGGAGCCATGTCGGGCGAGCACGGCGATGGTTTGGCGCGCAGCGAGTGGATCGCCAAGATGTTTAGGCCGGAGTTGGTCGCGGCTTTTGTCGAGGTTAAGGATGCCTTTGATCCACAGGGGATTATGAACCCCGGCAAGATCACCCGTCCCCCGCGGATGGACGAGAATCTGCGCTATAACGAGGATTATCAGACGCCCCAGGTGGAGACGTTTTTCAGCTTTAGCGAGGCAGGCGGCTTTCAGGAAGCCGTTGAAATGTGTTCTGGGGTAGGCCACTGTCGCAAAAAGCTGGTGGGTACGATGTGTCCTTCGTACATGGCGACCTTGGACGAGGAACACACCACGCGCGGCAGGGCTAATGCCTTGCGCGCCGCGCTGGCCGGTACGTTGCCTGACGGCCTGCACAGCCATGAAGTCCACCGCGTGATGGACCTCTGCTTGGAGTGCAAAGCCTGCAAAACCGAGTGCCCGTCGAGCGTGGATATGGCCAAGCTCAAGTACGAATTTCTCGCTCACTATCATCGCCAGCATGGCTATCCGCTGCGGTCGCGGCTCTTTGCCGACATTGCCCGCATTAGTCGCTTGGGATCGGCGTTGGCACCGCTGTCGAATTGGATCGGTCGCAGCAGACTCAACCGCTGGATGTTGGATGCGTTTTTGGGTATTGACCGGCGGCGGCGACTACCGGCCTTTGCCCGCCAGCCGTTTTCGCGCTGGTTCACTGGGCGACGTCCGGCGCGCGGCGACAAGGGCCGCGTCGTGCTGTTCAACGATACCTTCGTCGAATACAATGAACCGGCCATTGGCATGGCGGCGACGATCATCTTGGAACGCGCTGGTTACGAAGTCGTCTTGGTCGCAAACAAAGTCTGTTGCGGCCGGCCGTTCATATCCAAGGGCTTTCTCGATCGCGCCCGCGCCTTGGCCCAGCGCAATGTGGAGGTTCTCGCGCCATGGGCTGCGGAAGGGGTGCCAATTATCGGGCTGGAACCGAGTTGCGCGTCGGCTCTCAGGGACGATTACCTAGACTTAGTTGACGATCCACAAAGTCGGAGCGTGGCCGAGCAGGTCGTCTTGCTCGAGGACTTTCTCGTCCGCGAGTCGCCGCTCGATTTGGAATTTGCCCAGACCGCCCGCCATATTTTGGTGCACGGCCACTGCCATCAAAAGGCCCTGACGGGGACGGCCTCGACATTGGCCGTGCTCAACATGCCGCCCCACTTTTGCGCCGAGGAGATCCCGTCGGGCTGCTGTGGCATGGCCGGTAGCTTTGGTTACGAGAAGGAGCACTTTGAAATATCGCGTGCCGTGGGGGAGGAGAGGCTCTTTGCCGTTCTAGAGGAAGCAACAGAGGAGGTGGAAATCGCGGCCGTAGGCACTTCGTGCCGCCACCAGATTGCCGACTTTACTGGGCGGCGGGCACGGCATTGGGCCGAAATTTTCGTCGAAGCACTTTAACGCGAAGTGAAAGGATTACGATGGCATTTAACGTCAAGCAACGCGGTCGATTGACCTATTACTACGGCGGGGACCACCCAACCTTATCGGCCTTGGTGACCGAGGCGCTGGACAATGGCGACTTGAAGATTTACTTCGCCGGCTTGACCGGCGGGCATTCGGCGCATGGGATTCTCGGCCGCGACGAGCTGGTGAGGATGACGCCTTCCGTCGAGGTCGAGTTGGTCTTCCGCTGTTGGGAAAAGTGGCTGCAAGAAGCTGAGATCTGCGATTCGATTGACCAGATAGATTTTATCGAGGTACACGCTTTCGGCGCTCAGCCCAAGGACGTCAACCCGCTGACTGATCCGCAGCGCTTTCACGAGGAACAACAGCGCATTTACCAAGAATACGCCCAAGCCTATAGCAGCTTTTTCCGCGACTGTATGCCCGACACCGGAGTGCCGGCTCGCTTTACGGTACACGTAGTTGATTTTCCCGACAAAGCTGCTTCTTATGAATTCTACAGCGTGGGTCTGTATCAGCCGGCTCTGCACGGAGCTTGAGCCATGCCGATTTTTGAATACGCCTGCAAGGAGTGCGGCACGGAATTCGACACGCTCATACAAGGGACGGCGACAGCCGCTTGCCCGTCTTGTGAGAGTGCGGAGTTGGAGAAGAAACTGTCGAGTTTTGCCGTTGCCGGTCGCGCTGCCAGCGAGCGCGAGCCAATAGGGCCGTGTGGAACCTGCGGCGATCCGCGCGGTGCTGGTGCCTGCGCTTTCGACAGTTGAGGAGGTCCCATGGCTGCGACGCAAATCGAGCTACCCTTTGGCGACTCTCAGTTGCAAGTTGATGTGCCCAGCGAGCGTCTGCTAGGCGTCGTCTTGCCGCGAACGGAACAATGCGGTGATGACGCGGAGTATGAGTTGGTGAGGGATGCACTGGCCCGGCCCTTGGGTGCGCCAGCATTGTGCACTTTGGTGCAGTCCGGCCAGCAGGTCGCAATTGTCGTCAGCGACATGACCCGGCCCTGCCCGACGGATCGCCTGTTGCCGCCGGTGCTGGAGGAACTCGCCGCGGCCGGTGTGCGGGACGCCGACGTGACTGTGGTCGTGGCCTTGGGGCTGCATCGAGCGCAGACCGCAGCCGAGTTGGCCACCTTGGTGGGGCCGGCGGTCTATGATCGGGTGCGGGTGGTGAACCACGATCCGCAAGACGTGGTGCGGCTGGGCGTCACTTCTCGCGGTACGCCTGTGGAGCTATTTCGTCCCTTGGTGGAGGTCGATGTGCGGATCTGTTTGGGCAATTTGGAATTCCACTACTTCGCCGGTTTTTCGGGTGGGGCCAAGGCGGTCTTGCCCGGTTGTGCCTCTTCCAGCGCCGTAGCGGCCAACCACGGCTTGATGGCCCGGCCCGGCGCAGAGACTGGGCGGCTTGAAGGCAACCCGGTGCGAGAAGATTTAGAAGAAGGGGCGGCCATGTTGGGGATCAACTTCATCCTCAATGCGATAGTCGACGACCGCCACCGCATCGTCGCTGCCTTTGCCGGGCACGTGCGAGAGGCCCACCGCAAAGGATGCGAGCGGGTGGCCGAGCGCGGTGCCGTGCCTATTGCGCGGTGCGCTGATATTGTCCTCGTCAGCGCGGGCGGCTATCCGCTGGACGTCAATATGTACCAGGCACAAAAGGCACTCGACAACGCCGTGCATGCCGTGCGCGAAGGAGGCGTTATCGTTTGGGTGGCTGAATGCCGCGAAGGGCTGGGTAGCGCCACCTTTGCCTCTTGGTTGCAGGAAGCGGATTCGGCCGACGCGATTCTCTCGCGCATAGAGCGGGAATTCGTCTTGGGTGGACACAAAGCCGCAGCCATTGCCTCGGTGCTGAAAAAGGCCCGCGTGCATTTGGTCTCGTCGCTGCCGGTCGAGGACATCGGCCGCATCGGCTTAGTGCCCTTTGACGACCTAGGCCAAGCTATAGCGGCCGCGCACGAGGTAGTCGGCCACGAGGCCCAAATATGGGCGCTACCCTATGGAGATTCGGTATTGCCGCAGGCCGCAGCTTAGGATTTTTCGCCGGCAAACAAATCGAGCTGCTCGATCTCCTCGTCGGCAAATCCCCCCAACCCAATGCCGAGCAGACGCGTACCCAAGTCGTCGGCTTCTGTGTGCTCCAACAACTCGCAGGCGGTTGCGAAGACGACTTGGGCGCGGTCGGTAAAGGTGCCCAAGCGCGATGTGCGCGTCGCGGTGCGAAAATCAGGATAGCGCACCTCTAGGGTGACGTCACGCGCTTGTAATCCTCTGCGCTGCAAGCGCCCGCAGAGCGCGGAGGCCAACTCGCGCAAGGCATCGTGCATTTCTTCATAGGTGTACAGTGGGGCGGCAAAAGAAGCTTCCTCGCGGATTTGGTATAGCTGTTCGGCTGGGGCGACCGGGTCGTCGTCCCAACCTTGGGCGAGGTGCCAAAAGCTGCTACCCCGCTGGCCAAAGTGGCGCACGAGTTCTTCCAGCGGCACTTGGACCAGTGCGCCGATGTGCTCTATTTGCATGGCTGCGAACTGCTGGCGCGTAACGGCTCCCACGCCGGGAAGCCGGTCAATGGGCACGTCGGCGAGAAAGTCCTCTATCTGTTCGGGTAGCACGATCGTTAGGCCATCGGGTCGCTGACGTCCCATCGCTAGCTGCGCCAAGAACTTGCTGGGTGCCAGCCCCACGGAAACGCTCCAGCCTAGCTGCCGCTTGATATCGCTTTTGATCATCTTGGCGACGCGCGTTCCGAAGGGGATGTCGAGCTTATTGTCGGTGACGTCGAGGGTGGCGTAGTCATCGCCCCATTCGATCCAATCGGTGTATTCGCGCAGAAGCGCGGCGAATTCGGCACAAGCTTGGGTGTTGTAGTGCGGGCCGCTATCAAGCCCAATGTGGACTATCTTGCGACGTCCACCGGCCCTAGCGGGACTCATGCGACAAAAAAGGTAGGGAAACTACAGTGGCCTGCGTTCCGCCCGCGTCTAACGCCGTGCCCTCGGCGCAAGCGCTTCGCCGCACGTAGGCGAGGGCAATTGGGCCAAGGCTGGGGGAGTGGACCGCAGAAGTGATGCGTCCTACTTCGCGCGTGCCGTCGCGCAGCGGTTGTCCCGTTGACGGCAGTTGGGCGGCGGAGAGCCGCAGCCCAACTAAATGCTGCTTGACTTTGTCGTAGGTATCTAGGCGAGCGATGACTTCTTGGCCGATATAGCAGCCCTTATCTAGATGGATAGCGCGACCAAGCCCTGCTTCCCAGGGGTTGTACTCTTGGGTCAGTTCTCGTCCGAGCAGGGGAAGGCCCTGTTCGACGCGCAAAATCTTCCACGTCGCAGCCCCTATTGGACGGGCACCTGCGGCGGCGAGGTGCTGCCAAAGGTCCTTTACGGCGTCTGGCGGTCCGAAGGCACGCAGCCCCGGCCCGGCCATGCGCGCTAGCCACAGGTCGTCGGCGACCTGGGGATCGAGTAGTTGGTGATCCTGAAGTCTTGACAGATCCGCGTTCAATGCATGGATGACTAGCTGATCGGCGTGCGGGCCGACGAGCTCGAACATGGCTGTCTCGTCTGTGCGGTCTGCCAATTCGAGGGCCTCGGCAAAGATAAAGCGGTCCAACCAATCGGGGATTGTGGCGCGCGAATCGGGACTCAGGATCAAGGCGGTGGCGTCCGGGCTGCGATAACAGGTGGCGAGATCGAGAATCCGCGCTCGCTGTTCGATAAAGACGGCTTCGAGGCCGTGTCCTATTTGCAGGTTGTGGAAGTCGTTGGAAGTCATGCGGTGCAGGAAGTCGAGGTGATCGGCACCGCGCATGTACAAGCGAAACGAGGCTTGTGCATCGCGTAAGGCCGCGCCGGCGCGGGCGGCGTGGTATTCGTCGCAATGGTCCATAACAGGCAAGAGGCTAGGCGTGCTGCGTCACGGAAAAACGCGAGCCTAAGTCTGGATGTTTGGCGACCTCGATTTGCACTGGAAAGGCTGCCTTGAGTTGGTCGAGATGTGTGACGATCAACACCTTTTTGAAATCCTCGCTGATTTTTTGGATGGCTTCGATGAGTTGTTCCAGCCCTTGTTCGTCTTGGGTGCCGAAGCCCTCGTCGATAAAGAGGGTGTGGAGACGGGTGCCCGAGCGCATGGCTAGCACCTTGGAGAGCGCAATGCGCAAGGCGAAGTTGGTGCGGAATGCCTCGCCTCCGGAATAGAGGTGATAGGAGCGCTCACCGACTTCGTCAGCGATCTTGACGTCGAGGGTTTCACGGGTGCCGCCTTTTTTGAGGTCGCGCAGCGATTCGAAGGCGACTTGGATGCGGTTGTCGGTCAGGCGCGCGAGGATGGCGTTGGCTTCTTCGGCGATTTGCGGTACGGCGTTTTCAATAATCAGCGCTTGGATCCCATCCTTGCCGAATGCCTTGTCGAGTTGTTGGTAGATCCAGGCCTGTCGCTGGGTGTCTTGGAGTTTTTCTCGTAGCTGGTCTTGCTCCTGGGCCAACTCGGCGCAGCGCGTGCATAAGGCCTCTAGGTTGCCCCGGCGCTGGAGGTATTGATCCCTCTCAGGCCGTAGCCTTTCCAATTGGGCTTGGTTTTCGCCGAGCTGCCGATCGACGTCTTCTAACGCACCGGCCCGTTCGTGCAACTGTTCCTTTTCTTCTTTTATATTCTGCAATTGTCCCGCTAGATTGGAGGCCTCGGCCTCGTAGCGCACCCGCGATTCGCCGGACGAAGCGCGGCGTTCGCGGGCGTGTTGCAGGCGCTCGAATTGCCGCGCGCTGTCGTGCAGATCGTCCTGTTGCTGGCGCAACCGCTGGTGCTCGGCACTATCATAGCCTAGGGCTGCGAGTTGCTGCTCGACTTGGCCGAGTTGTTTCCGTTCCTCTTGGGCGTAGTGGGCCTCGGCGAGTTGGCGGTCGGCCCGCTCGAGTTGGTTATGGGCTTCGGCCTGCTCGCTTTTGAGCTGGTCGACTTGGCTTTTGGCGTCCTGCAAGCGGGCGTGCTCGGCCTCGACCGGACGCAATTCGGCGAGCTTTTGACTCAGCTCTTCGTGCTCGGTGCTGCTGTAGCCCAATAGCTCAATTTCCCCAGCTAGTTTGCTCAGGCGTTCGCGTTCGCTGGGAGCGTATGATTGGTCGCTGAGTTCGCGATCAAGGGCGACTAGCTGCTCAGCTAACGACTGGGCCTCAGCGGCCGATTCCCGCAATTGCCCGAGACGAGCTTCCCCGGTGGCCAAGTCTTGGTGGACCTGCTGGAGGGGCACGATTTCTTCGCCAAGGGCCTTGTAGTGCGCGCGCATCTTTTGCAACTGATCGTCGAGAGTGGTCAACTCGCTGCTGAGAACGGCGATGCTCTCTTGGCGGCGCTTTTCCCGCTGCGAGAGTTCTGCCGCGACCTGTTGGCGGTGTTCGGCGTCGAGTGTGCTGCCGCACAATGGGCAATTGGCGTCGTCGGAATCGGCCAAGGCCTGAGCCTGTTGGTGCTCGTTGGCCAATTCTTCCTCTTCGGCGTGGCGCTTTTGCTGCCGCTCGGTGATCTGGGCATTGAGGTCGCGGCCCTCGTCCTTGAGGCGATCCCGTTCTTCGGCTTTGGCCTGTAATTGAATCCGTTGTGCTTGCAACTGGTGAATGCGGGCTTCTAAGGTTTTTCCCTCGGAAGAGGCTCGGTCCAACTGTGCCAATTGCTTGGCGAGCGCTTGGCGTTGATTCTTGCGGTCCTGCTCTGCGCGATATAGTACGTTTTCGCAGTCGCGGCGCTCGCTGAGGAGATCCTCGTAGCGAATCCGGGCCTGCTCTAGAGCTTGGGCCTGCTCGCTGAGAGTTTTGAGTTGGGCATAGCGGATGGCGATGGTCTGCTCCTGATTGAGCAAGGCTTGGTGTCCGTCGAGCTGGCGCTGTTGCTGGTCGAGAGTGGCCGCCCAGCGTTCTTGTTGCCGTTCCACTTCTTGGCGCGTCTGGGCGATTTGCTCTTCTAGCTGTCGGTGGCAGGCCTCTAACTTGCCGTGCTCCTGAGCTTTTTGTTCGAGTAGGCCGATTTGAGTGCGGAGCTGATTATAGGCTGCAAAATCCTGCTCAATGGATTCGGCGGCCGCTAGGATTTCACCGTCTTGGCGCTGCTGCTTCCGCAGGTTTTCGAGTTCGGCGGAGACCTGCTGCGCCCGCTCGGAAACGCGCTGCTGTTCCCGCTCTAGCTCAGCGACGCGCTGGCGGCTCCGATCCAGTTCTAGGCGCTGGGTTTCCAACTCGGCTTGCGCTTTTTCTCGGCTGCTGATTTCGCTGCCGAGTAGAGCGAGGTGGTCATCGACGGCGCTCAGCTCGGATTCGTATTTTTCGCGCTTGGCCAATTCGGCATCGAGTTCGCCGAGGCGGGTCTGCAGGATCTCGCCCTGGCGCTGGTGCTCTTGATAGCGGACCCGAGCCATGCCTTGGAGTTGGTCGTAGCGCCCTAGGCCGAGGATTCGCCCGAGGACTTCTTTGCGTTGTCTGGCGTTTTTCTGGGTGAACTCGTCGGCGCGTCCTTGGACTATGAAGGCCGAGTTGACGAAGGTGTCGTAGTCCATGGATAGGAGCTCGTTGATGCGCCGTTGGGTGGGGTTAATGCCCTCGCCTTCGCTGAGGGTGCGGAAGACGCCGTCGCTTTCTACTTGTAGGTCAAGAGCCGGGACACCCCGCTTGGTGCGGCGCCAACTGCGGATGACGCGGAAGTGCTTTTCGCCGAGGGCGAAGTCGAAGTCAACCCGCATCTCTCTGGCTCCGATTCGACACAGTTCTTCGTCGCTGCGGCTTTTGCGGGCTTGGCCCCACAGAGCGTAGGTAATCCCGTCGAGCAGGGCGGATTTGCCGTGGCCATTGCCTCCCGTGAGGCAGGCGACGTGAAACTGAGTAAAATCGAGCGGCTGCACCTCCTCGCCGTAACTGAGAAAATTGCGCAGCGAAAGGGAGAGAGGGATCATTCGTCGTCTTCGTCGCGTTGGCCTGATTCGAGCTCGCGCTCTAGGTGGAGCGCGTAGCTTTTGAACTCGGACCGGTGGGCTTGCAGGTCTGGGGTGTTGTCAATGTAGCGGTCAAGGGCGTCGCCTAGCTCGGCTTCCTCGCTGATTTCGGCGCGGCGGTGGATCACTTCTGGGGCGAAGCGCGGTTGGATGGAAGCGACGTGGAAGGCCGGTTCGAGCGCTTGCCTCACCTGTTGTAGATCCACCGGTGTGGCGTAGCCTGCGGGCAGGTCGTAGAGGACGCGGACTACGGCGTCTGCCAGATCGGCCTCAGCACAGGCAGTGACGATGCGCTCGGTGGCGTCTTGGCCATCGAGAACCTTTAGCTTGATGGTCACAAAGCGCCGCACTGGAACGGGGACGAACTCAAAGGTGGTCGCGCGGCCCCTCGGCGCGGTTGTGTCCTCTGCGATGCGTACGAGACAGAAACCCTTGTCTTCGCCTTCCTCGCCGAAGTCGATGCGCTCTAGGCTACCCGAATAGACCACGGGAGGATGTTGGCCCGGATTGAGGTTTTGGTATTTGTGAATGTGCCCCAAGGCGACGTAGTCGTAGGCGGGGTTGGCAAGGGTGCTGGTGAGCAACACGGGGTCTTGGCCGATGATAGCGGTGCGTTCGCCCCCAGAATAGACGGCGTCGGCAGCGGCGAGGTGAGCGACGAGTATGCCCGGGAGCTTGGGATCGAGTTGCCGGGCATACTCGTCGATCTGGGCTGCACAGATTTTTTGGATCTCGACGCGGACTTCCTCTAAGGGCAGGTCGCGGTATTTATCACGGGTGAGTAGGGCATGGCGCGTTGGCCAGGGCAGGCCGGCCACTTGCACCGGGCCATTGGCTGTTTCGATCCGCAGGAGCTCTGGGCGGCGGATGACGTGAGTGCCCTCTAACTGTAGGGTACTGAAAATGTCGACCGAAGTGGCTTTGCCGAAAGCTCCCGGCGCGTCGTGGTTGCCCACCACCAGCACGATGGGGATGTGGGCTTCTTGTAGGCGCTGGAGCTGGCGGGCAAAGACGCGCTGATGGGTCGGGGTCGGATCGCAGTTTTTGTACATATCACCGGCGAAAAGGACCAGATCGACTGCCTTTTCAATGGCTAGGTCGCAGACCGCTTCTAGGCTGGCGGCAAAATCTCGAACCCGTGAATGCAGACCAGAGCTTGGGTCGAGGCTGCCGTGGTTTTCGACGCCCAGATGCAGATCGGCAAAGTGCAGGAGTGTCAAGGCCATGAGACGCGTGAGAGCGTTGTTTGGGAAGGATTGGCTCGGTCTGTAAATTTATTAAAAGAAGGGTGGCGAACTTGGGCAAGTCCCTTAGCTTGCACCTAGGCACCGTTTTTAGTAAATTAATCCCCTTGAGTAGCGGAAGCGGTAGCGCGCTTCCGCTTTTTGTGTTGAATAGCGCATGTTGTTCTCTCCTGCTAGAGGATTTGTATGAGTGAAGTATATCTTTCGCGAGAAGGCTACGAAAAACTTCAGGGCGAGTTGAAGGGACTCAAGGAGACCGAACGTCCGGCAGTGCGTCAGGCGCTGCAGCGGGCGCGAGAGTTTGGCGACCTGTCCGAGAACGCCGAGTATTCAGCGGCCAAAGAAAGGTTGCTCTTCCTAGAGCACCGCATCGGCAAGCTAGAAGAGACACTCAGCCGGGCCCGCCTGCTAGAAAACGAGGCAATCCCAGAAGACAAGGTCTATATCGGTGCCACCGTAGAGATAGAAGACCTCGCGAAGGCGCGACAACTCACCTACACGCTCGTCGCTCCCGAGGAAGCGGATTTTGAAGCGGGTAAAATTTCCACGGTTTCGCCGATAGGCAAGGGGTTGCTCGGGCACGAAGTAGGAGAAGAAATCGAGATCGAGGTTCCTGTTGGCAAGCTGCACTACAGGATTGTCAAGATCACGCGTTGAGCGCAAGAATTCAGTTTATTCGGCGACTCCCGGAAAAGGCACGGGCCTTTCCGGGAGTTTCGCGTTTTGTGCCTGTGCCCCGTCTTCTTGACATATTAAAAGGGCTGTTATATATTTAAACTTCTGTAAATTAAACGGACATTACGGACATTAATCCGGCTCGAGCGGGAATAGCTCAGTTGGCTAGAGCGCGAGCCTTCCAAGCTCGGGGTCGCGGGTTCGAGTCCCGTTTCCCGCTCCAGATCACCAAAACGATTGCAGCCGATGTAGCTCAGTCGGTAGAGCGCATCCTTGGTAAGGATGAGGTCACCAGTTCAATCCTGGTCATCGGCTCCACTTTCCTAAGTGCTTCCATATAAACACGGCAAATTCTGATGCCAAGAGATCAAATAACGCTGGAGTGCGAAGTATGCAGCCAGCAAAATTATACTACGACTAAAAACAGGCGAAACCAGCCAAGCCGCGTGGAGTACAAAAAATATTGCCGCTTTTGCCACAAGCACACGGCCCACAAGGAAGCCCGCTAGGCATAGGGCAGTAGCTCAATTGGTAGAGCACCGGTCTCCAAAACCGGCGGTTGCAGGTTCAAGTCCTGTCTGCCCTGCCAGGCTTCTGTATTAGGGAACGGGATGTGGAATAAACTTACTAATTTCGTCAAAGATGTGCGGACCGAATTCTCTAAGGTGAGCTGGCCTACTCGCGAGGATTTGATTGGTTCCACTGGAGTAGTATTAGTCTTTTCGGCGGTCTTTGCGGTTTTTATCGGCATGTTCGACCTGATTATCTCCTTTGTTTGGGGAATGCTTCTGGGGCAGTAATTCTCGCTAGGGCCTATCTAAGGGAAGCGGTGCATAGCATGGCACCGCTTCTTTTCCTTGTTTACGCTCGGCAAACGGGAGCTAACACCACCGGATTGAAGCCATGGCACAGCGCTGGTACGCTCTACATACGTATTCGGGACATGAAAATAAAGTAAAGACCTATTTAGAGTCGCTCATTGAGTCGGGAGCTGCCAACAGTGCGATTGCTCAGGTCGTTGTGCCGACTGAGGAAGTGGTTGAACTCCGCGCTGGCAAGAAAACCAAGACTAGGAAGCGGTTTTTGCCTAGCTATGTGTTGGTGGAAATGGAAATGTCCAAGGATGCTTGGTATCAGGTGACCAATATTCCCGGGGTGACCAATTTCGTGGGCCCAGCGCGCAAGCCGCAACCGCTGCGGCAGGAGGAAATCGACCGCATCTTGGGGCACGTCGATCGCCGCAAGGACCAAGAGGTCGAAGAAATTCCCTTTGCCGTCGACGATCAGGTCAAGGTCAACGACGGCGCGTTCAAGGATTTTATCGGCACCGTACAGGAGGTGCTGCCGGAGAAGCGCAGGCTGAAAATTATGGTGAGCATCTTCGGGCGTGGTACATCGGTGGAATTGGACGTGTTGCAGGTCGAGCCGGTTCAAGAGACGGTAGGCTGATT
The DNA here is from genome assembly GCA_028875335.1 of Gemmatimonadota bacterium. Next base: position 34,809 of record JAPPEF010000379.1, read on the forward strand.
TTTAGAGGAAAAATAAATGGCTAAAAAGGAAATAGCCCAAATCAAGTTGCAGGTTCCGGCCGGTCAGGCGAATCCGACACCACCCGTTGGGCCGGCGCTAGGTCAACACGGCGTCAATATCATGGAATTCTGCAAAACTTTCAATGCCCAGACCCAAGATCAGCAGGGGTTGATCATTCCCGTAATCATTACGGTGTACGCCGACCGCACGTTTTCGTTTATCACCAAAACGCCGCCAGCTGCGGTGCTGCTTTTGCGGGCTGCTGGACAACCCAAGGGATCGGGCGTGCCCAACAGGGATCACATTGGCGTTGTATCTACAGACCAAGTGCGCGAGATCGCCGAATTGAAAATGCCCGATTTGAACGCTGCCTCGATGGAAGCGGCGATGTCGATGATCGCGGGGACGGCTCGCAGCATGGGGCTCTTGATCGATTAGTTGTTTCGCATCGCAACCTTGGATAGAGGTTTAAGATATGGCCAGAGGAAAAAAATACAGAAACGCCTTGGCTTCTTTTGATCGCGACAAGGCCTATTCGTGGGAAGAGGGGATCAAGATTCTCAAGGGATTCCCAACATACAATTACGATCCGACTGTTGAGCTTTGCTACAATTTAGGGATTGATGGCCGACAGGCCGACCAATCGCTGCGCGGCACGGTGATGTTGCCCCACGGCACTGGGAAGGAACTCCGGGTCTTAGTCATTACTCAGGGACCGCTAGCGCAGGAGGCTGAAGAAGCCGGAGCCGATTTCGTCGGTGGAGCTGATATGGCCGAAAAAATTCAGGGCGGTTGGCTCGATTTCGACCTAGTTGTAGCCTCTCCAGATATGATGGGGCAGGTGGGTAAGCTGGGAAGAATCTTGGGCCCACGGGGCCTGATGCCCAATCCCAAGACCGGGACGGTGACACGCGAAGTGGCTCAAGCCGTCCGCGAGGCCAAGTCCGGACGCATTGAGTACCGTGCCGATAGTAAGTCCGGCAACAACGCCCAAGGCCCCATCGGCAAGCTGTCCTTTACAGATCAGGCACTGATCGAAAACGCCCAAACTTTTACCGACGCCATTTTGCGTGCCAAGCCGGCTGCGGCGAAAGGGCAGTACATCCGCAAGTTAGTCCTCTCGTCGGCAGCAGGGCCGAGCATCAAAATTGACCGCGCCCAACTCGCTGCGTAAGGAAAGCTCCGTTATTATGGCGACAGCAGAAAAGGAAGCAAAAGTAGAAGAATTGAAGGCCATTATGGCCGAGAACAAAGGCTTCTATTTGGCCGATTTTACGGGTATTGATGTGGCCTCGGTGACTGAGTTGCGCAGCAAGCTACGCGATGCTGAGGTCCAATACCAAGTGATCAAAAATCGCTTGGCCATTCGCGCGGCCGAGGAAGTGGGCATCACCGGCCTCAAAGAGTATCTCACCGGGCCTACGGCTATAGCCTACTCAAAAGAAGATCCCATTGCACCGGCCAAAATTCTGCAAGACTTCGTCACCGACGGCGGAAAAATTCAGATCAAGACCGGCTTTATAGAAGGCGAAATCCTCGCCGCCGATAGAGTCGAGGCGCTGGCTAAGCTGCCCTCTAAAGAAGAATTGATGGGCAAGGTAGTCGCCGGTGTCCAGAGTCCGCTCTACGGGCTAAGCGGTGTCTTAAATGGGTTGCTTAGGGGATTGGTTGGTGCATTGTCAGCTATCGAAAAGCAACGGGTAGAAGGCGGAGAGAACGCCTGATTCCCATTCGTAACAAACTCAAATAGGATATACAGGAGGCTGTATCCCATGACCGAAGAAACCACTGCCACCACTGCCAACGGCAAGGTAGGCGAAATCATTGAGACCATCGGCGGCCTGACCGTCTTAGAGTTGGCCGAATTGGTCAAAGCCCTCGAAGACAAGTTCGGTGTGTCGGCCGCAGCGCCTGTGATGATGGCTGGCGCGATGCCCAGCGATGGCGGCGGCGAAGAGGTTGCCGAGGAAAAGGATTCCTTTGACGTTGTTCTCACTAGTGCCGGTGAGAAGAAGATCCAAGTCATCAAGGTCGTCCGCGAGATTACTAGCCTAGGCCTGAAAGAGGCCAAAGCCCTCGTTGATGAGGCCCCCAAGCCCGTCAAGGAAGGAGCGACCAAGGAAGAAGCTGAAGAAATTCAGAGCCGGTTGCAGGATGCCGGGGCCACGGTAGAACTCCAATAGGGGACTGCTGCGGATATAGTAGCTCATTAGTTCATACCTGCTTTTCTGCAGCGTGCATTCATGGAGCTATTGTCCAATAGCTCCATGAGCATTTGCCTTAAACCACAAATTGAGGAGTTGGACTTTGGCAAAGACGAACGGCAGTATTAAACGGCGCTCTTTCGGCAAAATCAAAGAAGCCGCAGAGATGCCAAACCTGCTTTCAGTTCAGCTTGACTCCTTCGAGGACTTCCTGCAGCTTTTCGTCCTGCCTCACCAGCGCCAGCGGCGCGGTTTGCACCTAGTCTTCCAGAGTATTTTTCCCGTCACCGATGTCCACGGGATATACTCTCTCGAATACGTCAGCTATTCCATTGGCAATCCCCGTTACAGCGAAGAGGAATGCCGCGAGCGGGACATGACCTTCGCCGCCCCGTTGCACGCGACTCTTCGCCTCGTAACCCACGACAAAGAAAACGCGGATCATCCGGTCAAGGATGTGGTCGAACAGGCCGTATTTCTGGGCGAATTACCCCTGATGACCAGTGAAGGCACGTTTATTATCAACGGGGCCGAACGCGCAGTCGTCAGCCAGTTGCACCGTTCGCCTGGGGTGTTCTTCGACGAGACCCTGCACCCCAATGGCAAGCGGCTGTTCTCGGCGCGGATCCTTCCCTACAAGGGGATGTGGCTAGAGTTCAGCATGGACATCAACGACATCATGTACGTGCATATCGACCGACGGCGTAAGCTGCCGGTGACCTCGCTTTTGAAAGCGCTCGGCTGCTCTAAGGATGGCGAAATTCTCAGTCTGTTCCGCAAAGAGGTCGAGGAGGCTGTAGACGAAGAATTGATCGGTCGCTACAACGGTAGCGAGGACATCGTCGACAAAGATAGCGGTGAAATTTTATTAGATACCTACGAAAAGATAAACGGCGAGAATCTAACGGCGTTACAGGAGGCCAAAGTAAAGAAGTTAAAAGTTTTGGCTGCCCCGTCGGACAAGGATCCCGGGGTCATAGAGAATACGCTTGAGAAGGATCCAAGCGAAGATGAGGAAGATGCTCTCACGCGCATCTACAACCTTCTGCGTCCCGGCGACCCGCCCAATATCGCGACCGTGCGCGAATTGCTAGATCGGCTCTTCTTCAACGCCAAGCGCTACAACCTAGGCGATGTGGGCCGCTATCGCATCAACCGCCGTTTGGACGTGGGCATTCCCTTCGAGAGCACGGTGCTGCATATAGAGGATTTCATGGCGATAATCCGCTACCTGTTGGATTTGCGGGTAGGGCAGGGCAATACCGACGATATCGATCATTTAGGTAATCGCCGCGTGCGTTTGGTCGGGGAGTTGCTGGCCCAGCAATTCAGTATCGGTCTGACGCGCATGGCGCGGACTATTCGCGAGCGCATGAACCTGCGCGACGAGGATCAGATCACGCCGCACGACTTGGTCAATGCGCGAACGGTTTCGACCGTAATCCAGGCGTTCTTCGGTTCGAGCCAGCTCTCGCAGTTTATACAGCAGACCAATCCGCTCGACGAGTTGACCCACAAGCGCCGTCTCAGCGCCCTCGGTCCGGGGGGGCTGAGCCGCGACCGCGCTGGTTTTGAAGTGCGGGATGTGCATTATACGCACTACGGCAGGATATGTCCCATTGAGACTCCGGAAGGTCCCAATATCGGCCTGATCTCCTCGTTGAGTACGTATGCACGGGTTAATTCCTTCGGCTTTCTGGAGACGCCGTACCGCAAGGTAATAAACGGCAAGGTGACCAATGAGATCGAATTTCTGACGGCGGCCGAAGAAGACAGATATATTATCGCCCAGGCCAATGCGCCTATCGACGACGAGGGCAAGTTCCTCAACCCCTTGGTCAAAGCCCGCAAGCGAGATGATTATCCTATGGTAACCCCGGACGAGCTCGACTACATGGACGTGTCGCCCAATCAACTCGTCAGTGGGGCAGCAGCCCTAATACCCTTCCTTGAACACGACGACGCCAATCGAGCGCTCATGGGATCCAACATGCAACGCCAGGCAGTGCCGTTGCTCTTTACCGAAGCACCTTATGTTGGCACTGGAATGGAGAGCAAGGTCGCGCTCGATTCGGGTGCGGTCGTCGTGGCCCGCAACCCCGGCACGGTTGTCAGCGTCGATGCGGAGCGCATTATCGTGCGCCGCGACAAGAAGCGCAGTACGCGGCTGACCCCATTGGATACTGCGGATGTCGACGAGTACAAGTTGACCAAGTTCGCTCGCTCTAACCAAGACTGTTGTATCAACCAGCGCCCCTTGGCCCAAGTTGGAGACAAGATACGGACAGGCCAGCCCTTGGCGGATGGTGCTGCGACTGACCGAGGAGACTTAGCGCTGGGCGTGAACATCCTAGTCGCCTTCATGCCTTGGAACGGCTACAACTTTGAAGATGCCATCGTCGTCAGCGAGCGCCTCCTCAAAAAGGACATCTTCACTTCCGTACACATTGAGGAATTTGAGCTTCAAGTGCGCGACACCAAACGCGGCCAAGAGGAGATTACCCGCGAAATTCCCAATGTCAGCGAAGGAGCGGTGCGCAACCTCGACGACGAGGGTATTATCCGCGTTGGGGCCGAGGTAGGCCCCGGTGATATCCTAGTCGGCAAAGTGACGCCCAAGGGAGAGAGCGAACTGTCACCCGAAGAGCGTCTTTTGCGGGCAATTTTCGGCGAGAAGGCCGGGGATGTCCGCGATGCGTCGCTAAAGGCGCCCCCCGGCATGGAGGGCGTGGTCATCGACCGCAAGGTTTTCTCGCGCCGTGAGAGGAGCAATTCGCCGCGGCGTCGGGAGGGCATCGCCGTATGCGAGAGAGAGGCTGCCGAGCGCAAAGAGCGTCTGATAGGAGAGCGCAACGCCATGTTGCTAGAGGTGGTGGGCACCGTCAAGTTGAACACCTTGTACCACCACGACGGGGAGCTAGCGGTCCGCAAAGGTACCCAATTGAGCGAGCGGCTGCTCGATCGGGTGGATTTCTCCACGGTGCAGCCTGAAGGAGACTGGACCGCAGATCCCAAGGTCAGCGCAGAGGTCGCCGAACTTTTGCGCTATGCCGAAGAGCAGCTAAAGCTGGTTGACGAGCAAACAGAACGCCAGATAGAGCGCATCACGCGCGGCGATGAATTGCCGCCGGGCATCGCTCAGCTAGTCAAGGTCTATGTGGCTAAGAAACGCAAGCTCTCGGTCGGCGACAAGATGGCCGGTCGCCACGGCAACAAGGGCGTAGTCGCTTACATCGCGCCGGAGGAGGATATGCCCTTCCTCGAGGACGGTACGCCCGTAGATATCGCCCTCAATCCCTTGGGTGTGCCTTCGCGCATGAACTTGGGCCAGATCTTTGAAACCCATCTGGGCATGGCCGCCCACGCTTTAAACATGTATGTGGCGACCCCGGTTTTCGACGGAGCATCCCTCGATGAGGTCCGGGAGATGCTCGACGAGGTCGGGATGCCCAACGACGGTAAACAAGTGCTCTACGATGGGCGAACCGGCAACAAGCTAGACAAGCGGGTAACCGTGGGCTACATATATATGTTAAAGCTTTCGCACTTAGTCGCCGATAAAATTCACGCTCGCTCCATCGGACCGTACTCGCTGGTCACTCAGCAGCCCTTGGGTGGCAAGGCGCAGTTCGGTGGCCAACGCTTCGGTGAGATGGAAGTGTGGGCGCTGGAGGCCTACGGTTCGGCCTATACACTCCAAGAGATGCTGACTGTCAAATCCGACGATGTCGCCGGGCGTTCTAAGATATACGAGGCCATCGTGAAAGGAGAAAACCCGCCAGAACCAGGCATTCCAGAATCGTTTAATGTGCTGGTTAAGGAACTACAGAGTTTGTGTCTGGATGTGATCCTTGAAGACAGTAGGATCGTCGAGACGTATTGAATCGCAGAGCATTCGCATAAAGCGCAAAGGGGGTGCCAGTGTTACAGACTGCCAATGCATCGCGCAAACCAACTGATTTCGATTCCATCCGCATTCAACTCGCTTCTCCCGAGACTATTCGCGCTTGGTCGCAAGGGGAGGTCACCAAGCCCGAGACGATCAACTATCGCTCCTTCAAACCAGAGCGCGATGGGTTGTTCTGCGAGCGCATTTTCGGTCCGGTCAAGGACTGGAACTGCCACTGCGGCAAGTACAAGGGCATCCGCTATCGAGGTGTAGTATGCGACCGTTGCGGCGTTGAGGTCACGCAAGTCAAGGTTCGCCGAGAGCGTCTTGGTCACATCGAATTGGCCGTACAGGTTTCTCACATCTGGTATTTCAAGTCGCTACCTTCGCGCATCGGTGCTCTGCTTGACATCTCGATGCGCAACCTCGAGCGCATCCTCTACTACGAGTCCTATGTTGTCATTGATCCGCGGGGCGCACCTGTGGAGAAGTTGCAGCTCTTGACTGAGGAGGAGCTCTTTGAGGTAGAGGAAGCGGGTGGCGATCCCGATGTCGATATGGGAGCACCAGCGGTTAAGCGGCTCTTAGAGCAGATTGATATCGAAGAGCTTTCGGCCGAGTTGCGGACCTTGGTCAGGATGGAGAGTTCGATCCAGCGCAAGCAGGAAGCGCTTAAGCGGCTCAAGGTCGTCGAGGCCTTTCGCCAATCCGAAAATCGGCCTGAGTGGATGATTCTCGACAACATTCCGGTCATTCCACCGGATCTACGTCCCTTGGTACCTCTAGAGGGCGGTCGCTTCGCCACTTCCGACCTCAACGACCTCTATCGTCGAGTAATCAATCGCAACAATCGCTTGAAGAAGCTGATCCACATCAAGGCTCCCGAGGTCATCCTTCGCAACGAAAAGAGAATGCTCCAGGAAGCCGTTGACGCTCTCTTCGACAACGGGCGTCGCTCGCGGGCCGTGCGCGGCGACGGCAATCGCTCGCTCAAGTCGCTCAGCGATCTGCTCAAGGGCAAACAGGGTCGTTTCCGCCAGAACTTGTTGGGCAAGCGCGTCGACTATTCGGGTCGTTCAGTCATCGTCGTCGGTCCAGAACTCAAACTGTACCAATGCGGCCTACCCAAGGGCATGGCCCTAGAGCTGTTTAAGCCCTTTGTGATTAAAAAATTAGAAGAAAAAGGGCTGGTCCAAACCGTCAAGAGCGCCAAGAAATTGGTCGAACGCGAGCGTCCGGAGGTTTGGGACATTCTCGAGGAGATCATTCGCGACCACTGCGTATTGCTCAATCGGGCACCGACTTTGCACAAGTTGGGCATTCAGGCTTTTCAGCCCATTCTCGTCGAGGGTAAAGCCATTCGTCTGCACCCGCTGGTCTGTGCCGCCTTTAATGCCGACTTCGACGGCGACCAGATGGCCGTGCATGTCCCGCTCTCGTTCGAGTCCCAGATTGAAGCACGGCTCTTAATGCTCTCTACCAACAATATTCTCAAGCCAGCCGATGGCGAGCCGGTCATTATGGACAACCCTCAGGACATCGTGCTCGGCAGTTATTACCTAACCAAGGTTCGCTTTAGCGAAGCCGGTGGAGTCGAGCGTAGCTTTACCAATAAGACTGAAGCGGTTGCGGCCTTTGAAGCGGGCCGTATCACCCTGCACCAGCCGGTTATGGTGCGCATCAATGGCGAGATGGTGAATACAACCGTCGGTCGCTTGCTTTTCAACGAGGTACTCCCGGAGGAGATCGGATTTATCAACCGCACGGTCGATAAGGGCGATATCAAGAGAATTACCTCCAAAGTGCATCGCCTGCTGGGCAACAGGCGTACGGCCGAGTTCGTCGATCAGCTTAAAAATATGGGCTACCACTATGCGACGCTGGCCGGCGTGTCCATCGCCGTTGACGATGTAGTCGTACCTGATGCTAAAACCAAGCTCATTGACGGTGCGCTCAAGGAAGTGGAAAAAGTCCGCGATCAGTACGCCAATGGCATCATTACCGACGGCGAGCGCTATAACAAGATTATCGACATCTGGACCCATGCCACATCTGAGGTCTCGCGCGCGGTGCAGCGCACGCTTGAGGAAGCCGAAGAGGGCTTTAACTCGGTTTACGTTATGAAGGATTCCGGCGCGCGCGGTAGCGAGGATCAGATCAAACAGCTAGGCGGCATGCGCGGCCTGATGAACAAGCCTCAGAAAAAGCTGACCGGTGCCGTCGGCGAAATTATCGAAACGCCAATTATCGCCTCTTTCAAAGAGGGGCTGTCGGTGCTCGAGTACTTCATCTCGACCCACGGGGCGCGCAAGGGTTTGGCCGATACGGCTCTGAAGACGGCGGAAGCCGGGTATCTGACTCGTCGGATGGTTGATGTGGCCCAAGATGTAGTGATTAGCGAAGAGGACTGCATGACTAGCCAAGGGCTGAAGACCGGTGCTCTCAAGGACGGCGAGGAAGTAATCGAGCCGCTAGCCGACCGCATCGTCGGTCGCGTGTTGCAAGAAGACGCACTCGACGCCGATGGCAATGTGGTAGCCCAAGCGGGCGTCTTGTTGGAAGAAGAAGACGCCAATCGCATTGCCCAAGCTGGCATTGAAGAAGTGAACATCCGCTCGGTGCTGACATGTGAGTCTGAGCGCGGCGTGTGCATCAAGTGCTATGGGCGCAACATGGCTACTGGCCGTGAGGTCAATGTGGGCGAGGCAGTTGGGGTCGTGGCTGCGCAGAGCATTGGCGAGCCAGGTACTCAGCTAACGCTGCGAACTTTTCACATTGGCGGTACGGCTAGCCGTATTGCTGAACAGTCGCAGATCACGGCTCGCCGAGTCGGTCGCGTCCAATTTTCCAACGTCGATACAGTGCAAAACCCGACAGCCGGTGTTACGGTTATCGGACGCAACGGTGAAATCGGGCTGCTCGATGAACAGAATCGAGTGCGGGTGCGGCAAATCGCCCCTTATGGCGCGGTGCTCAAGGTCGAAAACGGCGAGCAAGTTGAGATGGATCAGGTGCTATACGAATGGGATCCATACAACAATGTGATCCTCACCGACCGTCCGGGCACGATCAGGTTCAATGATATCATTTCTGGAGTAACTATGCGCGAGGAATTCGACGAAAGCACGGGTATGAGCGTCCGTGGCATCGTCGAACAGCGCGACCGCTCGCTGAGTCCGCATATTGAGATTGAGAGCGAGGAATACGGATCCCGTTCCTATATCATTCCGGTCGGTGCTCGTCTTCTGGTCGAAGACGGCGATAAAGTCGAACCGGGGCAGGTGTTGGTCAAGATCCCGCGCGAGCGCTCCAAGACGCGCGACATCACCGGCGGCTTGCCGCGCGTTGCCGAACTCTTCGAGGCTCGCCGTCCCAAGGAACCTGCGGTGATATCGGAAATCGACGGCACTGTGAGCTTCGGCGGCCTAGTTCGCGGCAACCGCGAACTGTTCGTCACTCCGCTGAATCCCGAGGACGAGACAAAGAAATACTTGGTGCCCTACGGCAAGCACTTGCGCGTACAGGAAGGCGACCGGGTTGAAGCTGGAGAGCGCCTCTCCGAGGGGTCGGTCAACCCGCACGATATTTTGCGGGTCCAAGGCGTGAATAAGGTGCAGGAATACTTGGTCAACGAGATCCAGGATGTCTATCGCCTACAGGCTGTAGAGATCAACGACAAGCACATTGAGGTGATCGTTAAACAGATGCTGCAGAAGGTGCGCATCATCGACCCAGGCGACACGAATTTTCTCGAAGGGGAGGAAGTGGATAAGATCCGCTTCAACAGAGAGAATGACAAAGTCCTCTACGAGGGAGGCGATCCTGCCACCTGCCAGCCGATCCTGCTAGGCATTACCCGTGCCTCGCTACGCACGGATAGCTTTATCTCTGCCGCCTCTTTTCAAGAGACGACGCGCGTGTTGACCGAGGCGGCTGTGCAAGGCAAGATAGATCATCTGCGTGGCCTCAAAGAAAACGTCATCATCGGCCGCTTGATCCCAGCTGGCACGGGCACTACGTCCTACCAAGAGACCACCTATGAAAGCTTGGAGCCCGAAGGCAATGGCAAAGCCGAGTTGACTGAAGTGGCGGCTGCGGAAACGGGTGTTTTGGGCGAGTAGTTGACAGTTATATAATGTGTATGTAGATTATGAGCTTGCTATTTATTACGAAATGACGAGGAGAAATAGCGTTTGCCAACAGTTAGCCAGCTGGTCCGCAAAAGCCGGCAAAAGTCACTAAAAAAGACGGACTCCCCAGCGCTGAGAGGTTGTCCCCAGCGCCGTGGCGTTTGTACACGAGTCTATACCCAGACGCCAAAGAAGCCCAATTCGGCTCTGCGCAAGATGGCTCGTGTGCGTTTGACTACGGGGATTGAAGTCACGGCTTACGTACCAGGCGAGGGCCACACGCTGCAGGAACACTCCATCGTCTTGGTGCGCGGGGGCCGCATCAAGGACTGTCCTGGCGTGCGCTACCACATCGTGCGCGGCGTTCTCGATGCGACGGGCGTGGCAGACCGCCGCCAGGGTCGCTCCAAGTATGGCACCCGAAGGCCAACTTAAAGGTATAAGCAATGTCGCGGCGTAAAAAAGCAATTAAACGCAAACTGCTGCCGGATCCGAAATTCCACAACGTCTTGGCGGCGAGGTTCGTAAATTCGCTAATGAAGCAAGGCAAGAAGAGCGTGGCCGAGCGCATATTTTACGACTCGATCGACTTGGTCGTCGAGCGCAGTGGCCAAGACGGGATTGATGTCTTCCAGAAGGCGCTAGAAAATGCCAAGCCTATCGTCATGGTTAAATCGCGTCGAGTCGGTGGCCAGACCTATCAGGTGCCGGTCGAAATGCGGCCAGACGAGCGCACGGCGCGTTCGATTCGCTGGTTGATTCGCTTCGCTCGCGAGCGCTCTGAGCGCACCATGGCTGAGCGGTTGGCCAACGAGTTTATCGCAGCGTCGAGGGGGGAAGGTGGAGCTGTGCGCATGAAGGAAGAGGTCCACCGCATGGCCGAGGCGAACAAGGCCTTCGCTCACTATAGATTTTAGGGAGTTTTCAAGCGAAATGGCACGACAGTTTACACAACAAGACACGCGAAATATCGGGATTGCGGCTCACATCGACGCTGGCAAGACCACTACGACTGAGCGGATCCTCTACTACACGGGCCGAGTTCACCGCATGGGAGAAGTCCACGACGGTACGGCAACGATGGACTGGATGGAGCAAGAGCGCGAGCGCGGCATTACCATCACCTCTGCGGCTACCGCTTGCCAGTGGAAGGACCACCGCATCAACATTATCGACACGCCTGGCCACGTGGATTTTACCGCCGAAGTCGAGCGTTCACTGCGCGTACTCGACGGTGCCATAGGTGTCTTCTGTGCGGTCGGCGGGGTGGAACCGCAGTCCGAGACCGTCTGGCGCCAAGCTGACAAATACGGGGTTCCGCGCATTGCTTTCGTCAACAAGATGGATCGCAATGGGGCTGATTTTTTTCAGGTCCTTAGCATGCTTCAAGAGCGGTTGAACAGCAATTTCGTGCCCGTCCAGTTGCCTATCGGTGTCGGTGAGACGTTCAACGGCTTGATAGACTTAGTCGAGATGAAGGCCATTACCTACGAAGAGGCCAGCCAAGGCGTCAAGTTTTTCGAGGACGAGATCCCCGCAGATTTGCTAGAGAATGCCTTGCAATACCGCGAAAAGCTGCTTGAGTCGGTAGCCGAATTCGACGATGGGCTACTCGAAAAATTCCTCGAAGGAGAGGAAATTCACCCCGACGAGATCCGCGCTGCGCTGCGCCAAGCCACCATTGCGCTAAAGGCCGTGCCCGTAACGTGCGGCAGTGCGTACAAATACAAAGGCGTCCAGCGCTTGCTCGACGCGGTGCTGCACTACCTGCCGTCCCCAGCCGACATCGGCGAAGTCAAGGGCATGCTGCCCCATTCCAGCGCGGAGGCGGTGCGTCCCGCCCTCGACGATGTGCCTTTTGCCGGGTTGGCCTTTAAGGTTATGACGGACCCCTTTGTCGGGCGCCTCACCTTTGTGCGCGTCTATTCGGGTGTGTTGAGTTCGGGCACTTACCTCTACAATGTGACTACTGAGCGTCGCGAGCGGACCGCGCGCTTACTGGAGATGCATGCCAACGATCGCACCGAGCTGCCTCATGCCTATGCCGGCGATATAGTCGCTGTGGTCGGTCTCAAAAACACAACTACGGGTGACACGCTGTGCGACGAGCAGCATCCTATCGTCTTGGAAAAGATCGAATTCGCCGAGCCGGTAGTCCATGTGGCCATTGAGCCAAAGACGCGCGTGGATCAAGAGCAGCTATATATTGCCCTGTCCAAGCTCAGCGAGGAAGATCCGACCTTCCAAATCAAGCTCGATGATGAGACAGGCCAGACGATCATGTCGGGGATGGGCGAACTCCATCTAGAGATACTCATCGACCGCCTCTTCCGCGAGTTCAAGGTCGAAGCCAATGTCGGCAAGCCCCAGGTGGCCTACAAAGAAGGCCTGAACAAGGCCGTCGAGAGCATCGGCCGGTTCGTGCGGCAGACCGGTGGTCGCGGTCAGTACGGGCACGTCGAGTTGGAGATCGAGCCGGGCGAGTCGGGTAGTGGATTGGTTTTTGAGTCGAAAATCATCGGTGGCAACATTCCCAAGGAATACATCAATCCAGTGCGCGAGGGCATCATTGAAGCGATGACCACCGGCCCTGTTGCTGGTTACCCAATCGAAGATGTTAAGGTCGTGCTAGTAGATGGGTCGCACCACGAGGTCGACTCCTCGGAAGTCGCTTTTAAGGTCGCTGGATCCATGGCATTCAAAGAGGGTGCCCTGAAGGCCGCTCCCTATCTCATGGAGCCGATTATGGAGTTGGAGGTCGTCGTCCCCGATCAATATTTGGGCGACGTAGTGGGCGATCTCAATTCGCATCGCGGCGAGATACAAGGCATCAACCCCCGTTCCGATGCCCAAGTCGTCCAGGCCTTCGTGCCGCTGAGCGAGACTTTTGGCTACGCCACTCGCCTGCGTTCGCTAACTCAAGGACGGGCGCTTTTTACCATGCAGTTTTCCAAATACCAAGCCGTCCCAAAGCACATTACTGAAGAAATCGTCGACAACACTCAAAGTTAAAGTTTAACCGCCTTCCCAAGTAAGGAAAGGAGAGGATTAAGTAAATGGCTAAGGAACAGTTTCAGCGCAACAAGCCGCACGTCAATATCGGCACCATTGGCCATGTCGATCACGGCAAGACGACCTTGACAGCGGCTATCACCTTACACTTGGCCAACAAGGGCTTGGCCGAAGCTAGGGGTGTTGATGAAATCGACAACGCCCCGGAGGAAAAGGCGCGCGGGGTGACGATCAATGTCTCCCATCAGGAGTACGAGACCGAGAAGCGCCACTATGCGCACGTTGATTGCCCCGGCCATGCCGACTACATCAAAAACATGATTACCGGTGCCGCCCAGATGGACGGTGCGGTCTTAGTCGTCAGCGCCGCCGACGGGCCGATGATCCAGACCCGCGAGCACATTCTATTGGCCCGCCAAGTCAACGTACCCAGCATTGTCGTCTATCTCAACAAGGTCGATCAAGTAGATGACGAAGAGCTTTTGGATTTGGTCGAGCTAGAGACGCGCGAGTTGCTCTCTGAGTATGGCTTTGATGGCGACGATACCCCGATGATCCGCGGTTCGGCCCTCGAGGCGCTGGAAGGAACGGACTCGCCGACCGGCACTCAGTCGATTGACGAATTGATGAGCGCCGTTGACGAGTTCATTCCCGATCCGGTGCGCGATGTCGATCAGCCCTTCTTGATGCCGGTCGAAGACGTGTTTACGATCCAAGGACGCGGCACGGTAGGCACTGGTCGCGTCGAGCGCGGTCGGATCAAAGTCGGCGAAGAGGTAGATATCGTCGGTATCAAGGAGACGCGCAAGACCACGGTCACCGGCGTTGAGATGTTCCGCAAGTTGCTCAACGAGGGCGAGGCCGGAGATAATGTCGGTCTGCTACTCCGCGGCGTCGAAAAAGCTGAGCTAATGCGCGGGATGGTCGTCTGCAAGCCCGCTTCTGTTCAGCCGCACACCAAGTTTAAGGCCGAGGTCGTGGTGTTGACTCCTAAGGAGGGCGGCCGCGAAAAGCCCTTTTTCTCTGGTTATCGGCCCCAGTTCTTCTTTCGCACCACCGACGTTACCGGGACTATTGCTTTGCCCGAGGGCACTGAGATGGTCATGCCCGGCGATAATGTTAATATGGAAGTAGAGCTAATCCAGCCTATCGCCATTGAGCCGCAGCTGCGCTTCGCCATTCGAGAGGGTGGTCGGACTATCGGCTCTGGCGTTGTCACCGAGGTTTCCAACTAGGATAGCCGCGTTAGGGAGATGCGAGCCAGTGGCAGTTGACAGAATACGCATTCGCCTCAAAGCCTACGACCATATGGCGTTGGACAAGTCTGTGGACGAGATCGTCCAGACGGTCAAGCGGAGCGGGGCTCGCATCGCCGGACCAGTGCCGCTGCCGACGGCTCGCACCATATACACGGTGCTGCGATCCCCACACGTGGACAAGAAATCGCGCGAGCAGTTCGAAACGCGCATCCACAAGCGGCTCATCGACATTTACGATTCGACGCCGCAGACCGTGGATGCGCTGATGAAGCTCGATCTGCCTGCGGGTATCGGCATTGACATAAAGGTTTAATTCGACCATGGGTGCGCAGGTAGAAGAGCTAAACAGCGAAGGGCGGGCAAACGGCTCAGTGGAACTGCCCGAGGATTTGTTCGGCATTGCGGTTTCGGAATACGCCCTCTACCGAGCGGTTGTCGCCCACCAAGCGAATCAGCGACAGGGGACGGCCTCGGCCAAGACCCGGTCCGAAATAGCCCGCACGAGTAAGAAGCACCATCGCCAGAAAGGCACGGGTTGGGCGCGTCGGGGCTCGCTGCGCTCGCCTTTGGTACGCGGTGGCGGTGTGGCCTTTGGTCCCCATCCCCGTTCTTATTCTTCCAAGCTGCCCAAGTCCCTCAAGCGTCTGGCATTCCGCTCGGCTCTCACGCTCAAAGGCACGGAGGGGCAGGTCAAGGTCGTTACCGACTTCGGCTTTCCTGCTCCCAGCACCCGTTCCTTTCAGCAGGTTATTGAAGCGTGCGGTCTCAAAGACCAGAAGGTCCTGTTCGTCACTGCGGAAAGCTCCCCAGTGTTGATCAAATCGAGCCGCAATCTGCCCAAGGTGAAAATTGCCCATCTCGGTTCGCTAGCTACCTATGACTTGCTAGCAGCGGATGTAATCTTGTTTACTCGCCAAGCCTTTGACCGACTCGTAGAAACCCATGGCCAGAGAGGCTGAGAAGATGAACCCGCGAGCGATTATTCAGGAGCCGGTGATCACCGAAAAAGCCTCAGTGCTGCGCGAGGGCAACAAATACGCTTTTCGCGTCCATCCCAAGGCTAACAAACTCCAGATTCGCCAGGCAGTAGAATCCATTTTTTCGGTCAAGGTCGAATCCGTCCGCACCATCAAAGTCCCCAGCAAGCCCAAGCGGCAAGGGATGTACCTAGGGCGGCGTGCTGGTTGGAAAAAGGCCTATGTGACGCTCCGGGCTGGCGACTCCATTGAATTTGTAGAAAATACCTAGCTAAACTGGACTTGAGATGGCAGTCAAGAAATTTCGCCCCACAACCCCGACGCTGCGCTACAAGACGGTCAACTCCTTTGAGGAATTGACGCGTAGTAGGCCCGAGAAGTCGTTACTTGCTGCTGCCGTTAGCAAGTCGGGAGGGCGCAACAATCAGGGCCGCATGACCATGCGTCGGCGCGGAGGGGGGCACAAGAGGCGCTACCGCGTCATCGACTTCAAGCGCACCAAGCTCGGTGTGCCAGGTCGGGTCGCCGCGATCGAATACGACCCCAATCGCTCGGCATTTATTGCCTTAGTCGTCTATACCGACGGAGACAAGCGCTATATTCTCGCGCCTTTGGGGCTAAGGGTCGGAGCCGAGGTCATCGCCGGTCCCAATGCCCCCATCCAAGTCGGCAATGCCTTGCCGTTAGCCAATATTCCCTTGGGGGCGACGATTCACAATGTCGAGCTCAATCCCGGTCGCGGTGGGCAGTTAGCGCGCAGCGCAGGCGCTGAAGTGCAGCTTCTCGGTCGCGACGGCGGGCGGGCGCAGTTGCGGCTGCCTTCCGGGGAGAATCGCGAAGTGCTAGTCCAGTGCATGGCGACCTTGGGGCAAGTGGGAAATATAGAACACGCCAATATCGTCATTGGCAAGGCCGGTCGCGCGCGTTGGTTAGGGCGCAGACCCAAGGTGCGGGGCGTAGTTATGAATCCGGTGGATCACCCGCATGGGGGCGGCGAAGGTCGCTCTTCAGGCGGACGGCACCCGGTCACCCCTTGGGGCAAGCCCACCAAAGGGTACAAGACGCGCAGGCGCAAAAACCGCAGCAATCAGTGGATCATACGCCGGCGCAACGTGAAGTAGCGAGGGATTATGGCAAGATCGATCAAAAAAGGCCCTTTTATCGACGGGCATTTAGCAAAAAAGGTCGAGTACCTCAATCGCACGGGCGATAAGCAGGTCGTACGGACTTGGTCGCGGCGTTCAACCATTACACCCGACTTCGTCGGCCATACGCTAGCCGTTTACAACGGCAATAAGTTCATTCCGGTGTACATCACAGAGAACATGGTCGGGCACAAGCTCGGCGAATTTGCTCCGACCCGCACTTTCCGCGGCCACGGAGGCAGATTGACCGAGCGCGGCACGAGGGTACAATAAGCTAAGCATGGAAGCCAAAGCCGTACTTAAACAAATCGGTGTGCCGACCACTAAGGTGCGCCAACTCATTGATCTGATTCGCGGCAAGCCAGTCGCCGAGGCCCTTACCATTCTTCGGTTTTCGCCTCGCCCAGTGGCCAAGCTGGTCGAAAAGACTCTGCGTTCGGCTATATCCAATGGAGTAAATCAAGACGAAGAAAATCCGGTCGACGCCGATGATCTCTACGTAACTCGCGTCTTCGCCGACGAAGGACGCGATCTCAAGCGCATTCGTCCGCGAGCCCGAGGCTCAGCCGATCGCATTCGCAAGCGCCACTGCAATCTCACGGTCGTCGTCAGCGACGAGGTCAACTAAGGGGGACACCTTGGGCCAGAAAACACATCCATACGGCTTCCGTCTTGGGGTCATCAAGCCTTGGCGTTCAAATTGGTTCGCCGAAAAGGATTTTTCCGAGTTGCTCAAGGAAGACCTCATGCTTCGGCGCTACGTGCGCCAGCGCCTACAGCGAGCTGGCGTGTCCCAGATCAACATCGAGCGCCAGCCCAAGCGGGTTACCGTTGAAGTGCATACGGCTCGTCCTGGTATTGCCATTGGTCGCCGTGGAGCCGAAGTCGATAAGATCCGCGACGAGCTTAAGGCTTTGACCAGCAAGGATGTCTCGCTCAATATCCAAGAGATCAAAAAGCCCGAACTGGATGCTCAGTTAGTAGCCGACAATCTCGCCCGCCAGCTAGAGCAGCGCGTTTCTTTCCGCCGGGCCATGAAAAAATCCGTCGCCTCGTCGATGCGCATGGGGGCCGAGGGTATCCGCATCGTCTGTTCCGGGCGCATCGGTGGTTCGGAGATGGGGCGGCGCGAGCGTTCTGAGCCAGCCGGTCGGGTTCCCTTGCACACGCTGCGCGCCGATATCGACTACGCCATGGCGACAGCATACACCGTATCGGGGACTGTGGGCGTAAAAGTTTGGATTTGCCACGGCGAAGTCGTGGCTGAAGAAGAAGGGGCCGCGCGGGCGGTCTAATTACAGCGAGGCACTCTCATGTTGATGCCCAAGAAGTCCAAGTGGAGGAAGCAGGCGCGAGGCCGCATGCGCGGCCAGACCAAAGGCGGGGACATGGTTTCCTTCGGCGAATATGGCCTCAAAGCCCTCGAGCCTTGTTGGGTTACCAGCCGTCAGATCGAAGCTATGCGCGTGACAATTAGTCGGGCGATGAGTCGCACAGGTAAGATGTGGATCCGCATTTTTCCCGACAAACCGATCACCAAGAAACCGGCCGAAACTCGCATGGGCAAAGGCAAGGGGCCGCCCGAGGGATGGGTTGCGGTGGTCAAACCCGGGCGGGTGATGGTCGAGCTTTCCGGGGTGCCCGAAGACATGGCCCGCGAGGCATTCCGCCGCGCCGGTCACAAACTGCCCATCAAGACCAAAGTCGTCAAACGAGTTTGAAGTTATGAAGGTCAGCGAATTGCGCGAGATGAGTTCAGAGGAAGTGCAAAACAGGTTGGAAGAACTACACGAGGAATTCTTCAACCTGCGTTTTCAGCACGTAGCCGGCCAGTTGACCAGTCCCATTCGCTTGCGGCAGGTGCGGCGCGATATTGCCAAAGCGCACACGGTGCTCAAAGAGCACTCCCTTGGGATTCGTCCCCTAGCCGGTGGGAAGTAGGGAGGGAAATGGCAAAACAAAAGACAGGCCGGCGTCAGGCCGAAGGCCGAGTGCTCAAGGCCAGCAATATCAAGACGCGTATCGTGGCGGTTGAACAGCGTATTCCGCATGCCCTGTACGGCCGGATCATCCGCCGCACCGCCAAGTTCGTCGCCCACGACGAGCGGGAAGAGTCGCAGGTTGGCGATTTGGTGCGCATTGAGGAGTGTCGGCCTATGAGCAAGACTAAGCGTTGGCGGCTCGTTGACGTATTAGAGCGGCAGTAAATAAAAAATTAGGCTTGTTAGGAACGAAATGATTCGGGAATACAGCGTAGTCAAAATGGCGGATAATGCCGGGGCCCGCACGGGCCGTTGCATTCGCGTCCTCGGCGGCTCCCGCAAGCGCTATGCCAGCATTGGCGATATGATTGTAGTCGCCGTCCACGGTGTAGCACCGAATGGGGCCTTAGAGGAGGGGCAAGTCGTCAAGGCCGTAGTCGTGCGGACCAAGAAGGAATACCGCCGTCCCGATGGTTCCTATATCCGCTTTGACGACAATGCCGCCGTATTGATCAATGACGACAAAGAGCCAACAGGTACTCGCATATTCGGGCCTGTAGCTCGCGAGTTGCGCGAAAAGCAATACATGCGCATTGTCTCGCTGGCACCCGAGGTAGTCTGAGGAAGAGCCCAATGGACATTCGCAAAGACGATACAGTACAGGTTATAAGCGGCAACGATAAAGGCCGGCGCTCGACCGTACTCAGCGTGTTTAAAGATCGGGAGCGAATCATCGTCGAAGGCGTGAATATGCGCAAGCATCACACCCGTCCCACATCGCGCGATCCCCAAGGTGGTATCGCCGAACGCGAGGCTCCGATCCATGTTTCCAATGTCATGATCGTTTGCCCGAAGACCGACCAACCGACGCGCATTAGTCACAGGAAGTTGGACAACGGTAAATACGTGCGCGTCTCTGTTCGCAGCGGCGAAATGATCGACCCGGAATAAGCCATGTACGAAGCCAGACTAAAAAAACAGTACAGAGAAGAGGCGCTGCCTCAACTCAAGGCCCGATTCGCCTTTAAAAACGACATGCAGGTGCCACGCCTGCAGAAGGTAGTCGTCAACATGGGCGTTGGCGAGGCGGTACAGGAGCCCAAGGTGCTCGAAGGAGCTGTATCCGAATTGACGGCGATTACCGGTCAAAAGCCCGCCATCCGCCACGCCAAGAAGGCGATCTCAAACTTCAAGTTGCGCGTCGGCATTCCCATCGGCTGCATGGTCACCTTGCGGGGTACCCGCATGTACGAGTTTCTCGACCGCTTGATCTGTTTCGCCTTGCCGCAGGTTCGAGATTTCCGCGGTGTTTCTCCCAAGAGCTTCGACGGACGTGGCAACTATAATTTGGGCATCAAGGAACAGATCATATTTCCCGAGATCAACTACGATATGATCAACCAAGTTCGGGGCATGAATATTACCATTGTCACCTCGGCCAAAAGCGACGAGGAAGGCCAAGAGTTACTCCGATTGTTGGGCATGCCCTTCAGTCAATAGAGCTAGAAAGAATTTGCTAATGCCAAAGAAATGTCTGATAGCCAAAGCGCAGCGCAAACCCAAGTTTTCCACGCGAGCCTATACCCGCTGCCATCGCTGTGGGCGCCCGCGTGCAGTATATCGCAAGTTTGGCCTGTGTCGCATCTGTTTTCGCGAGTTGGCCCTCAAGGGTGAGATTCCGGGCGTTAGCAAGGCGAGCTGGTAGCGAGCTGGAGAAATCAATATGAGCATGACGGATCCCATAGCAGACATGTTGACCCGTATTCGCAACGCCTGTAGCGCCAAGCATTCGCGAGTTGACGTGCCCGCCTCTAAGCTAAAGCGAGAAGTGGCCCGCGTATTGGCCGAGTCTCGTTTTATCGACAACTTTGCCTTTATCGAAGACGGCAAGCAGGGCATTTTGCGGCTCTATCTGCGTTACGATCAGAATGATAATAGCATCATCCGCGGGTTAGAACGCGCTAGTAAGCCTGGGTTGCGTCAATATGCGGGCAAAGCCGATATCCCGCGCGTGCTCCGCGGGCTAGGCATCGCCATCGTCTCCACCTCTAAGGGAGTGATGACGGATAAAGAAGCGAGGATGAACGGCGTAGGCGGCGAAGTCCTCTGTAGCGTCTGGTAAATAAATCCATTGGGAGAATGTTAGATTGTCGCGCATAGGCAGTAAACCCCTTACTCTACCACAGGGCGTCGAAGTCGCGTTAGCTCCTGCCGAGGTCTCCGTAAAAGGGCCGAAGGGTCAGTTGCAGGTGCCGTTTGTCGCCGAGCACCTCGCGGTGGCTCAACAAGACAGCGCTGTAACGGTGACGCGCAAAGACGAGAGTAAACAGGCTCGCTCTCTACACGGATTGACTCGCTCCTTGATCGCTAATGCGGTCGAGGGGGTCTCCGAGGGTTTTTTCAAGAACTTGGAGCTATTCGGCGTAGGGTACCGGGCGGAGGTTAAAGGCAGACAACTTGTGCTCCACGTAGGCTATTCGCACCCGGTGATCTACGAGGTGCCCGAGGGTATCCAAGTTGAGGTGTCCGAAGGCACTGGAGGAGCACAAGCCCGCATCGTCGTCCGGGGCATCGACAAGCAACTGGTGGGTCAGGTGGCCGCCGATATTCGCTTCAAGCGCCGCCCAGAGCCTTACAAGGGCAAGGGGATCCGCTATGAGAACGAGACTATTCACTGGAAACAGGGCAAGGCAGCAGTAGCCTAATGAAAGACAAAAAACACCTAGTCGAGAACCGCCAGCGCCGGCAGCGGCGGCGCCACCGGCTGCGCAAGATCGTCTCTGGTACGTCCGCGCGCCCGCGCATGGTGGTGCATCGTTCCCTGCGCCATATCGAGGTGCAGCTCGTCGACGACGTGGCAGGTCATTCTCTTTTAGGGCTTTCCACTCAATCTCAGGAGCTGAGGGAACGGCAGTTTGACAATCGCGTGGCACAAGGGCACGAGGTTGGCAAAATGGTCGCTGCTAAGGCGCGCGAAAAAGGCATTGAGCAGGTCGTCTTTGACCGCGGTGGATTCCTCTATCACGGGGTGATCAAAGCCGTGGCCGACGGAGCGCGGGAAGCTGGCTTGAATTTCTAAGGGAGAACGGCGTGGCGAAAGCAGATACTAGCAGAGCGAAATCCGATTCCAGCGATGGAGAGTTGAGCGAAGTTGTCGTTCAAAACAGCATCAAGCGAGTTTCGCACGTGCGCAAGGGTGGTCGGCGCTTCAGCTTTAGCGCGATGGTTGTAGTTGGCGACCGCAATGGCCGAGTGGGGTTTGGTGCTGGCAAAGCCGGCGAGATTGCCGAGGCCATCCGCAAGGGTGCCGAGGCGGCGAAAAAGAACGTCGTCGAGGTCCCAGTGATTGATGGGACCATACCGCATGAGATCGTCGGGGTTTTTGGCGCAGCCAAGGTACTTTTTAAGCCAGCTACCCCGGGAACCGGGATCATCGCCAGCGGCGGCACCCGCATCGTACTGGAGCTAGCCGGCGTTCACGATATTCTGACCAAATCCCTCGGATCCAACAACGTGCAGAATTCAGTGAAGGCGACCGTCAAAGCACTGGCGCAACTGCGCAGTGCCGAGATGATCGCTCGGGAGCGCGGCGTGCCGGTGGAATCGCTTCGCGCTTGGGATTAACAGCCAATGAAACTAGTCATCACACAGCGGCGCAGTGCCATCGGACGCGCCAAAGGTCAAAAGGCGACGATTGAGGCTTTGGGAATCAAGCGCCTATATCAACAGGTCGTACACGACGACACGCCCCAGATCCGGGGTATGATCGCCAAAGTCAAGCATCTGGTCGCAGTCGAGGAAGTAGAATAGTAAGCGAGAGTGTGCCATGCGTCTAGAAAACATAAAATGCCCTCCAGGGTCTAAGCGGAACCGCAAGCGGCTGGGACAAGGGCCAGGTTCGGGGACAGGTAAGACCGCGGGCAAAGGCCACAAAGGTCAGCGGGCTAGGTCCGGTGCTAGACGCGGTAACCGCGTTGGGTTTACTGGCGGTTCGCTGCCGCTGTTTCGCCATATCCCCAAGGTGGGTTTTTCCAATCGCAAATTCAAAACGATCTATCAGGTCGTCAATCTGCGCGATCTCGAAGAGAGGGGACTCAGCGGGGAAGTTGGGCCAGAGGAAATGGCTGCTGCCGGCTTGATCGCCAAGCCATCAGGGCCGCTGAAGGTCCTAGGCGAAGGAGAACTGAGTCAGCCCTTGACGGTCAAGGCGCACAAATTTTCCACTGCGGCAGCAGAGAAAATTGCCAAAGCGGGTGGCCAGGCCGAGGTGATTTGATGCAATTGGTGCAGAGTTTTCAAAACTGCTTCAAAATTCCCGATTTGCGGCGTCGCATCCTCTTCACCTTAGGGATTTTGATCGTCTATCGCATCGGTGGTCAGATCACGGTCCCCGGTGTCGAGTTGGTCGTGCTCAAAGAGTACTTTGAAAGCGCCGGCAACACCCTTTTTGGGCTGTACGACATGTTTGTGGGTGGTGCCTTTACCCGCGGGACGATCTTCGCTTTGGGCATCATGCCCTATATCAGCGCCTCGATCATTTTGCAGTTGCTGGGCGCGGTTATTCCCTACTTCCAGAAATTGCAGCGCGAAGGCGAAGAGGGGCGCAAGAAAATCACCCAGTACACGCGCTATGGTACAGTCTTTCTAGCGGCTGCTCAATCCTACGGCGTCAGTTTCTTCATTACCAACATCAAGGCCCCGTACTCGGGTCAGCCGGCAGTTGCCGACCCGGGCATTGGCTTTACGCTGGCGACTATGCTGACAATTACCACCGGCACGGTCTTTATCATGTGGTTGGGTGAGCAGATCACGGAGCGCGGCATTGGCAACGGCATTTCTCTGATCATCTTCATCGGCATCATCGCCGAGTTGCCCTACGCGATCAATCAGGAGTATGAACTTTTTATCATCAATCGCGGTTTCAGCAAGAACATCATTGAAGAAATTTTCCTCGTCGCGCTAATGTTCGCCGTAGTGGCCTTTGTTATCTTGCTGACTCAGGGGCTGCGCAAAATTCCCGTGCAGTACGCCAAGCGCGTCGTCGGACGGCGGGTTTACGGCGGCCAGACCACGCACATTCCGTTGCGGATCAACACCGCGGGCGTGATTCCGATCATATTTGCCCAGTCGATTATGTTTCTGCCCGGCACGATCACGCAGATGTTCCCAGGCCAAGAATTCATGCTGG